>NZ_JAMYQV010000023.1:0-106809 GCF_040321065.1 Mesorhizobium sp. M0563
CCGCTAAACACGGGGGCTGCGCGGCGGACACGCCGACGTCACAGCTACTGCCACGCCATTTTTGCAGAACTTGACGCACACAACTGAATCACCGGTTACCAGCCGATGCGAAGAGGCACTCGATTCTGGTTCGCCGGAACACTGCCGCTTAGGTAACGGCATGGATCCCAGGGTCTCCGCGACATCGCTCCGCTCCTGCTCCGCCCTGGGATGACGAATCGCGGCTGTTTCAGCCAATCTCTAAGCTTTGCGATTCACCGCGTTTGCTCAGATATGGATGGGCTTGAAGAACGTCGCCAGTGCCGCCTCCTTGACCGCCTCCGACATTGTCGGATGGGCGTGACAGGTGCGGGCTAGGTCTTCCGACGAGCCGCCAAATTCCATCAGCACCGCCGCCTCGTGGATCATCTCGCCGGCGCCGAAGCCGACGATGTGGACGCCGAGCACGCGGTCGCTGGCCTTGTCGGCCAGGATTTTCACAAAGCCGTCGGTGTGCAGCATGGCGCGCGCCCGGCCATTGGCGCTGAACGGGAATTTTCCCGCCTTGTAGTCGACGCCGGCCTTCTTCAATTCTTCTTCGGTCTTGCCGACCGAAGCGATTTCCGGCGTGGTGTAGACGACGCTTGGAATCACGTCATAGTTCACATGCCCGGCCTGGCCGGCAATGGTTTCGGCCACCGCCACGCCCTCGTCCTCGGCCTTGTGGGCGAGCATCGGGCCGGCGATGACATCGCCGATGGCGTAGATACCGGGGACTTTGGTCCTGAGATGGCCGTCGGTCTTGACCCAGCCGCGCTCGTCGACGTCGACGCCTGCCTCCTTAAGCCCGAGAGCGTCCGAATAGGCCCGTCGTCCCGTCGCGATCAGCACGGCGTCGGCCTCGATCGTCTCGGCCGCCCCGCCTTTGACTGGCTCGAAGGTGACCGTCGCTCCCTTCTTGGCCTTGGCGACGCCGGTCACCTTGGCGCCCAGCCTGAACTCAAAGCCCTGCTTCAACAGCAGGCGCTGGAACTGCTTGGAGACCTCGCCATCCATGCCGCCCAGGATGGTGTCGAGGAACTCGACCACGGTGACCTTGGCGCCGAGCCGCGCCCATACCGAGCCGAGCTCCAGCCCGATGACGCCGCCGCCGACCACCACCAGATGGCCCGGCACCTTGTCCAGCGACAGCGCGCCGGTCGACGACACGATCACCTTCTCGTCGAAATCGACCTTGACACCGGGAATGCCGGCGACGTCGGAGCCGGTGGCGATGACGATGTTCTTGGTCTCAATCTCCTCGACCTTGCCGTCATCGGAGGTCACCGACACCTTGCCAGCCGCAACTACTTTGCCGGTGCCGCGAAAACTGTCGATCTTGTTCTTCTTGAACAGGAAGGCGACGCCATTGACGTTGGCCGTCACCGTCGCATCCTTGTGTGCCATCATCTTGCCGAGATTGAGCTTGGGCGCGCCGATCTCGACGCCGAGCGCGTCGAAGGAATGGCCGGCCTCGGCAAACAGCTCGGACGCATGCAGCAGCGCCTTTGACGGGATGCAGCCGATGTTGAGGCAGGTACCGCCGAAGGTCGGGTTCTTTTCGACCACCGCCGTCTTCAGGCCGAGCTGTGCCGCCTTGATGGCGCAGACATAGCCGCCCGGTCCCGATCCGATGATAACGACGTCATAGGCCATGATACTGTCCCTTTGCTTTAGCGGCCGCCGCCGATTTCCAGATTGGCGCCTGTCGTATAGGAGGCCTCGTCCGACAGCAGCCAGAGAATTGCGGCCGCGACTTCCTCGGCAGTGCCTGCGCGCTGCATCGGCACCACCCGGCCCATTTTCTCGGCGCGATCCGGCTGCCCGCCGGAGGCATGAATTTCCGTGTCGATGATGCCCGGGCTGACCGCGTTGACACGGACGCCTTCCTCGGCCACTTCCCGCGCCAGGCCGACAGTGAAGGCGTTGATCGCGTTCTTGGAGGCTGCGTAGTCGATATATTGACCTGCCCCGCCAAGCCTTGCCGCGATCGAAGACAAATTGACGATGGCGCCGCCCTTGCCGCCATTTCTGGTCGACATGCGCTTCACCGCTTCGCGTGCGCAAAGCATCGGCCCAATCACATTGATCCGCATCATGCGCTCGAGCCGCGCGAACGACATCTCGTCGACCCGTGACAGGCTGTCGACGACACCGGCATTGTTGACCAGCGCATCAAGCCCGCCGAAGCGGTCTTCGACCGCCTCGAACATGGCCAGCACATCCGTCTCGCTGCCGACATCGGCCTTGAGGGCAAAGGCTTCTCCGCCGCCGGCCTCGATGTCGGCGACCACCGTTTCGGCCGCTTTTGCATTCGACGCGTAATTGACCGCAACGCGGTAGCCGGCCTCGGCGGCAAGCCTGCATGTAGCGGCGCCAATGCCGCGGCTGCCGCCGGTCACCAGCAGGATTTTTCCGCTCATTCCTGACATCCTTTCAGGGCAAAGACGTCCCAGGGCACCTTGGAAAAGCCGTTGGCGCCATAGGCCGCCGACATCTGCAACGACGCCCCCAGATCGGGCAGGATCAGCTTCTTCGGCGCATCCTTTCCTTCGCCCGGCAGCAACGCGATATTGCCCTGGTCGTCGGCCGTATAGATGACCCCCTCCCACACAGTGCAGGCGGCGAGCTCGTCGCCGGTGACGTCGCCGGCCGGGCATTTGTACATCAGTGAGCCATGCGGCCGCGCCACGCCCTCCGTCCACATGACGATTCCGTCGAGAACGACGCCCTTGTCGAGCACCATCTTGAAACTGTTGGTGACGGCGGCCGATTCGCCGGTTGGCCTGAAATCGATCTCGGCTGCGTTTTCAGTGTCGCCGTAGACGGCCAGTTCGAGCGGGCAGGCGGCAAGCGCAGCGGAGACCGTCTGCACGCCGAGTGCGGAGATCGTGACAAACAAACCGGACCGGAAACGAGAGGAACCAATCCGGTGGCGCAGATCCATTCTCCGGCTCACTCGGGCCGCCCCTAGAGGTCGAGCACCAGCCGCTCGGGATCCTCCAGGCTTTCCTTGACCCGCACCAGGAACGTCACCGCTTCCTTGCCGTCGACGATGCGGTGATCGTAGGACAGCGCCAGATACATCATCGGCCGGATGACGATCTGGCCGCCGACCACCACCGGCCGCTCCTGGATCTTGTGCATGCCCAAAATGCCCGACTGCGGCGCATTGAGGATCGGCGTCGACATCAGCGACCCGTAAACGCCACCGTTGGAAATCGTAAACGTGCCGCCTTGCATATCCGCAACCGATAGCTTGCCGTCGCGCGCCGCAAGCCCGAGCCTGCCGATGTCCTTCTCGATTTCGGCGATGGACATCTGGTCGGCATTGCGCACGACCGGCACGACAAGGCCTTTTTCGGTACCAACGGCGACGCCGATATGGGCGTAGTTCTTGAAGATGATGTCGGTGCCGTCGATCTCGGCGTTGACGGACGGGATCTCCTTCAGCGCATGGGTGACGGCCTTGGTGAAGAAACCCATGAAGCCGAGCTTCACGCCGTGCTTCTTCTCGAACACGTCCTTGTATTTGCTCCTCAGCGCCATCACCGCGCTCATGTCGACCTCGTTGAAGGTGGTCAGCATCGCGGCGGTCGATTGCGCTTCCTTGAGGCGGCGCGCGATGGTCTGGCGCAGCTTGGTCATGCGCACGCGCTCCTCGCGCGACGCATCGTCGGCCGAGGACGGCGCGCGCGCGGCGACAGGTGCCGACACAGGTGCTGCCTTTGGCATTTCGGCCGGCTGCGACGGCGCGCCCCTGGCGATCAGGTCGAGCACGTCGCCTTTCAGCACCTGGCCGCGCTTGCCCGAGCCCGAGACCTGGTCGACCGCAAGATTGTGCTCGGCCAGCAGCTTTGCCGCCGACGGCGCCGGCGGCATTGTGCGTGTCTCAATCGCGCCGGCGTCGCCGGCGATCTTGGCCGTCTCGGCCGCGGCCTGCTGGACGCTCGAGGCCGCGGTCGGAGCCGAGGCCTGCGACACCGCGTCCGGCTTCGCTGCCGGAGCGGCGGCAGCATTGGCTGCTGCGCCGGCGCCTGCCGAAATCGTGCCGAGCAGCGCCCCGACGCCAACCGTCTCGCCTTCCTTGACGGCGATCTCGCTGAGCGTGCCCGCGGCGGCGGCCGGCACTTCCACCGTCACCTTGTCGGTTTCGAGTTCGACCAGCGGCTCATCGGCGGCGATCGCGTCGCCGACCTTCTTGAACCATTTGCCGATGGTCGCCTCGGTGACGGATTCACCAAGTGTCGGGACGCGGATTTCGGTTGCCATTGTGCCTGTCCGTTTCTTTCGGTTCTATTTTATCCGCCCAGTTCTGTTCTATTCACCAAGCGCGTCGTCGAGCAAGGCGGCAAGCTGGGCGAGATGCTTCGACATCAATCCGGTCGCCGGCGAGGCGGCGGCCGGCCGGCCGGTATAGCGTACCCGCTGGTGCTTGGCGTCGATATGCGCCAGCACCCATTCGAGATACGGATCGATGAACGACCAGGCGCCCATGTTCTTGGGCTCCTCCTGGCACCACACCATCTCGGCATTGCGGAAGCGCGACAGTTCGGTGATCAGCGCCTTGGCCGGGAACGGATAGAGCTGCTCGACGCGCAGCAGGTAGATGTCGTTGATGCCGCGCTTCTCGCGCTCTTCGTAGAGGTCGTAGTAGACCTTGCCCGAACAGAGCACGACACGGCGGATCTTCGAATCCTTGGTGAGCTTGATGGCCTGGCCCGACAGCAGCTGGGCGTCGTCCCACAACAGCCGGTGAAAGGCGCTTTCGCCCGACATTTCCGGCAGCGTCGACACCGCCCGCTTGTGGCGCAGCAGCGACTTCGGCGTCATCAGGATCAGCGGCTTGCGGAAGTCCCGCTTCAATTGCCGGCGCAAGATGTGGAAGTAGTTGGCCGGCGTCGTGACGTTGGCGACCTGCATGTTGTCTTCCGCGCAAAGCTGCAGGAAGCGCTCGAGCCGGGCCGACGAATGCTCCGGCCCCTGGCCTTCATAGCCGTGCGGCAGCAGGCAGACGAGGCCCGACATTCTGAGCCACTTGCGCTCGCCCGACGAGATGAACTGGTCGAATACCACCTGGGCGCCATTGGCGAAGTCGCCGAACTGCGCTTCCCACAGCGTCAGCGCCTTCGGCTCAGCCAGCGAGTAGCCATATTCAAAGCCGAGCACGGCCTCTTCCGACAGCATCGAGTTGATGACCTCGAACCCGGCCTGCGCCGCCGACAGATTGTTGAGTGGGATGTAGCGGGTCTCGTCGCGCTGGTCGTAGAGCACGGAATGGCGCTGCGAGAAGGTGCCGCGCTCCGAATCCTGTCCGGACAGCCGGATCGGATTGCCGTCGAGCAGGATGGCGCCGAAGGCCAGCGCCTCGGCCGTCGACCAGTCGATGCCTTCGCCCGATTCGATCGCCTGGCGGCGGTTGTCGAGGAAGCGGATGATCGTCTTGTGTGCCTCGAAATCCTTCGGCACCTCGGTCAGCTTCTTGCCGATCTCCTTCAGCGTCTTGACCGGTACCGCGGTCTTGCCGCGCCGCTGTTCGTCCTGGTTGTCGGCCGAGCGCAGGCCGGACCAGGCGCCGTCCAGCCAGTCCGCCTTGTTCGGCTTATAGTGCTGGCCGACCTCGAATTCCTGCTCGAGATGCGCCCGCCAGTCGGCCTTCATCTTTTCGAGCTCGGCCTGGCTGATATGGCCTTCGGCGATCAGCCGGTCGGCATAGATCTGCATGGTCGTCTTCTGGTTGCGGATCTTGCGATACATGATCGGCTGGGTGAAGGCCGGCTCATCGCCCTCATTGTGGCCGAAGCGGCGGTAGCAGAACATGTCCACCACGACAGGCTTGTGGAACTTCATGCGGAATTCGATCGCCACCTTGGTGGCATGGACCACGGCTTCCGGATCGTCGCCATTGACGTGGAAGATCGGCGCCTCGATCATCTTGGCCACGTCGGACGGATAGGGCGACGAACGCGAAAAGCGCGGGTTGGTGGTGAAGCCGATCTGGTTGTTGATGATGAAATGCAGCGTGCCGGCGACGCGGTGGCCGCGCAGGCCGGACAAGCCAAGGATTTCGGCAATCACGCCCTGGCCGGCAAAAGCGGCATCGCCATGCAGCAGCAGCGGCAGCACCTTGGCGCGCTCTTCCAGCGGCACGATCTCCTCGCGGCTGCGGCCAAACAGATAATCCTGCTTGGCGCGCGCCTTGCCCATCACCACCGGATCGACGATTTCCAGATGCGATGGGTTGGCGGTCAGCGACAGATGCACCTTGTTGCCGTCGAACTCGCGGTCGGATGAGGCACCGAGATGGTACTTCACGTCGCCCGAGCCTTCGACCTCGTCGGGCGCGGCCGAGCCGCCCTTGAACTCGTGGAAAATGGCGCGGTGCGGCTTGGCCATCACCTGCGACAGCACGTTCAGCCGGCCGCGATGCGCCATGCCGAGCACGATCTCCTTCATGCCGAGCTGGCCGCCGCGCTTGACGATCTGCTCCAGCGCCGGGATCAGCGACTCGCCGCCATCGAGGCCGAAGCGCTTGGTTCCCTTGTACTTGACGTCGATGAACTGCTCGAAGCCTTCGGCCTCGACCAGCTTTTGCAGGATCGCCTTCTTGCCGGTGGCGGTGAAGGAGATCTCCTTGTCGGCGCCCTCGATGCGCGCCTGGATCCAGGCCTTCTCCTCGGGATCGGAGATATGCATGAATTCGACGCCGAGCGTCGAGCAATAGGTCCGGGTCAGGATGTCGAGCATCTGCCGGATGGTGCCGAATTCCAGCCCGAGCACATTGTCGAGGAAGATCGGCCGGTCGTAATCGGCTTCGGTGAAGCCGTAATTCTCCGGCGACAGCTCGTTATAATCCTCGAGCGGCTTGGCAATGCCGAGCGGATCGAGATTGGCATGCAGGTGGCCGCGCATGCGAAAGGCGCGGATCATCATGATGGCGCGGACGGAATCGCGCGTCGCCTGATGCACGTCGGCGTCGGAAAGCGCTGCGCCGTTGCCGGCTGCTCGGTCCTTGACCTTCTTTTCGATGTGCTTTTCGACCAGGCCCCAATTGCCGTCCAGCGCCGAGACAAGCTCGCCGTTGGCCTGCATCGGCCAGGAGGGCTTGGCCCATGAGGCGCCCTTGGCATTCTTGCGCACGTCGCCAGCGTCGTCCTTCAGCGCCGCGAAAAAGTCCTGCCATTCGGGATCGACCGACGCGGGATCGTCCTCATAAGCGGCATAAAGCGCGTCGATATAGTCGGCATTGCCGCCATAGAGAAACGAGGTAAGCGAAAACTGGTCGTTGGCCTGATCTTGTCTTGCCATTTTTTTTCCGCGGAGCGCCTGCTCCGTCTCCTTTTCAGAGCGAATAGAGAGTAGTGAGTAAGGATTTCCCTGGTTCGCGCCGTTACTCTGTTTTTCCTATTCGCTATTCACTACTCGCTACTCACTTATCCTTTGATCGCCTCGACCAGCGTCGTACCGAGCCGTGCTGGCGACGGCGATACCTTGATGCCGGCCGATTCCATCGCCGCGATCTTGTCTTCCGCGCCGCCCTTGCCGCCCGAGATGACCGCGCCCGCATGGCCCATGGTGCGGCCCGCCGGCGCCGTGCGCCCGGCGATGAAGCCCGCCATCGGCTTGCTGCGGCCACGCTTTGCCTCATCCTTGAGGAACTGCGCGGCGCCTTCCTCGGCCGAGCCGCCGATCTCACCGATCATGATGATCGACTTGGTCTCATCGTCGGCAAGGAACATCTCCAGCACGTCGATGAACTCCGTGCCTTTGACCGGATCGCCGCCAATGCCGACGGCGGTGGTCTGGCCGAGACCGACATTGGTGGTCTGGAACACCGCCTCATACGTAAGCGTTCCCGAGCGCGAAACAACGCCGACCGAGCCCTTGCGGAAGATGTTGCCGGGCATGATACCGATCTTGCATTGGTCGGGGGTCAGCACGCCGGGGCAGTTCGGCCCGATCAGCCGCGATTTCGAGCGGTCGAGCCTCGCCTTGACCTTGATCATGTCCATCACCGGTATGCCCTCGGTGATGCAGACGATCAGCGGGATCTCGGCCTCGATCGCTTCCAGGATCGCTTCGGCGGCACCCGCCGGCGGCACGTAGACGACCGAAGCGTTGGCGCCGGTCTTCGCCTTGCCTTCGGCTACGGTGGCGAAGATCGGCAGTGCCTCGCCCTTGGCGCCGGTCCAGATCTCGCCGCCCTTCTTGGGATGGATGCCGCCGACCATTTTCGTGCCGTGATAGGCCAGCGCCTGTTCGGTGTGGAACGTGCCGGTCTTGCCGGTCAGGCCCTGCACCAGCACCTTGGTGTTCTTGTCGACGAGAATGGACATGGTGGTCCTTTTCAAAAACCGTTGATCGGGGAAGGCCGCGCGCTCATCGTCACAACCGCTTCAGCTCGGCGACGGTCAGGTCGCTCTTGGCGTTGCCGGTGTTGAGCGTCGTCGCCGGCTCGAACATCAGCACAACAGGTTCTTCGCTCAGCGAGCGCGGCCGGTGCTCGACGGCGCGCGGCACGACGATGAACTCGCCGCTGGAAAGCTCCACCGTGCCGTCGCGGAAATCGATGGCGATGCGGCCGCGCAGCACCAGGAAGGCCTCGTCTTCATTGTCGTGCGCGTGCCAGTCGAAGACGTCGCCGAACTTGGCGATCTTGACCTGGGAATCGTTGACGTCGCCGGCAATATGCGGATCGAAGACCTTCTTGATCTTCGTATCCGCCGCCTCGACGAGGTTTATCTTGTGCGGAGGCACAGACTCAGCCCTTCACCGCCGCCACGATCTTCTTGGCCGCATCGTCGAGATCATCGGCCGACACTACGTTCAGCCCGCTGTCGTTGATGATCTTCTTGCCGAGCTCGGCATTGGTTCCTTCCAGCCGCACAACCAGCGGCACTTGCAGGCCGACCTCCTTGACCGCGGCGATGACGCCCTCAGCGATGATGTCGCACTTCATGATGCCGCCGAAGATATTGATAAGAATGCCTTTGACCGCTGGATCCTTGGTGATGATCTTGAACGCCGCCGTCACTTTTTCCTTAGACGCGCCGCCGCCGACATCGAGGAAGTTGGCCGGCTCGGCGCCGTAGAGCTTGATGATGTCCATCGTCGCCATGGCAAGGCCGGCGCCGTTGACCATGCAGCCGATATTACCGTCGAGCGCGACATAGGCCAGGTCGTATTTCGACGCCTCGATCTCCTTCTCGTCCTCTTCGGTGGTGTCGCGCAATTCGAGCACGTCCGGGTGGCGGAACAGCGCATTGTTGTCGAACGACACTTTTGCGTCGAGCACGCGCAGCCGGCCGCTCTTCATGACGATCAGCGGGTTGATCTCGAGCAGGCTCATGTCCTTCTCGACAAATGCCTTGTAGAGGATCGGAAACAGCGTGCCACCATCTTTGGCGGCGTCGCCGTCGAGCCTCAGTGCGGCGTTGAGCGTGTTCACATCGTCGGCCGTCACGCCCTTTTCCGGGTCGATGGCGACGGTGATGATCTTTTCCGGCGTGTCGTGGGCGACCGCCTCGATGTCCATGCCGCCCTCGGTCGAGACGACGAAGGCGACGCGCCCGACCGAGCGGTCGACCAGGATCGACAGATAGAGCTCGCGCTCGATGTCAGCGCCGTCCTCGATGTAGAGCCGGTTGACCTGCTTGCCGGCCGGGCCGGTCTGCTTGGTGACCAGCGTATGGCCGAGCATCTCCTTGGCGTTGGCGACGACCTCGGCCACCGACTTCGCCAGCCTGACGCCGCCCTTCGCATCGGCGCCGAGCTCCGTGAACTTGCCCTTGCCGCGGCCGCCGGCATGGATCTGGCTCTTGACCACATAGAGCGGGCCGGGCAGCGCCTTGGCGGCGGCTTCCGCCTCGCTCGCCTTGAACACCGGCACGCCCTCGGCCACTGGTGCGCCAAAACCTTTCAGCAGCGCCTTGCCCTGATACTCATGGATGTTCATGCGCTATATCTCCAGCTTGTTTGGCGGGCTTGGTTGCCGGCTTATTTGGCCGCGAGATGCGGAGCGATCTTGACGCAGGCGTCGCACAGACCCTGCACCGCGGCGACCGAACTGTCGAACATCTTCTGTTCGCTTTTCGCCAGTTCGATCTCGATGATACGCTCGACGCCGCCGGCGCCGATCACCACGGGAACGCCGACATAGGTGTTCTTGACGCCATATTGGCCGGAAAGAAAGGCAGCACAGGGCAGCACCCGCTTCTTGTCCTTGAGATAGGCTTCGGCCATGGCGATGGCCGAGGCGGCGGGCGCGTAGAAGGCCGAACCGGTCTTGAGCAGGCCGACGATCTCGGCGCCGCCGTCGCGGGTGCGCTGCACGATCTGGTCGAGCCGCTCCTTCGAGGTCCAGCCCATCTTGATGAGGTCGGGCAGCGGGATGCCGGCAACGGTGGAATAGCGGATCATCGGCACCATGGAATCGCCGTGGCCACCGAGCACGAAGGCGGTGACATCCTCGACCGAGACCTTGAATTCCTCGGCCAGGAAATAACGGAAGCGCGAACTGTCGAGCACGCCGGCCATGCCGACGACATGGCTCTTCGGCAGGCCGGAAAACTTCTGCAGCGCCCAGACCATGGCGTCGAGCGGATTGGTGATGCAGATGACGAAGGCCTTCGGCGCGTATTTCTTGAGGCCGGCGCCGACCTGCTCCATCACCTTCAGATTGATGCCCAGAAGATCGTCGCGGCTCATGCCGGGCTTGCGCGGCACGCCGGCGGTGACGATGCAGACGTCGGCGCCCTCGATGCCGGCATAGTCGTTGACGCCGGTCAGCCTGGAGTCGAACCCATCGACCGGCGACGACTGCGCGATGTCCAGCCCCTTGCCTTGCGGGATGCCTTCGGCGATATCGAACAGCACGACGTCGCCGAGATCCTTGAGGCCGACCATGTGGGCGAGGGTGCCGCCGATCATGCCCGAGCCGATGAGCGCTATCTTGTTGCGTGCCATGTCAGGATGTTTTCCCTTTGACTATGACGGCGCCCAAATCCTTGACGATTTGATGACGGCGTCGGAGGAAGAGGCCGGAATGCTGCGGAACCGCGAAATTCGCCGCACGCAATAGCCCCGGCCGTGCAAAAATTCAAACGATTATTTTGGAGTGAGTAATTTCAATCGGTTAGAAACAATGGGACTTACGTAAACGTAAAAGTTCTGAAGCCGGCTAGAGGAATTCTACACAATGGCATCTGAAATCAGAAGGCTATTTCCGGGCGATGACGCCCTTGTGATGCGGGTTGCCGACGAGGTTCTCGATGAGCCGGTCAGGCCGGATCGACTCTCTGCCTATCTCGCGGCGCCCGGCCATTTCATGATCGTGGCCCTCGCCGACGGCGTCGTTATCGGCCAATGCGCCGCGATCGTCCACCGGCACCCGGACAAGGTGAGCGAACTCTACATAGACGAGGTCGGCGTGGCGCCGGCCTTTCAACGCCAGGGCATTGCGACGAGGATGCTCGACGCCATGTTCGCACTCGGTCGCGAGCATGGTTGTGAGGAGGCCTGGGTCGGCACCGAGCCGGACAATGTTGCTGCTCGCGCACTTTACGAGTCGCGAAAGGTGCCGCATGGGCCGGCGGAGGATTTTGTGATGTATGTTTATCGATTATAGACGCGGCGGGACGGACCCTTTTAACGATGGCTGGACAGGTGTGAAGGAGCGCTGCAGATCAGCCTGCTGGGCATCGGGCTCCTAGCCCTAAGCCTGCCGCGCCTCTGTCGATGATCCCCGCGCCTTCTGCCTTTCCACCCAATCCTCCAGCCAGTCGTGGCTCTGCATCTCGATCAGCCGCGATGCGGTGCGCTCGAACTCGAAGACCTCGTTGCCGCGCTTGGCCGTATAGAGCTGCGGCGGCGGTGCTGCGGCGCTCATCACCAGCCGCACATGATGATCGTAGAGCGTATCGACCAGCAGGATGAAGCGCTTGGCTTCGTTGCGCTTGCCTTCGCCGAGCACCGGCACATGGTCGATGAAGATGGTCGAGAAACGGCCGGCGATGGCAAGATAGTCACGGGCGCCGAGCGGCCTCTCGCAGAGATCAGCGAAGGAAAACCGCGCCGCCTCGCCGGCAGCACGCGGCACTACGACATGCCGGCCCTTCACCAACAGCATCGTCTCGGCCGTCGGCCTGCCATGCGTCATCACCGCCCAGGCGTCGTCGAGCGCATGGTCGGCGGCGGCATCGGCCGGGGTGACGTAGACCGGCATGCGGCTGAGCTTGTCGAGGCGGTAATCCTTGTCGGCGTCCAGCGCCAGCACCTGCGCGTGGCGCTCCAAGATAGCAACAAACGGCAAGAACAACTGACGGTTCAGGCCGTCACGGTAGAGCTCCTGCGGCGCGACATTGGAAGTGGCGACCAGCACCACGCCATTGGCAAACAACGCCGAAAACAACCTGGACAGGATCATCGCATCGGCGATGTCGGTGACCGAAAACTCGTCGAAGCACAGCACCCAGGCTTCCTCGGCCAGCGCGCGCGCCACCGGTGGGATCGGATCGTCCTCCTTGGCCGTGCCGTTCTTGCGAGCCTGCCGGTGCTTCTGGATGCGATCCTGCACGTCGGCCATGAAATCGTTGAAATGCACGCGGCGCTTGCGCCGCACCGGCAGCAGCTCGAAGAACATATCCATCAGCATGGTTTTGCCGCGGCCGACGCCGCCATGGATGTAGAGGCCCTTGACTGCCTCGTGCACTTCGCGCTTGCGGGCGAACAGCCACCCAAGTGCGCTTGATTTATGCGCCAGCCGCTTTGCCGATATTTCGTCGATCAGCCGGTCGAGCGCAGCGGCGATCCGCTCCTGCGCCGGGTCGCGCCCGATGGCGCCCGTCTCGACCAGATGGTCGTAGCGCTGCTTGACGGTCGCATGGGTCTGGAGGCCGTCACGCAGATGCATCGGTCACGTCGTTCCGGAGCAATTCCAAGAAAAGTGTGTAGCGGTTTTCTGTCCGGAATTGCGTAACAATAGGGGCGGTTCGATTACCTTGTAAGCGAGATCGGCAGGCCGTTGGAAGTCTGGCCGTCGAATTTCTCGCCGCCCGAGGAATACAGCCGTGCCAGCGTGCCGCCGTTCTCGTCAAAGAGCGTCAGCTGTTTGCCGGCGACGTTCCAGGATTTGATGCCGTCGAGCGGCGCCGGGCAATGCAGCGGTCCGGCGCGATAGCCCGAGCCGAATTTGGTCTGCGGCGTCGCCACCTGACAGCTCTGGCCGGACACGCTTGCCTTCCACACGCCGGCGACGCTGGAGGCGGTCAGGTCGGCCGCGCCGGCCGGCGCCGTCCCGTCGGGCGGCAACGAGGCGACCTGGGTGTTCTGCGGCGCGGTTGGAAATTTCGACGGATCGGCCGGGCCGGGTGTCGCCGGGGGCGGCAGCTGGTTTGCAGTCACCTTGCCGGCGGGCGCAGCTTCCAGCGGCGCCGGCTGCTGCTCGTCCATTGATGAGAACCGCGAGGTTGAACAGCCGCTCGCAACGAGCGCGGCCAGCGATACGGCCAGCAGGCCGGTTTTCGAAAATCTCATTCTTCAACCTCCGTCGGATCCGGCTGGGGGGTGCCGTCCGCGCAATGTCCCTCTCACCAAGATGGAGAAGGTGGCGAAATTTCAACCCGATATGGTTAAAATACGGTTTGCGCCGCTAATGTTGCAAATTTATCGCAAAATGCACATTGCCTGGCTGATACCTCCGGGTCGGTGCGATACGGCGCGCCGGCTCCAAATCCTTGACGTTCACCTCAAATGCTTGCGCCAGCTGGCTCCGGCATTATCTCTTGGCGATCAGCAAACTGCAGGGAGCCGATTTCTTGGCCGCGAGAAAGAGAGCCGCCAACCGCTATTACAGCGGCCCGCCCAGCGATCATTTCGACGGCACCTTGTTCTTCAATCCCGACGGCCGGCCGCCGGGTCGCTTTGCCGATCTGTTGAAATGGCAATTGAGCGGCGAGCGCTCGAAATGGCCGGCGGCGAATCCGAGTCCGTTTCCACCGGCAAGACCGGTCGAGCGGATCGATGGTGCAGCGCTCCGCCTCACCATGGTCGGCCATTCCTCGCTGCTCGTCCAGACAGCCGGCCTGAACATCCTTACCGATCCGGTCTGGTCGCGGCGTGTCTCGCCAATCTCGTTCGCCGGGCCGAAACGCGTCAATCCGCCGGGCATCGCCTTTTCCCATCTGCCGCCGATCGACCTCGTGCTGGTCAGCCACAACCATTACGACCATCTCGACCTCGCCACGCTGAAGCGCCTGAAGGCAACGCACGACCCGCTACTGCTGACGCCGCTCGGCAACGACGCCATCATCGGCGCTGCCGTTCCCGGTATGCGGCTTTCCGCGCATGACTGGGGCGATCGGGTCGATATCGGCGATGACGTCGCCGTGCATGTCGAGCCGGTGCACCACTGGTCGGCCCGCGGTACTCGCGACCGGCGCATGGCGCTGTGGGCGGGTTTCGTCGTCGAAACGCCAAGTGCAAAGATCTATTTTGCCGGCGATACCGGCTTCCACGGCGGTATCAACTACCGGCTGATGGCTGAAAAGCATGGCGGCTTCCGCCTCGCCATCCTGCCGATCGGCGCCTACGAGCCGCGCTGGTTCATGGCGCCGCATCACCAGGATCCGGAGGAGGCGGTGCAAGGCATGCTTTTGTGCAACGCTGGCTATGCCGCCGGCTGCCACTGGGGCACATTCCGGCTCACCAACGAGCCGATCGACGAGCCGGCCAGAAAGCTCGGCGAAGCGCTTGGAGCCGCCGGTCTGCCGCGGGATCGTTTCCGTGCCTTGCAGCCGGGCGAAGTCTGGGACGTGCCAGAGGTTTAGCGCGGCGGCTGGCCTGACGGCGAAGGCGGCTGCAAAGCTTCCATATGCCTGGCTATATGGGCGGCGTCGCGGCCCACATATGAAAGAAGGCCGCAGCCGAAGGTATGCATCCAATGAAGGCCAAGAAAGTACAGGCCGGGAAAGGCTGTCACGCCACGCTGTTGAATAGGTGCGTTGCGCGAATCGAAAATTGGTAAATCGATCCAGTTATAGTCGAAGCGATATCCCGTTCCCCAGATGACCGAGCCGACGTTCTCACCGGAGATATCCACTGACCGGGCGCCGCCGACTTCCGCCAGGATTGGCGTTGCTGAGCGTTCATTGCCATCGCTGATGTGGTCCGCGACTTCAGGTTTCTCTGCCAGCGCCTCTGCCGCGGAGACAAAATCGTCATAGGACCTATCGGCTTCAGCCAATATCTGCGAGGCATCCCCGGCCACCAACAGTTTTCCATCGGCGCATCCGAGTACACGTCCCAGCACCACTCCACCATCGCGTGCAAAACGGCGGACGTTCATATCGTAACCGCCGTTGACACCGGTTACGACGGTCGAGGGGGGATACCGCCGCTCCGGGAAACTATCGATAGTGATCTCGAAACGTCCCATTTTGTCGAACCACCACAAGACATCCTGGCCGCGATAGCGCCGCGGCACCCGACGATGCGGACTGACCGAAAGATAGACATCGCGCCCGGATTGCTGGAGTTCATCCGCAATCTGGCTACCGGATGCACCACTGCCCACCACCAGCACCACTCCGGGGGGAAGCTCGTCGGGGTTGCGGTACCTCGAAGCGTGAACCTGGTAAACGGATCGAGGCAAATCCTTGGCCGCCGCCGGTACCATCGAACGCTGGAAAGGGCCCGTCGCCACAACGACATTGCGGGCCGTCATGCTGCCGGCGTTTGTCTCCAACGCATAATCGCCGGTATCCCTGTGTCGGAGCTTCGTGACCTCCACACCCTCGCGAACCGGAGCTGCAATTTTTGCCGCATAGTGCTCGATGAACCGCGTGATGGCGGTGTGGTGGGCGAATCCTTCCGGTTCAGGGTCCTGATAAGAAACCCCAGGAAGCTCTATTGCCTGGTTGATGAATTGAAACCGAAGCGAATCCCAACGCTCAGTCCGCCAGCGTCCGGCAATACGCGCGCGTTCCAACACGACATGCTCACGTTCATGTTGGTGAAGATAGTAACTCATGGCGAGCCCCGCCTGGCCGCCACCAATAATGATCGTGTCCCAACGCTCAGTCATTGGAAAACTCTATCGCCGGCCCGCCAAACACGTCGTCAGCTTACGGTCTCGGTGCGGTGAAGATCTTGGGTAAGACGAAAAAAGGGATCCAAGATTGCTTAGCAGCGAAATATCCATTCCCGGACGTCAAATCGACACAACGGTAGCGTTCATTCAACACCATGACAACATTGCATCCGTAGCTGCATATCACAGCCAGGTCCTCGACCCGCCCAGCCACCGCAGGGAACCCAAGCCCTCGCAGAAGCGTTTGTAGGTGTTCAAACCTGCCGGCTGCGAGGTGTCTCTCATGATCAGGTGGATCATCATTCTTTTGATTATCGCGGCCGCGGCAAGCCTGCTCGGCATGCCGGCACTGGCTGGAGCCGCCGCAACCGGCGCCCGCATCCTCATCGGCATCGTGCTGATCATCTTCCTGCTGATCGTGCTTGGCGTATTCGCGGTGACCTGAAAAGCATGCCGCACTGGTAATTTCGGCCGGTATCCGCCATATAGGCGCCAAATCGGCAAGAGACCTTTCGATCCATGGCAAGCGCGGCCCCTTTCGCCAAGATGAACGGTATCGGCAACGAAATCATCGTTGCCGATATGCGTGGCCGTGCCGATCGCGTAACGCCTGCGGCAGCCGTCGCGCTTAATGCCGACGCCGCGACCAGGTTCGACCAGATCATGGCGATCCACGATCCCAGGACGCCGGGCACCGCCTTTTTCATCGACATCTTGAATTCCGACGGAACCAGTGCGCAAGCCTGCGGCAACGGCATGCGCTGTGTCGTCCAGGCGCTCGCCGCCGAGACGGGCCAGAAGACATTTGCCTTTGAAACAGTCGCCGGCATCCTCAATGCCGAGGAACATGCCGACGGAATGATCTCGGTCGACATGGGCAAGCCGCGCTTTGGCTGGCGGGACATCCCGCTGGCCGAGGAGTTTCGCGACACCCGCATGATCGAACTGCAGATCGGCCCGATCGATGCGCCGGTACTGCATTCGCCGTCGGTCGTCTCGATGGGCAATCCGCACGCCATCTTCTGGGTCGACCGCGACGTCCGGTCCTATGAACTCGAGCGCTTCGGCCCGCTGCTCGAAAACCACCCGATCTTCCCTGAGCGCGCCAACATCACCATCGCGCAAGTGACTTCGCCGGAGACCATGGCCATCCGCACCTGGGAGCGCGGCGCCGGACTGACCAAGGCCTGCGGCTCGGCTGCTTGCGCCGCCGTGGTCGCCGCGGCCCGCACCCGGCGCACCGGCCGCAGCGTCACGCTGATGACGCCCGGCGGCGGCTCGCTGCACGTCCTGTGGCGCGACGACGACCACGTCATCCTGACCGGTGCCGCCGAATGGGAATTTTCCGGCAGCTTCGATCCGTCGACCGGGGCGTGGGCGCGCGACACCGAAAGCGCCGCCTGATGGCTCCTCGTGGCAACAGGGGTATCGACGTCGTCACCTTCGGCTGCCGGCTGAACACCTATGAATCCGAGGTGATGCGGCGTGAAGCCGAAAGTGCGGGCCTCGGCGGGCTCGAAGGCGGCGCTATCATCTTCAACACCTGCGCCGTCACCGGCGAGGCGGTGCGCCAGGCCAAGCAGTCGATCAGAAAAGCCCGCCGTGAGAACCCGGCCGCCCGCATCATCGTCACCGGCTGCGCCGCGCAGACCGGCCCGAAGGATTTCGTCGCCATGGACGAGGTCGATCTCGTCCTCGGCAATGAGGAGAAGCTGAAGGCGCATTCATATCGCGCGCTGCCGGATTTCGGCGTCAACGACACCGAAAAGGCGCGCGTCAACGATATCTTTTCGGTGCGCGAAACGGCCACCCACATGGTCGACGCCATCGAGGGCCGGGCGCGCGCTTTTGTCCAGGTGCAGAACGGCTGCGACCACCGCTGCACCTTCTGCATCATTCCCTACGGTCGCGGAAATTCGCGCTCGGTCCCGATGGGCGCCGTGGTTGAGCAGGTCAAGCGACTCGCCGGCAATGGTTATGCCGAGATCGTGCTGACGGGCGTCGACATGACCAGTTTTGGCGCCGATCTGCCGGGCGCACCGAAGCTCGGCAAATTGGTCAAGACCATCCTGAAGCAGGTGCCAGACGTGAAACGCCTGCGGCTTTCTTCCATCGATTCGATCGAGGCCGACGACGATCTGCTGGACGCCATCGCCACCGAGCCGAGGCTGATGCCGCATCTGCACCTGTCGCTGCAATCGGGTGACGACATGATCCTGAAGCGGATGAAGCGCCGGCACAGCCGCGACCAGTCGATCCGCTTTTGCGAGGATGTGCGCAAACTGCGCCACGGCATCGTTTTCGGCGCCGACATCATCGCCGGCTTCCCGACGGAGACGGATGCCATGTTCGAAAACTCGCTGGAGATCGTCGAGGAATGCGGCCTGACGCATCTCCATGTCTTCCCGTTTTCGCCGCGCCAGGGCACGCCCGCCGCGCGCATGCCGCAGCTTCGCCGCGAAATGGTCAAGCAGCGCGCCGCACGGTTGCGCGCCGCCGGCGAGGTCGCCTACCGCCGTCACCTTTCCTCGCTCGCTGGCACACGCCAGTCGATCCTGGTCGAGCGCGATGGGCTCGGCCGCACCGAAGGGTTTACGCTGGCCGTGTTGTCAGCCGGGGCGCCGGGCGACATCGTCGAGGCTGATATCGCCGGCAATGACGGTATCAGACTGATCGCCGCGCCGCTTGCCGCCCGCGCCGCCTGAGAGCGCAAGACATGGCCGGGTTTTTCAAGAAGATATTTTCGTTCGGCAAGAAGGAAGTTGTCGAGGAGCGGCCCGACGAGACCGCACCGCTGCCGCCGATCAAATGGGACGAACTGGAGGCGCTGAAGCCGGCGGCCGAGCAGGCCGTCCCGGAGTTTTTGAAACGCGAAGAGTCGCGGCCCGAGGCAGACACTGCGCCTCCGCCGTCTGTCGAGACGGAAGCGCCGCCCGCGCCGCAGCCACCGCTCGAACCCGCACCAACCATTCCGCCCGAGCCAGAGATCCAGCCGGAGTCGGAAACGCCTGCTGAGGAGCCGGAAGAAATCCCGGCCGAGCTTGTTATTCCCGAGCCGGAGCAGCCGGAGATTGTCCAGACTGAGCCTCGGTCATCGGAAGCTGGCGCTGCCCCTCATCCGCCTGCCGGCACCTTCTCCCCGTATGGTGACGGGGAGAAGGGGGCTGATCGGCAGGCCGAGCCTCCTTTTGAAAGCGATGAAGAAGAAGCTGCAACGCTGACGTCCCCCTCTCTCCGTCCTTCACGGGGGTCCGAAGGACCGGCGAGACAAGCGGCTCGCCCCGGAACGGGAAAGGGTGAGGGGCAGCGCGAACCTCTGCAAGATACCGCACCGCCCGCCGAGAGCCCCTCCGCAGCGCCCGAAGCGCCGCCGGCCGAAATCCCGCCTCCGCTCCGCCAGCCCGCCCCGGTCGAAACGAAACCGGTCTTGACCGAGATTGCGCCCGAACCAGAGGCCATTCCGCAACCATCGCCGGAGCCAAAACCTGCCCCCGGCAAGGTGACCGTAACCAAGAAGGTCGAGCAGAAGGCCGAGCCGCAAAGAGCGCCCGAACCGGCGCCGAGGCGCTCCTGGTTCCAGCGCATGCGAGACGGGCTTGCCCGCTCTTCCAGGGAGTTGTCCGGCAACATCGCCGGCGTCTTCACCAAGCGCAAGCTCGACGAGGACACGCTGCAGGACCTGGAGGATGTGCTGATCCGCGCCGATCTCGGCATGGAGACGGCTTTGCGCGTTACCGACGCGCTCTCCGCCAGCCGCTACGGCAAGGATGTCTCCGAGACGGAAGTCCGCGCCATCATGGCGGCGGAGGTGGAGAAGGTGCTGACCCATGTCGCCATGCCGCTGGAACTCGACCTCAGCCACAAGCCGCATGTCATCCTGGTCGTCGGCGTCAACGGCACGGGGAAAACCACGACCATCGGCAAGCTCGCCGCAAAGCTGACCGATGGCGGCCTCTCGGTGATGCTCGCCGCCGGCGACACTTTCCGCGCCGCCGCGATCGAGCAGTTGAAGATCTGGGGCGAGCGCACCAACTCGCCGGTCATTGCCTCGAAGCTCGGCGCCGACGCCGCCGGCCTCGCTTACGACGCCTTCGAGCGGGCGAAGGAGGCCGGCTCCGACGTGCTGATCATCGACACCGCCGGGCGGCTGCAGAACAAGACCGAACTGATGGCGGAACTGGAAAAGATCGTCCGCGTGCTGGGCAAGCTCGATCCGGAAGCGCCGCACACCGTGCTGCAGACGGTCGATGCCACCACCGGCCAGAATGCGCTCAACCAGGTCGAGATCTTCCGCAATGTCGCCGGCGTCAACGGCCTGGTGATGACCAAGCTGGACGGCACGGCGCGCGGCGGTATTCTGGTGGCGATCGCGGCAAAGCACAAATTGCCGGTCTACTTCATCGGCGTCGGCGAACAGGTCGACGACCTCGAACCCTTTTCCGCAAGCGAGTTCGCCAGGGCGATCGCTGGCGTGGCTTGACGAGCATGATCCCGAAAAGTTGCAGACTTTTTGGATTGGATCGTGCGTAAGAAGGATCCCATGAACCCACCCATCCTCGAACGCGACCTGTCCGATCCGCGACGCAAGGCGTTGAACTCCGGCCTGAAATTCCTGCTCGAACTCGGGCCTGGTCTGGTGTTCTTTTTCACCACCATCCGCGGCGCGTGGCTTGTCGGGAAATTCCCGATCCTCAGCCATATCGGCGAGCCTATCCTGATTGCCACAGCGTTCTTTATGGTGGCGACGGCGCTGTCGCTCAGCGTTTCGTGGATTTTGACGCGCAGCTGGCCGATCATGCCGCTGGTCTCGGCCATCGTCGTGTTTGTGTTTGGTGCGCTGGCGCTGTGGCTGCAGGACAAGACCTTCGCTTTCATGAAGCCGACAATCATCAACAGCCTGTTCGGCATCACGCTGCTTGGCGGGTTGGCGTTTGGCAGATCGCTGTTGGGCTATGTCTTTGATTCCGCCTTCAATCTCGACGCCGAAGGCTGGCGCAAGCTCACTTTCCGATGGGGGCTTTTCTTCCTTTTTCTGGCTGTGCTGAACGAGGTCGTGTGGCGCAATTTTTCTGAGGAAACCTGGCTTTATTTCAAGGTCTGGGGCACGATTCCCATTACCCTTGTCTTCACGTTAAGCCAAATGCCGTTGATCCTGCGCCACTCGCTCGAGGACAAGGCCGCCAAGGAAGAGAAAGCCGGCAAATAGAGCAATTCCAAGAAAAGTGTGTAGCGGTTTTCCGGGGAAAAGCGCGTAGCGCTTTCCCTAGGGAATTGCGTCAGAATAGGAGGAGAGGGGCATGGAATTCATCACCACGCGCGACGAGTTGAGGACGATCTACAAGACGCCTCGGCCGACCGACGGTTCGATCCGCAAGGAACTGAAGGCATTGGACGGCCACTGCCGTTCCTTCATCGGCAAGAGCCCCTTCGTGCTGATCGGCTCGTCCGACGGCGCCGGCAATGCCGATGTGACGCCGAAGGGCGACAGGCCGGGCTTCGTAACAGTGCTTGACGAGAAGACCATCGCCATCCCCGACCGGCCCGGCAACAACCGGCTCGACACGCTGGAGAACATCCTTCTCAATCCCTCGATCGGGCTGCTCTTCCTCATTCCCGGCATGAACGAAACGCTGCGTGTCAATGGCGATGCCCGCATCACCGTCGATGCGTCATTGCGTGAGCGGCTGGCGGTCGACGGCAAGGCACCGCAAAGCGTCGTCGTGGTGACGGTCAAGGCCGCCTACATGCATTGCGCCAAGGCCTTCATGCGCTCCGAATTGTGGAAGCCGGAGAGCTGGTACGACCGCGCGACGCTGCCGACGCTCGGCCAGATCCTGCGCGACCAGTTGGCGCTCGCCGATTCGGCCGAGGCGACCGACCGCTGGCTGGACGAGGAATACAGAGAGACCATGTGGTAGTGTGCCCGGCGACGAATCGCTCGAGCCGGTCTCCATTTCCTTGCTCAACATCCTCGCCATCTCTGGCAGCCTGCGCGCCGCCTCGACCAATTCGGCCCTGGTCGCGGCACTCGCGCAAAACGCGCTGCCGGACTGTCACGTCGCCGTCTACGATGGGCTTGGGCGGCTGCCGATCTTCAACCCCGACGACGAAGGCGAGCGAACGCCACCGCAAGCAGCGGCGCTGATCGACGCGGTCACCGCCGCTGACGGCGTCATCGTCTCCTGCCCGGAATATGCCCATGGTGTGCCAGGCGGCCTGAAGAACGCGCTCGACTGGCTGGTGTCGCGCGATGCAGCCGTCGGCAAACCGGCCATGCTGGTACATGCCTCGCCGCGCTCGCTGTTTGCCCGCGCCGCACTTGCCGAGATCATGCGGACAATGTCTTTCGCGCTCTATGAGGAAGCAGCGCTCGAAATCGCGTTGCTCGGCAAGAAGCCGCCGGAGGTGGAGAAAATCCTGGCGGAACCGGAAAACCGGCTGGCGATGCGCAGCGCCGTTTCGGCCTTCGCGGGCTTCATCCGCTCGCGTTAAGTGGCGGCCATCGTGCTGTCGTATCCCAGGGCAGAGCGAACGCGAAGCGAGCGTCGGCGATCCTTCGCGCCCCCCTCTGTCCTGCCGGACATCTCCCCCACAAGGAGGGAGATTGGCCGTCATCCCTGCTTTCGCCAATCTCCAACGTTGAAAGAAGGGCCATGCGGCGAAGCTGCCGATCTCCCCCCAAGTGGGGGAGATGCCCGGTAGGGCAGAGGGGGGCGCTGTCCCGCAGGCCTCTCGCAAACTTCCGCACTGCCGCTGTGCTCGTCGAGAAATCAGCCCTTGCCCCTCCGCGTCTCGACGTCGGTCTCGCCGACGAACCAGTCGCGTGCAGCGACTTCCTCGAACACCACCCAGACATCGTTGCTGGTCAGGCCGGTGGCGCCGGTGATGGCCGCCGTCACCTGGGCGGCGATCGCGGCCTTTTTGCCGGCCGGGTCATCGGCAATCACCTCCTTGACCAGGCGGATATTCACGAATGGCATGGTGCCCTCCCTTGGATATGCTTGGCGGCCGTTCAATAGGTTTTGGCGCCGTTGACCATGAGCCGGACCATGTAGAGCGAGGTCGTGCCGGCGATGTAGAGGCAGTTCAGCTTGTTGCCGCCGAACACGCAATTGGCGACGACTTCCGGTACCTTGACCTTGCCGATCAGCGTCCCGTCTGGATCGTAGCAATGGATGCCGTCGGCGGCACTGGTCCAGATGCGGCCGTCCGCATCCAGCCTGAAACCGTCGAACAGGCCGGCGGTGCAGTCGGCAAAGACCTTTTCGCCGGAGACCGTCTTGCCGCCCTGGCCAACAGTGAAAACCCGGATGTGCGCCGGGTTTTGGGCGCCATGCGTGCGGCCGGTGTCGGCGACGTAGAGCTTGCTCTCGTCGAGCGAGAAGGCGAGCCCGTTGGGCCTGACCATGTCGGTGATCACCGCCTCGGTCTCGCCGGTGCCGGGATCGACGCGGTAGACATGGCAGGCGCCGATCTCACTTTCGGCCTTGTCGCCCTCGTAATCGGTATCGATGCCGTAGCTCGGGTCGGTGAACCAGATCGAGCCGTCGGACGTGACCACCGCGTCATTGGGCGAGTTCAGCCGCTTGCCGCGCCATTTGTCGGCGATGGTGATGACCGAGCCGTCATGCTCGGTGCGGCTGACGCGGCGGCCGGAGTGCTCGCAAGTGACCATCCGGCCTTGCCGGTCGACGGTGTTGCCATTGGAATTGCCGGACGGCTGACGGAACACGCTGACGCTGCCGTCGGTGTCGTCGTAGCGCAGCATGCGATTGTTCGGAATGTCGGACCACACCACATAGCGCCCGGCCGCAAACCAGGCCGGCCCCTCCGCCCATCGGCAGCCGGTAAACAGCCTGTCGACCTGTGCGTTGCCGTTGAACAGCCGCGAAAAGCGCGGATCGAGAACTTCGTAGAATTCGCTGGTCATGGTTCCTCCCGGTATCAGTCGCTTGGCGAGCCGCGATCAAGCCAGCCTGCGATCGATATGGCAAGATCGATGATGCGTCAGAAGCATTAGGGGAGCGAATGCTGGGCCGGACGGCAGGTCACATCCCGTTAACCGGCTATGCGCCCAGCGCAATGGTGCATTGCAACATCTTATTTTTGCAACGCACCATAACTATGTCATGCTTCGTATCGATCAAGGGAGGAACAACTGGCCGCGAAATGCGGCGCAAAAGGAAACTCGCTATGATCATCGACAGCCTCATGAGCCGCGCTCGCGCCAGCATCGCCAAGCGCCGGCATTACAACCGCCTCGTCGCCGAAATCGACAGCTTCAGCAGCCGCGACCTCGCCGACATGCGCGCCGACCGCTCAGAAATGCTCTATCAGGTCCACAAGCAGATCTACGGCTGAGTCTTCGGTCGACCTATCACGATCGGCGGGCATCAGCCCGGCACGGCCAGCGCCTTCTCGATCTCCGGCAGCAGCAGCGTCTGCGCCGAGTCCGGCGTCAGCGGCCCGACATGCTTGTAGGCGATCTTGCCATCCTTGCCGATGACGAAGGTCTCCGGCACGCCGTAGACACCCCAGTCGATCGCTGTGCGCCCGGCCTGGTCGACGCCGATCGCCTGGAACGGATTGCCGAGATCGCCAAGGAACCGACGGGCGTTTTCCGGCTGGTCCTTGTAGTTCAGCGCTGCCATGACGAAGCGTCTGTCCTGCGACAGCGCCAGCAGCACCGGTTGCTCGTCGCGGCATGGCGCGCACCAGGACGCGAAGACGTTGACCAGCGTCACTTTGCCGGCGAACTGTTTTGAATCGAGGCCCGGCAAATTGGTGCCCTCGAGCGCCGGCAGGTTGGTCTGCGGCGCCGGCAAGCCGATCAGCGCCGACGGCACTTCCGACACGTCGCGCCCGGACAACAGCTGCGCCAGGAACAATCCCGCCAGCCCGAGAAAGACCAGCAGCGGCACCAGCACGATCAGGCGGCGACGCGCCGGTGTTTCCGTTTCCGTGCTCATGATTTTGCTGCCTTGTCGGAGCGCCGGCGCACGCCGGACGCCTCCAGCTCGGCGAGCTCTCGCTTGCGGCCGCGCTGGTCGAGCAGGATCCAGCCAACCAGCCCGGCCAGCACCACGGCCGTAATGGCATAGGCGGCGGTGACATAAAGGGCATGCATGCTCATTTTCCCGATCCAAGGCTTCTCACGGCGAAATTCATAGCCTCACCGGCCGTTTGTCGCAATGAACGGGTCTGCGGCAGATTTGCGGTTATCGCAAGCCGAAGGTCACTGCGAAAGCAAAACACCTGATATGTTTTTGATACGCATGTATTGGCACGTCAGGGACAGCCTGACAGCCCCTTCGCAGGTAAGCAGGATTCTACCGGCGTCATCCCACATCCTGATTGCACTGGAGCCATGGCTCTGGAACTTGCGAAGGCTAATGGATTCGACCGCGATGAACTCAAGCCCGAAAGACACGGCATTGAACGCCGCCCATTTGGCGGGGGGCCGGTAGGGAAGGACGGTCGAGATGAAGGAAAGGTGCATGCTAGGCCCGTTGCGGTCCATCTTGGCCCCGGTAACCTCGACGGAGGACAGATCGGGGTAGTTGCCGTAGATGGTCTGGAGAAAGATCGGGTTCTCTATGCGCAGCGGCCACATCAATCCGTTCCGTGCCGCAGCGCCAGCGCCGCTGCCACCGGCCCGAGCACGGCAAGAAACAGGGTCAGCGCGGTAAGAATGAGGAAGGGATGCAGGAAGGGATCGGGGTCCGCCACCGCGCCATAGCTTGCCGATACGCCGAAGATCAGTACGGGAATGGTCAGCGGCAGCACCAGCACCGAGATCAGCAGTCCGCCGCGCGGCAACGCTACCGCCACCGCGGCACCGGCAGCACCGATGAAGGTGATCGCCGGCGTGCCGACCAGAAGCGTCAGCGCCGTGGCGCCGATGCCGGCCGGCTCCATGTTCATGAACAGGCCGAGCAGGGGAGCCGCGACGACCAGCGGCAGCACGCTTCCCGCCCAATGCGCCAGGCATTTCGTCAGCACGGTCAGGGCCAGCATGTGCCGGTCGTTGCCAAGCACCAGAAGATCGAGCGAGCCGTCCTCGCGGTCAGCCTGGAACAGCCGGTCGAGGCCGAGCAGGCAGGCCAGCAAGGCGGCGATCCACAGGATCGCCGGGCCGATGCGGGCCAGCAGCTTCAGGTCGGGACCGACGCCGAAGGGGATGGTCGCGATAACGGCGAGAAAGAAAATCACGCCGGTAAGCGCCCCGCCGCCGGCGCGGATACTTAAGCGGATGTCGCGCAGGAAGAGGGCTAGCATGATGTGAGATGCTTTCGCCCAGGCACCCCCCTCTGTCCTGCCGGACATCTCCCCCGCAAGGGGGGAGATTGGATGTCGCCTCGGCTTTCGTCAGTCTTCAACGTGAAAGAGAGGGCGAGTCGTTGAAACCGCCAATCTCCCCCCTTGCGGGGGAGATGTCCGGCAGGACAGAGGGGGGTGCGACAGAGCGCCGGCATCACCCAACCATCCCCATCACAAGCTCCCTCGCCCCCTCCAGCCCCAGCGGCAAATGCGTGGCCGCAACCACGATCCCCCCACCATCGAGATGCTTCCGCATTAGCCCGCCGAATCTCTCCTCCGAAGCCTTGTCCAGTCCCGCCGTCGGCTCATCGAGCAGCCACAATGGCCGATGACTGACCAGCAGTTTTGCGATCGCGGCGCGGCGGCGCTGGCCGGTCGAGAGATAGCCGAACGGCAGATGGCCGATGCCGCCCAACCCGACGGTCTCCAGCGCCTCTTCAACACCCCTGGAACCGGCGCCCGAAAAATCGCGCCAGAAGCACAGATTCTCCTTAACGGTGAGTGCGCTCTTCATTGCGTCGAGGTGGCCGAGATAGTGACAGGCCGAGGCGGCCGACGGAAAGTCTTCGCCACCACCTTCGAACCGCACACGGCCTGCCGCCACCGGCAACAGTCCGGCGATGATCCTGAGCAGCGTCGATTTGCCGGCGCCGTTAGCCCCGGTGACGACCAGCGCCTGGCCATCCCCCAGCGCGAATTCGATGCCGGAAAATACCGTCTCGCCGCCGCGTTCGCCGCCCAGATTTTCGGCGATCAGCCGCATCCGTTCCCCTTCGCCGAAAGTTCAAGCGCGGCTTCGGTGCGCCGCAGCAAAAATGGCAATTCCGTGTCTAGAACTATTCCAGAAAATTCTCTATATCCGCATCATCCGTGCCAGCGGTCGGCACGGGAACCGAATTTGCGCCGAACCAGCGCGCGTGCCGCCTTGAACGGCCCGGACGCTTGGGAACGGATAGCGGAAATGGCCGTACCCGCACCTTTGCGCGTGATTTGCATGCCCACTGGCGTCCGTTCCCTCCCCGGCAACCGACAGTTAGGGATCGCACGTGTCCAAATCACTCGACAGCTTCAATTGCCGCCGCACGCTGACCGCCGGCGGCACCGAGTACATCTACTATGACCTTGTCGAGGCCGAAAAGAACGGCCTCACCGGCATCGCTCAATTGCCCTATTCGATGAAGGTGCTGCTGGAGAACCTGCTGCGCAACGAGGACGGCCGTTCCGTCACCAAGGAGAGCATCCAGGCGGTCGCCGGCTGGCTGACCGACCGGGGCACTGCCGGCGTCGAGATCGCCTATCGCCCGGCCCGCGTGCTGATGCAGGATTTCACCGGCGTTCCGGCTGTGGTCGACCTTGCCGCCATGCGCGACGCCATGGCCTCGCTCGGCGGCGACCCGCAAAAGATCAACCCGCTGGTGCCGGTCGATCTGGTCATCGACCATTCGGTCATCGTCGACGAATTCGGCACGCCGCTGGCTTTCGCCCGCAATGTCGAGCTTGAGTATGAGCGCAATGAGGAACGCTACAAATTCCTGAAATGGGGCCAGCAGGCGTTCCGCAATTTCCGCGTCGTGCCGCCCGGCACTGGCATCTGCCATCAGGTCAACCTTGAGTACCTCGGCCAGGTCGTGTGGACCAACAGCGAAGATGGCGAGACCACCGCCTATCCCGACACCTGCGTCGGCACCGATTCGCACACCACCATGATCAACGGCCTTGGTGTTCTCGGCTGGGGCGTCGGTGGCATCGAGGCCGAGGCCGCGATGCTCGGCCAGCCCGTCTCCATGCTGTTGCCCGAAGTGATCGGCTTTCGCCTCACCGGCAGGCTGAGGGAGGGCGTCACCGCCACCGACCTGGTGCTCACCGTCACGCAGATGCTGCGCAAGAAGGGCGTCGTCGGCAAGTTCGTCGAATTCTTCGGTCCGGGCCTGTCCAACATGACGCTGGCCGATCGTGCCACCATCGGCAACATGGCGCCGGAATATGGCGCCACCTGCGGCTTCTTCCCGGTCGACAGCGAAACCATCCGCTACCTCACCATGTCCGGCCGTGACGAAAGCCGCATCGCCCTGGTCGAGGCTTATTCGAAGGCGCAAGGCCTATGGCGCGACGTCGGCTCGGCCGATCCGGTCTTCACCGATCTGCTCGAGCTCGATCTCGGCAGTGTCGTCCCGTCGATGGCCGGCCCGAAGCGGCCGGAAGGCCGCGTGGCACTTGAAGACATTCCGGCCGGCTTCGACAAGGCCATGGAGACCGAATACAAGAAGGCCGCCGAAATCGACAAGCGCTATGCCGTCGAGGGCACGGACTACGATCTTGGCCATGGCGATGTCGTCATCGCCGCCATTACCTCCTGCACCAACACCTCGAACCCGAGCGTGCTGATCGGCGCCGGGCTGTTGGCGCGCAACGCCAACCGGCTCGGCCTCAAGCAGAAGCCGTGGGTCAAGACCTCACTGGCGCCGGGCAGCCAGGTCGTCGCCGAATATCTGGAGAAATCCGGTCTGCAGAAGGAGCTCGACCAGATCGGCTTCAACCTGGTCGGCTTCGGCTGCACCACCTGTATCGGCAATTCCGGCCCGCTGCCGGCGCCGATCTCCAAGACCATCAACGATAAGGGCTTGATTGCTGCGGCAGTCTTGTCCGGCAACCGCAATTTCGAAGGCCGCGTCTCGCCCGACGTGCAGGCGAACTATCTCGCCTCGCCGCCGCTGGTCGTCGCCCACGCGCTGGCCGGGACCGTGACCAAGGATCTGACCACCGAGCCGCTCGGCGAGGATCGCAACGGCAATCCGGTCTATCTCAAGGACATCTGGCCGAGTTCAGTCGAGATCCAGGAATTCATCGAGAAGAATGTCACGCGCGAATTGTTCGCCCGCAAATATGCCGACGTCTTCAAGGGCGACGAGTACTGGCAGAACGTCAAGGCGCCGGAAGGCCAGACCTATGCCTGGGACGACAATTCGACCTATGTGCAGAACCCACCCTATTTCGCCGGCATGACATCAGGCTTCGGCAAGATCGGCGATATCAAGGGCGCGCGTGTGCTCGGTCTGTTCGGCGATAAGATCACCACCGACCACATTTCGCCGGCCGGTTCGATCAAGGCGGCCTCCCCGGCCGGCAAGTACCTCACCGACCACGGCGTCGGCGTCGCCGATTTCAACCAGTATGGCACGCGCCGCGGCAACCACGAGGTGATGATGCGCGGCACCTTCGCCAACATCCGCATCCGCAACCACATGCTGGGCGAGAACGGCCGCGAGGGCGGCTACACCATCCATTACCCGTCGAAGGAAGAGGAATCGATCTACGACGCCGCCATGCACTACAAGAAGGAGGGCGTGCCGCTGGTCATCTTCGCCGGCGTCGAATATGGCAACGGCTCGTCGCGCGACTGGGCGGCCAAGGGTACGAATCTGCTCGGTGTCCGCGCGGTCATCGCCCAGTCCTTCGAGCGCATCCACCGCTCCAACCTGGTCGGCATGGGCGTAATCCCCTTCGTCTTCGAGGAAGGCACCTCGTGGGCCTCGCTCAACCTCAAGGGCGACGAACTGGTCGAGATCGACGGACTGAGCAACATCAAGCCGCGGCAGAAGATGATCGCCAGGATCACCTATGGCGACGACAGCGTCAAAGAGGTTCCGATCATCTGCCGCATCGATACGCTGGACGAGCTCGACTACTTCAAGAATGGCGGCATCCTGCAATACGTGCTGCGCGACCTTGCGGCTTAAGGGAGTAGGGCAATAAGGGAGTAGGGCAGTAGGGGAAGCAAGGACAAGCACCTACTGCCCTACTGCCCTACTTTGGCTTTCCAAACCGCGCTGTCGCCGCCAGCAGCACGCCGAGCATCAGCCCGTTGAGGATGTGCCACAGGAAATGCGTGCCGAGCGGAAAGCCGCCGCAGACCAGCGGATCGATCATCCGGCAGACGACCGACACGACGAAGATCGCCGAACCCGCCAGATTGTACCAGCCGGCACGATTGCCGCTGGCCGCCACCCAGGCGCCGAAGAAGGCAAGCGCCAGGAAGGGCGGCAGGTAGCCGGTCGTGCCGTTCGACGCTTGGCGCAGCCAGTCCGGCACGGCAAAGGTCACCAGCCCGGCAACGGCGTAAAAAGGCGACGAAGATGACGATCGCCTTGCCCCATTTCATGCCGAGAAAACGTCGCAGGTTGAACAGCGTGTAGGCCAGCGTGAACCCTGCAATCGGCAGCACGTCGGCCAGGATCATTCCCCTTGTGGCAAAGGTGTGGAACAGCGACGAGCCGACGCCGATCGCCACCACCCACCAGGCCAGCACTTCGGCGAAGGCGCCGGTGCCGCGCTTGCGCACCTGCCAGACACCCCATAGCCCGGCGGCAAAAAAAGCCAGATTGTTCAGCGCATTGAGCGGTTCAGCCCAGAATTCCGGCCCCGTCCGTTCGCAATAGAGGTCGACCGGCGCCAGGAGAGATTGCCACATGCTGATTGCCGCCCGAATCGCTTCCATCGTGAAGTGCGCGTCCACCTATTGCGCCCTTGCCAGCGGTTGCAACGGCAAAATTTCACCGCAACGTGACTTCCCGTTGACTGCCGCTTCTGCCACATATTTCGACAATCAGAACAAAGCCGGCATCACCGGCGGGATCGGAACGGCCATGTCATCTCGAAGACCATTGCGGCTTGCGGCCGTTGCGCTGGCTCTCTCGGCGTTTGCCGGAAGCGCCTTCGCCGAGCAGGCCGACAAGCCATTAGGCGTCGTCGAGCTCTTCACCAGCCAGGGATGTAATTCCTGTCCGCCGGCCGACGAATTCTTCGCCGAGCTCGCCGCCAAGGAGAACATCGTCGCGCTCGCCTATCATGTCGACTATTGGGATTACCTCGGCTGGCAGGATACGCTGAGCCGCAAGGAAAATACCGAGCGGCAATATGAGTATATGCGCGCCTTCGGCAGCCGTTCCGTCTACACCCCGCAAGCCGTCATCAACGGCCGCAGCCATGTCAATGGCGCCAGCCGCAAGGAAGTCGACGGCGCGCTGGCCCGCATGGAGAGGGTCGGCGAAGGCATGCGCGTCGGCATCAAGGTCAGCCGGACCAGCGATCGCGTCATGATCGATGCCGGCGACGCCGTGACCGGCCCCGCCGACGCGCATGTCGTCATCGTCTATTTCAACCCGCCGCAGACGATCAAGATCGGCAAGGGTGAAAACACCGGCCGCAGCATGACCTACTGGAACGCCGTCTCCAGCATCCAGACCGCCGGCATGTGGCACGGCAAGGCGCAGCGCTACGAACTGCCGATGAGCGAGATCGCCAAGAAGGGCGGCTGCGCCGTGCTGCTGCAGTCGGTCGGCAAGGACGGCGTGCCCGGTCCGATCCTGGGTGCAGCCTTTATCCGCAAGCCTTAGATGGAGCGCTCTCCCTTCTCCCTTGTGGGAGAAGGTGTCGCCGAAGGCGACGGATGAGGGTGTTCCAGGGAACGCCAACGCCTCACTCCGTCCAACACCCCTCATCTGTCTCGGCGCTGCGCGCCGATCCACCTTCTTCCACAACAAGGGGAGAAGGGATAGCCGCGCTCAAGCCTCCGACGACAGCCTATCCGGATGGATCGCGCCGCCACGGCTCCAGCCAATAAAAAACCGGCGTCAGCTTGCTTCTGACGCCGGTCATTTAGGTTTTGGGATCGTCGCACCCGATCTTTCCAAGGAAAGACCGAGGTTGGTTCGATCCGACGCAGACCCGTGGGCGGGGGGCTTGGGGTTTACGAGCCGGTGCCGGACCGAACCGTCTCAGGCAACGCCGGTAAATTCGTCGGACATTGGGGCATGAGCACGGATAAAAAAAGGCAGGATTGTGGCGAAGCATCACCAATTCCAACAGGCGTTTCGCAAACGTGACTGGACGTTGGAGAAACCGCGCGGTGCTGCCGTTGCCCGGCCGGGCCTTGCAATTCGGCAACGAAAGCGCCAACTTTGGTCGGCGTACGATTCATTGCGAGGATCCAGGCATGACTGATCGCAGCAGCGGGACGGAGGATGGGGACGCATCCGCAATATTGATCCCGCTGCACGAGGCAAGACACGAACGCCTCGACCAGCCGGTGCGGTTCGACCGCCGCGAACTGGACCAGATCCTCAGGCTCTACGGCCGTATGGTCGCCGCCAATGAATGGCGCGACTATGCTATTGACCATCTCACCGACCGCGCCGTTTTTTCCGTCTTCCGTCGCACCAGCGAAGTGCCGCTTTTCCAGATCGTCAAGGATCCGAAGCTGGCGCGCCGGCAAGGCGCATTCGCCGTCATCGCCGCCGGCGGACGCATCCTCAAGCGTGGCCAGGAACTCGGCCGGGTGCTTGGCGTGTTCGACCGAACGCTGAAGCTGGTCGAGGCGTAACCCCTTATTTTTGTTTTCGGAACTTCCGCTCGGGCAGCGATTTCGGATCGGGCGGGACCGACGCTCCACCGTTGATCGGCAGTTGCATGAACACCGTGTCCAGCCAGCGTCCGTGCTTGTAGCCGGAGCCTTCCAGGCGGCCGGAATGGTGAAAGCCGAGCTTCTCGTGCAACCGCACCGAGGCGCTGTCGGGCCGGCCATCGCCAATCACCGCGATGATCTGGCGAAAGCCCGCCGCCTTGGCTGCCTCGATCAGCCTTTGCATCAGGAGCAGCCCGACGCCCTGCCCCTTGGCGTCGGGCGCGACATAGACGGAATCCTCAACCACGAAGCGGTATGCCGGGCGCGGCCGGAAAGCGCCGGCATAGGCATAGCCGAGCACAATGCCGCCTTTTTCCGCCACGAGATAGGGAAAGCCACCCGCTACCAAACTGTCGAAGCGCGCTCCCATCTCGATACGACTTGGCGGGTCGAGTTCATAGCTCGCCGTGCCGTTTGTCACCGCGTCGGCATAGATTTCCGTGATCCGGTCGAGATCGGCCGACGTCGCGGCCCGCAAGGTGATGCTGCTCATAATTTATGCACGTCGTTCATCTGCCCTATATCACAGCAAAAGCCGGCACAAAAGAAAAGGGCGGCCATTGGGCCGCCCTTTCCAAACTCGCTGGAGTCAGACCATGATCCCGAAAAGTGGAAACCGGTTTTCGGAACAGATCATGGTCAACAAAGAACGCCGTACTAGCGACGGTCGCCCATGAACTGCAGCAGGAACATGAACAGGTTGATGAAGTCGAGATAGAGCCTCAGCGCGCCCATGATCGCCTTGCGGCCGGCGACATCAGTCTCGTCACCCTCGAAATACATCTCCTTGATGTTCTGCGTGTCATAGGCGGTGAGGCCTGCGAAGATCAGCACGCCGATCGCCGAAACGGCGAAGGAAAGCGCCGACGACTGCAGGAAGATGTTGATCACCATCGCGATGATCAGGCCGACCAGGCCCATGACCAGGAACGAGCCGAACGCGGAAAGGTCGCGCTTGGTCGTGTAGCCGTAGAGCGACAGCCCGCCAAACGCGGCGGCGGTGGCGAAGAAGGTCTGCGAGATACTGGCGGTGGTGTAGACCAGGAAGATCGACGACAGCGACAGGCCGACAAGGCCGGCGTAAACCCAGAACGTCGTCTGCGCCGCCGAAACGCTCATCGATTGGACCCGGAACGACAGGAACATCACCGCTGCCAGCGGGGCAAAGATCACCAGCCATTTCAGCGGCGAGCCGAAGATCGCGTAGCCGAACGAGGTCAGCATCTCGCCGCTTGGCAACGTGGCAACCGCCGAGGCGGGATCGCTGGTGGTGGCCAGCATGATTGTGCCGACCGCGGCAAGGCCGGTGATGAGGAGGCCAAGCCCCATCAGGTTGTAGACTTTGATCATGTAGGCGCGCAGGCCCTGGTCGATGGCAGCATCGACGCCGGCGCCGGGCACGGCGCGCGTCTGATAATTGCGAACGGGATCAGCCATGGAAATCCTCATATTGCTTCTGCCCCGTCCGGTGTCAGGTCCTTTTGAACCCAGGCGCCGCTGGCGGGGCTCCAGCATGCCTGCGCCGAAATATGATGGTTCTTGGCGTAAAGGACAAGACCGTAACCGGACGTAATGCTCCGTGAAGTGCCGGAGATCCGGTTTTATTGGCCTTGCCGGTCGAAACATTAACGAGATTTAATCAAAACCGGCTCTGGCTCAAAGATTCCGCAGCACCGGCGCCGCCTTGTGGCCCAGCACCCGCCACGTGCCGGCCAGGCCGATACCCACCGTGACCACCAGTGAAAAGCCGATGGTCGCCACCGCTACCTCGGGCATGAAGTGCGATGGCAGCGTCATGATGCGCGCGACGACGTACCACGCCGCCACACCGCCCGCCGCCAGCGCGAAGATCGCGGTCGCAAGGCCGATCAGCATGTATTCCAGCGAAAAGGCCGCGATCAGCGTTTTCCTGGTCGCACCCAGGGTCTTCAGCACCACCGCGTCGTGGATGCGGGCCCGGTTGCCGGCGGCGAGCGCCCCGGCCAGCACCAGCACCGAGGCGATCAACGCCACGCCCGCCGCGGCCCTGATCGCGGTGCCGAGCTGCACCACCAGCCGGTTGACGATGTCGAGCGCGTCCTTGACCCTGACCGTCGTCACCGCGGGAAAAGCCCGGGTGACGGCATTGAGAAGATGCGCGTCGTCGGCCGCCGACGCATTCGTCTCGGTCAGCGTCGCCAACCAGCCATGCGGCGCCCCGGCGAATGTGTTGGGCGAGAACACCATGACGAAATTGATGCCCATGGTTTCCCATTCGACCTGGCGGAAATTGGCGATCTTGGCCGTGATATTGCGGCCGAGCACGTTGACGGTGATGGTGTCGCCGAGCTTCAGCCCGATCTCCTTGCCCTCCTCGGCGGAAAACGAGACCAGCGGTTCGCCGGAATAATTCCCCGGCCACCAGCTGCCCTCGGTCAGCGTTGCATTCTCCGGCAATTGTGCGTCATAGGTCAGCCCACGGTCGCCGCGCAGCACCCAGGCGCCTTCGGCCGGAACCTTGACCTTGTCGACATCGACGCCGTTGAGCGCCATCACCCGGCCGCGCAGCATCGGCACCTTGATCAGCGTGCCCTGCGGCGCCTCTTTGCCGACCAGCGCGGAGAAGGCATCGACGTCGCCGCTCTGGATATCGACGAAGAAGAAGTTCGGCGCCCGTTCCGGCAGGCTGCCGGAAATCTGCCGCCTGAGATTGCCATCGATCAGCGCCAGCGTCACCAGGAGCGTCAGCCCGAGACCCAGCGACAGCACCACGGACGGCGTCAAGGCGCCAGGCCGATGGATGTTGCCGATGGCGAGCCTGAGCGCCGTCGAGCGCACACGCGGACTTCTCTTCGCCGCCCACTGCACCAGCGTACCGACGACACGCAGCACCAGGAACGAAAAGACCGTGGCGCCGACGAAGATCGAGGCAATACGGCGGTCGCCGGAAAACAGGATCGCCAGCACCGCGAGCAGCAGCGCGATGGCCATTGCCGCGGCGACATAGAGCGGGCGGGGAAAACCGCGGCCCTCAAAACCCATTTCGCGAAACAGCGCCGTCGCTGGCACGTCGCGAGCACGGCCGAGCGGCAGCAGGGCGAAGGCCAGCGTCACCAGCAGCCCGAACAGCGCTGCCATGCCGAGGGCGCCGGGATAGAACCCACCTTCCGCCGGCACCGGAATAACCGACTGGAGTGCCGCGCTGGCCGCGAACGGCATCAGCGCGCCAAGCACAAGGCCCAGCGTGATACCGAGGGCGGCAATCATCAGGATCTGCACCAGGTAGACGGCAAAGACGAACCCGCCCGAAGCCCCCAGGCTCTTGAAGGTGGCGATGACGCCGCGCTTGCCGTCGAGATAGGCACGCACCGCATTGGCCACGCCGACGCCGCCGACCACCAGCGCCGTCAGCCCGACCAACGTCAGGAATTGCGAGAACCGCTCGATGTTCGAGGACAGCGCCGGCGCTGCGTTGCTGCGCGTGCGGATCGACCAGCCGGCCTGCGGGAACTCTTTCGCGGCCTGCTCCTGGATCGCCTTGATCTGTACTTCAGTGGTGCCGCCGGGCAGGCGGACCTTATAGGCGTTCTCGACCAGGCTGCCCGGCTGGATCAGGCCTGAAGCGGCAAGCCCGTCGGTCGACACCATCAGCCGCGGCGCAAAACCGAAGCCATCCGACACCGCATCTGGCTCGTTGACCAGCTTGGCGCGCAGCTCGAATGTCGCGCTGCCGAGCTTCAACCGGTCACCGATGCCAAGGTTCAGCCGCTCGAACAGAAGGTCCGGGGCGGCGGCGCCGAAGACACCGGATTTTTCGCCGAACAAATCCTCTCGCGACAGCACCGGCTGGGTCTCCAGCGCGCCATAGAGCGGATAGGCGCCGTCGACCGCCTTGGCCTCGACCAGCGCCTGGTCGGAGCCGTCCTCGAGCCTCGCCATCGAGCGCATGTTGGCGCTGTGCGAAACCGTGCCAAGCCGGCCGAGGAAGCTGCGTTCGGCTCTGGTCGGATCGCGCTGGTTGATCTGGAAGCGGAGATCGCCGCCGAGCAGCGTCTGACCCTGGTCGGCAACACCGGCGGAAATCGCCTGCGCCACCGAATTGACGCCGCCGATTGCCGCGACGCCGAGCGCAATGCAGGCAAGGAAGATCAGGAAACCGGACAGCCCGCCGCGCATTTCGCGCAGCGAGAACTTGAAGGCCAGCCTCAGCGTTTGCGACAGCGGCATCAGGCGGTCACCTTGCCGGCCCTGGAGGCCGGCTTGGATGCGTCCTCGATCAGCCCCGACCGCATCGACACCTGGCGCGAGCAGCGCGCCGCGAGCACCGGGTCATGCGTGACCAGCACCAGCGTCATGCCGCGTTCGGCCGCCTTGGCGAACAGCAGGTCGGCGACGTGCCGTCCCGTCGCCTGGTCGAGATTGCCGGTCGGCTCGTCGGCGATCAGGATGCGTGGCGACGGCGCCAGCGCCCGGGCGATCGCCACGCGCTGCTGCTCGCCGCCAGACAATTCGCCGGGATAATGGGTGATGCGATCGCTAAGGCCGACCGCCGCCAGTTCGCGCGCCGCCACGCCGAACGGATCGGCATGGCCGGCAAGCTCAAGCGGGACGGCGACGTTTTCCAGCGCCGTCATATTGGGGATGAGGTGGAACGACTGGAACACGATGCCGATGTTTCGCCCTCGAAACGATGCGATCTGGTCTTCGCTTTTGCCGTTGAGCAGCTCGCCGGCAATTCGTACCGCACCCGAATCGACCCTTTCAAGCCCGGCCAAAACCATCAGCAATGTCGACTTTCCCGAACCCGAAGGTCCAACGATGCCTGTCGCTTCGCCGCTCGCCACATCAAGGCTGACGCCCTTCAGCACATGCACCGAGGATGCGCCTTCGCCGAGCGTCAGCGATACGTCTTTCAGCGAAATGACGGCTTCTTCCAAAATCAAATCGTCCTATATGGGGGAAAGAGGGCTAGAGCATCCGATGCTCGACAAAGACGAAAACCTGCCTTCGCCAACAGATGTTCCTGGTCATATGGGGCCTGCCGCATGGCTTTCAAACACACTTTTGCCGCAGCCTTCGCCCTTTTCCTCGCGATCTGCAGCGCCATTTCGTCGGCGCGCGCCGAGCCCTTCACCATCGTTGGCTTCGGCGACAGCTTGATGGCGGGTTATGGCCTTGGGCCGGGTCAGGGGTTCACCGAAAAGCTGCAGGCCGCGCTTCGCGCCAAGGGCTACGATGTCACGGTCGCCAATGCCGGCGTTTCCGGCGATACGACGAGCGGCGGCCTGTCGCGGCTCGACTGGTCGGTGCCGGACGGCACGCAGCTGGTCATCCTGGAGCTCGGCGCCAACGACATGCTGCGCGGCGTTTCGCCCGCCATAGCGGAAAAGAACCTGGACGCCATGCTGGCAAAGCTGAAGCAGCGCAAGATCGCCGTGTTGCTGGCCGGGATGCGCGCGGCGCCGAATCTCGGCGCCGATTACCAGAGGGCCTTCGACGCGACCTTTCCGAGACTGGCTGAAAAATACGGCGTGCCGCTCTATCCTTTCTTTCTCGAGGGCATCGCCGGCCAATCCGTCCTGCAGCTCGAAGACGGTCTTCATCCAAACGCCCGAGGCGTCGACCGCATCGTCGAGGGTATCCTGCCCAGCGTGGAGAAGACCATTGAAGCGATCCGGGGCAATTCCTGAAGGCGAGGGTTCGCCGCCGCAACACCTTCCGCGGGGAAGCTTTTAGGCAGGCCTGCGACCAACAAACCCCTTGCCCCGTTTGAATATCGATGATTCGCTAGGGGCAAGAGTTCGATTCGAGGACAGGAGGCTTGCCATGCCGCGTCTTTTTACCGCCCTCGAAATACCGCGTGATGCCGCTCTTTCGCTGTCCCTGCTCAGGGGCGGCCTGCCCGGAGCCCGCTGGATCGACGTCGAAAACTATCATCTGACGCTGCGCTTCATTGGCGATGTCGAGGGCCATGTCGCCGACGAAATCGCCAACGCGCTCGACCGCGTTCACCGCCCGTCCTTCCCGCTGACGCTGTCCGGCGTCGGCGCCTTCGGCCAGAAGAAGCCGCATGCGGTGTGGGCCGGGGTCGCCGCTTCGCCCGATCTTTCCGCTCTGCAAAGCGAAATCGAGCGCATCTGCCAGCGGCTCGGCATCCCGGCCGACCCGCGCAAGTTCATGCCGCATGTGACGCTGGCCCGCCTGCGCAATGCGAGCCCGCTCGACGTCGCCCAGTATCTGTCGGCGCGCGGCAATTTTTCGACGCTGCCGTTCCGGGTCGGCCGCTTCGTGCTGATGTCGTCGCGCGACTCGGTCGGCGGCGGGCCTTACGTCGTCGAGGAGGCTTGGCCGCTTTCAGGTGCCGACAACCGCGTCGCCAGCCGTTTGGCCGGCGCCGCCGACGCTTCGCGGATCATGCGGTAGACGGACATGGCCAGGGAGAAACTAGCAAAAGAGGCGATCAGCGCCGAACTTGCCGGCCTCGACGGCTGGTCGCTGGCCAAGGATGGTGGTTCGATCAGCCGCAGCTTCACTTTCAAGAATTTCTCGGAAGCCTTTGCCTTCATGACCCGCGTTGCCCTGGCTGCGGAGAAGATGGACCACCACCCCGACTGGTCGAACGTCTACAAGACGGTAAACGTGACCCTCAACACCCACGACGTCGGCGGCCTGACCGCGCTGGATTTCGATCTGGCCAGGAAGATGAACCGCTATTTCGGCACCTGACGTTATCTGCACCTTGCAGCGAGGTTCGGCTTTCACCACATTTTGCCTCGCGGTCACGCGTGAAGTCACGCGACGGCGGCAAGGAGAGGTTGATGGCGCAAAAATCCGGTTTTGATTTCTTCGGCCTCGGCAGCAAGCTGGGCAATGAGAGCGAAGTACGCGAAAAGTTCTGGCGTACGGCGAAGAAGGCTGCCCGGCAGATCCCGTTCATGGAGGAGGTGGTCGCCGCCTATTACTGCGCCATGGACAAGAAGACGCCGCTGCGCGCCAAGGGCACATTGCTGGCTGCGCTCGGCTATTTCGTGCTGCCGACGGACGTCATCCCCGATTTCATCTTTGGGCTTGGCTTCACCGACGACATCGCTGTGCTGACCGCGGCGATCACAACCGTCAGCGCCCACATCACGCCGGCGCACCGGCTCGCCGCCAGGCAGGCCATCGCCGACAAGAGCTGAGCCGGTACGGCGCAAAAAATCGCGCGGGAACCGACTTTCCGGCCGTCAAAGCCACCGCCGCACCCGCGTCTTGTAGGCGCGATAGGCGTCTCCGAACTTACGCTCGAGATAACGCTCTTCCGGCGCGATGACGCCCGTATTGATCACCCACAGCAAGGGAATGACGAGCGCGATACCCCAAAGACTTCCGGCCGCGACACCGAGGCCCAGATAGATAAGGGTCGCTCCCAGATAGAACGGATTTCTGGTCCACCGATAGATACCGTCGACGACCAGCGCCGTCGTTGGCGAGGTCGGTGGTATGTTGGTTCCAGCGGCCTGAAAGCGGCCCGCCGCCATAAAGATGAGCACCAAGCCGCACACCGCGAGCACGGCGCCGGCCAGATAGCGGGCGAGGGCCTGCCCGGCCATGACCGAGAGCGGCGCGAGCACCTCGAGCACGGTTGCCGCCGCCAGGAAGCCGAGGAAGATCAAAGGCGGCAGCGCAATGACCCCCGCCACGTCGGGCGCGCCCGGTCCGCCCGCCACCTCTCCGCCATCCGACCGGGGCACCGCGCCGCTGGCCACCGCGCGGACGGCGACACGAATGCCGAACACGATCGCCAGGACGACTGTGCCGCCCGCCAGGATCAGAACTGTCTCGGAAATGGCCATGGCCAAATCTCCCGTAAGCCGCCAAGGAGGGCACCCTGGCCGAGTGCCGTGGAGCCGAACGCAGACATATACCGCCTGGCGGGAAATTCGTCACGTAGCTCTCAGAAAAGCGAGAATCGCTGCAAGACCTAGCTGCTTGAAAAGTCAAACTCTTGCCGTTTTCGTGGCCTCCAAGTCGCGGCAGGGACATTGCGCCAGCCGCTTTTTCAAGCGGCAGCGCGAAGACGGCGGCGGTTTCCTGGCGTGAACATCCTTTTCTCAGGGGAAATTCACCGTTTGGTAACCCAGATTAAATCAAAATGAAGCGACGGGCAGGACGCCGAGCCGGCCTGCCGCCGCACCAGTGGAATACGGGAAAAGCGATGCGCGGATTGATTGCTATAGTTTCCAGCCTGGCCCTGGTGGCCTTGACGGCGCCCGCGCTGGCGCAGTCGGCAACCAAGATCGGCCAGCACAATGCCTGGGGCACCTACAGCTACCAGGCGTCGGGCGGCGGCAAGGTCTGCTATGTCCTGACCGTGCCAACCGACAAGCAGCCGCCGACGCTCGATCATGGCGACATGTTCTTCTTCGTCAGCCAGCGGCCGGGGCAGCAAGTGTCCTACGAGCCGCAATTCATCGCCGGCTATACCTTCCAGGAAGGTTCCAAGGCCACCGTCACCATCGACAAGAAGTCTTTTTCGATGTTCACGCGCGGCAAGTCGGCCTGGGTCGAGAACGCCGCCGAGGAGCCGGTGCTGATCGCCGCGATGAAGACCGGCACCGACATGAAGGTGTCAGCCAAGTCCGGCCGCGGCAATACCACCACCTACGTCTTCTCGCTGAAGGGCATCTCGGCGGCGCTGGCCTCGATCGCCAAGTGCAAGTAAAGTCCTCGTCCGGGACGTTCACCACCTAACACAGCGACGTAAAGAACCAGCGTTCGTGCGGTCTTGCCTTCTCTCCTTGTGGGAGAAGGTGGATTGGCGCGCAGCGCCAAGAGGGTTGAGGGGTGCTGGACGGAGTGCAGGGGATGCCAAGCTGGAACACCCCTCATCCGACCGAGCTTCGCTCGGCCACCTTCTCCCACAAGGGGAGAAGGAAGAACCCCCTGCATGACTCCGCCATCAACCTGTGCTATGCGCCGCGCTTCATTTCGGGCACGATGCTGTAATCGGCCCCAAATCGCTTATATTGGCGCAACAATGACCCTTTCATTCGATCTTACCGCCGAAGGCGCGCGTGACGCGTTGCGCACCCGCACGACGCCTGAAAAGCCGTCGCTGATCGGCTTGACGCGCGCCGAACTCGGGGCCGCCCTCGTCGCCGCCGGCATCGTGCCGGAGCGCCAGGCGAAGATGCGCGCCCAGCAGCTCTGGCACTGGATCTATGTGCGCGGCGTTTCCGATTTTGCCGGCATGTTCAACATCTCCAAGGATTTGCGCGCCGCACTGGACAGGCATTTCACCGTTGCCAGGCCCGAGATCGTCGAGGAGCAGATTTCCTCCGACGGCACGCGCAAATGGCTGTTCCGCTTTCCGCCGCGCGGCGCCGGCCGGCCGGTCGAGATCGAGACCGTCTACATTCCCGAAGAAGGCCGCGGCACGCTCTGCATCTCCTCGCAGGTCGGCTGCACCCTGACCTGCTCCTTCTGCCACACCGGCACGCAAAAGCTGGTGCGCAACCTGACGGCGGAAGAAATCCTCGCCCAGCTTTTGACAGCTCGCGACCGGCTCGGCGATTTCCCCGACCGCGACACGCCCGACGGCGCCATCGTGCCGGCCGAGGGCCGGAAAGTGTCCAACGTCGTCATGATGGGCATGGGTGAGCCGCTCTACAATTTCGAGGCGGTGAAGAAGGCGCTGCTGATTGCATCCGACGGCGACGGGCTTTCCCTGTCGAAGAGGCGCATCACGCTGTCGACCTCGGGCGTCGTGCCCGAAATCTTCCGCACCGGCGAAGAGATCGGCGTCATGCTGGCAATCTCGCTGCACGCTACCAATGACGATCTGCGTGACCTTTTGGTACCGATCAACAAGAAGTATCCGCTCAACGAGCTGATCGCTGCCTGCCGTGCCTATCCCGGCCTGTCCAACGCCAAGCGCATCACCTTCGAATATGTGATGCTAAAGGACGTCAATGATTCCATCGAGGACGCCAAGGCGCTGATCAAGCTGCTCAAGGGCATCCCGGCCAAGATCAATCTGATCCCGTTCAATCCGTGGCCGGGCACCAACTACCAGTGCTCGGACTGGGAGACGATCGAGAAATTCGCCGACTACATCAACAATGCCGGCTATGCCTCGCCGATCCGCACGCCGCGCGGCCGCGACATCCTCGCCGCCTGCGGCCAGCTCAAATCGGACTCCGAGCGCATGCGCAAAGTCGACCGGCTGGCGCTGGAAGCGATGATGATCGCAGGGCACGGCGAGGCGTGAATCGCGTCGTCGCCTATCTGATCCGCTTCGCCGTCATCCTGATCGGTTATGGCGTCGCCTCGCTGGCGGCCAGCGCATTTCTCAATATCATGTTTCTGGCGTCCCTGGGCTACACGCCGGAGCAGGCACCGCCGGCGGCGACGGCTTCCCTCTATTTTTCCGTCCCCTTCGTCGCGCTGTTCGTCGCCTATTTCGCTTTCATGCCGGCGGCGATCGCCATCCTGGTTTCCGAAATCCTCGGCCGGCGCGACTGGCTGTTCTATGCACTGGCGGGCGCGGCGGTGGCGGCGGTCTTCCTCGGCTTCGTCCACCAGACGAACGACGCCAATTTCGAGGTTACCAACACAAGCGTCATGCTGGCGGTGATCGGCTGCGGCATGGTCGGCGGTATTTTCTACTGGCTGAGCGCCGGCCGCTCGGCTGGGAGCTGGCGTCAAATCGGACGCCCTATTTCGCCTGGGCCGTCAGGATCTTGAGCGCGAAGGCCGAAAAAACTCCGGCAAACAGATAGTCGACGACGCGCGTCACGCGCGGGCTGGCTTTCATCGCCGCCGAGAATTTTTCCGCCGCCAGCACCATCGGCGCTGTCACCGGGACCGACAGCACGACGAACATCGCGCCGAGGAAGAACAGCTTTCCCGGCGCATTGGGATCATGCGCGGAGACGAATTGCGGCAGGAAGGTCATGAAGAACAGGATGATCTTCGGATTGAGCAGATTGACGCCGAGCCCCGCCGCCCAGCTGCGAACCAGCGATATCTGCGGCCCGCTCTTCTTCTCCGGTGAAAACGCCGACCCTTTTGTGATCGCCTGCCAGGCCAGGAAGACCAGATAGCCGGCGCCGAAAATCTTCAGCACGAAGAACGCCATCGGCGAGGCGACGATCAGCGCCGAGACGCCGACCACCACCAACGTGGTGTGGATCAGCGTGCCGCACAGCGCGCCGGCCATCGAGGCGAAGCCGGTGGCGCGGCCCTGGCTCAGCGTGCGCGACACGAACAGCGTCATGTCCGGCCCAGGCGTAATCGCCAGGATCACCGTCGCGATGGCGAATTGGATAAGCGTAGCGTTGTCGGGAATGAAGGACATTGGCGGCCTCGGACAAGAAGGCGCAGCCTATAGCGCAGGCGCCTCGCCGACGCCAGCATCTCGCCGCCACGGCGTCCGGTCCAGCGCTTGCGGCTCCCAGGCGCCTGTTCCTCCCTTGCGCAGCCCCGAAACGCCGTGATACCTCGCCCGCAAGAATCCTGTCGCGGAACCGCCCACCATGTCGAAAGCAAAAGCCGTCAAGAAAGTCGTGCTCGCCTATTCTGGCGGCCTTGACACCTCGATCATCCTGAAATGGCTGCAGACCGAGCTCGGCGCCGAGGTCGTGACCTTCACCGCCGATCTAGGCCAGGGTGGCGAACTGGAGCCGGCTAGGCGCAAGGCCGAGATGATGGGCATCAAGGATATTCGCATCGTCGATGTCCGCGAGGAGTTCGTATCCGATTTCGTCTTTCCGATGTTCCGCGCCAACGCTGTCTATGAAGGCACCTATCTGCTCGGCACCTCGATCGCCCGGCCACTGATCTCGAAACATCTTGTCGAGATCGCCAGGGAGACCGGCGCCGATGCGATCGCCCATGGCGCCACCGGCAAGGGCAACGATCAGGTGCGTTTCGAACTCTCGGCCTATGCGCTCAACCCCGACATCAAGGTCATCGCGCCCTGGCGCGACTGGTCGTTCAAGTCGCGCACCGATCTGATCAATTTCGCCGAGCAGCACCAGATTCCGGTGCCGAAGGACAAGAAGGGCGATGCGCCGTTCTCGGTCGACGCCAACCTGCTGCATTCCTCCTCCGAGGGCAAGGTGCTGGAAGACCCGTGGAGCGAGCCGCCGGAATTCGTCCACCAGCGCACCATCTCGCCGATGGATGCGCCGGATGAGGTCACAGAGATCGAAATCGAATTCCTCAAGGGCGATCCCGTCGCGCTCAACGGCAAGAAACTGTCGCCGGCAACGATGCTGGCGGCGCTGAACGATCTCGGCCGCGACAATGGCATCGGCCGGCTCGATCTGGTCGAGAACCGTTTCGTCGGCATGAAATCGCGCGGCGTCTACGAGACCCCCGGCGGCACCATCCTGATATCGGCCCACCGGGCGATCGAATCGATCACGCTGGACCGCGGTGCCGCCCATCTCAAGGACGAGTTCATGCCGCGTTATGCCGAGCTGATCTATAACGGCTTCTGGTTCGCGCCCGAGCGGCTGATGCTGCAGGCGATGATCGACAACAGCCAGGAAGACGTCGAAGGCATCGTGCGGCTGAAGCTCTACAAGGGCAACGTCATTGTCACCGGCCGCAAGTCGAGGAAGACGCTCTATTCCGACGCGCTGGTCACCTTCGAGGACGACCGCGGCGCCTACGACCAGAAAGATGCCGAAGGTTTCATCCGCCTCAATGCGCTGAGGCTGCGCACGCTGGCGGCGCGTGGTCGTAAAGGCTAAGTATATATTCATGAAAATCCTGCTTAGCCTGGATCCATACTCTTAGTGAGCTAATGTAGTTGTTTCTAATGACAGCTGCAGAGCTTTTCTTGCTTGACCTCATGGCCGGATTGTCCAATTGTTTTTTTGGGCAATGGGGCTGTAATAATGCGACTTGGTCTTTTGATTTTGACGGCGATGATCGGCATTCTGGCGGGCTGCCAGACCGGACAGGACATCACGAAGAAGGATCCCCAGGCGGGATGCATCGCCGCTGTCGCTACATGGACCATTACGTTCAAACATGAGATCGCAGCCTTCATGGGCGTTTCTCAGGAACGCATGCCGAGCCTCTTCTGCCGGCGCTTGGGCGATGCGGTGCGCAGCGGCCGAATTGGCTTCTCCGACATAAACAGCCTTCAGCTCGACCAATCCACCGACATCTGGAAGGTCATCAAAGGCAAGTGACAGGTCGGCGATGGTTAGTTTGCGACGCGCCACGCGACTTCCGCTGATGTTGCTGGCGGGCCTGGCAGCAGCCGGAGCGGAGGAATTCGATCCCACCTCGCTCGACCTCGCCGCGCTGATTGAATGCAGGGCCGACGTGCCGGCCTATAACGGATTCGCCTTGTGGCTGAGCGGTGAGCCCGGCGCGGCGGAAAAACTTGGCTGGAAGGAAGTCACCGCCGGCAATCCTTTCCTCAGGCAATACGAGCTGCCGGCCACGGTCGGCGTCTTCGGGCGCGAAACGGCGGCCGTCGTCCTTACCGCGACCGGGCCGATGGCGGTGTTTGACGATGTTTCCGCGCCCGATCTCGCTCGAGCGCTCGGCGTCACAGCGCAAATCTCGACACCGGACAAATTCCTTGGCGAGAAGGTGCTCGTCGAAAGCAGCGAGGAAGCCGACGGCATGACATTTTCCACGCACATTGCGCTCAATGTCTCAACCGTTAATTCACATCCCGGCAAGGTTCTCGCCGGCTGCTCCTACGCGCTCGACGTGAAATAGAAAGCCCGGCGCATGGCCGGGCTTTCTGTCGAATCATTCTATCGAATAGAGATTTCTGTCAGTCGGCATCGATGGCTGTGGCCATGCGGGCGATGGCCTGTTGATAGACGCTAGCGGAATTCCAGCCAGCGATTGCGCCCATATTCGCCTGCGCGCTCGCTCCGGCCCGCCAACCATGGCCCTTGAGGAAGTTGGCCGTGGAAGCCAACGCAGTGCTCTTGTCGCGCAGATTTTTGTTGCCGACGCCATACGTCAAAACATTTCCGGGCAGGAACTGCGTGTGGCCGATCTCGCCATGTGCGGCACCGACCGACGAGGCGCTCAACGCTCCGCGATCGACCAGCTTCAGGGCTGCAATGGCATGGGGATAGAAGAACTCCGGACGGCGGCAATCATAGGCGAGCGTTAAAATGGCAGAGACCGTATTCTGGTTGCCCATGGCGGAACCGAAGCCCGTCTCCATACCCCAGATGGCGATCAACACACCCGGCGACACGCCGTAATTCCGTTCGATCTTGTCGAACAGCGCCGCATTGGCCTTCTTCAGCGCACGGCCCCTGGCAATGATCGCGGACGCGCCACGGCGCTTCATGAAAGCTTCGACCGAGCCGCTGAAAGCCTTATGGATGGCGCGGTCGACGGAGATCGTCTTTGTCGCGTAGGTTGCGCGAGCCAGAGCGGCCAGACCCTTCGAGCCGACACCGTCGGCCTTGGCCTCCGCGGCAAACTCCGGTTTCCACGCCTCGAAGCCGGCGCCGTTTTTGCCACAACTGGCCGCCGCCTGCGCGCCCGTCGCCAGCGCAAGCACCGCCACCACCGTGGCCACTACAAACATCTTCCCCTTGGCAAGAAATGCCATGCTGCTCTCCTGGTTGCCTGAATCACGTTCCCAATTGCGAATTTGCCAGCGAAACACCTGCTTGTCACTGTCCCGGCGCTGCGCCGATGCACTCAATACAGCAGGAACTTCAAATCCACCACACTGGCGGATGCCCGGGAATTTGCCTACGATCAAGTAATTATTGTGGCGGGGACAGAATAAGCATGAAAGACGTTGATGTCGTGATCGTCGGCGCCGGTTCGGCCGGACTTTCGGCTGCCAAGACCCTGCGCGCCGCCGGTTTTTCCTTCAAATTGTTAGAAGCGATGAACCGCGTCGGCGGCCGCGCCTGGACCAGCGACCAGCATTTCGGCGTGCCGTTCGACATCGGCTGCGCCTGGCTGCATGCGGCAGACCGCAATCCCTACTTTCCCGAGGCGAAAGCCGCCGCCTGGACGCTTCATCACCACGACATGAATGTCGATCATCTCTACTACCGCGAGCGAAAGGCAAGCGAAGCCGAAGAGGCCGCGATGAAGGTGGCCGACGCAAGACTGCTCGAACTGGTGGCGGCACGTCAGGTGAGGGAAGGCGACGATGACCGCCTTTCGGCATTGCTCGCCAAAGGCCACGCGCCGCGCGCCGCCGCAACCTTCGCGGGGCCGATGGATTTCGGCGCCGACGAGGACGAGATATCGATCCGCGACTTTCAGGCCGCCGCCGATCTCGATCCGAACTATTTCACCAGGGAAGGCTTCGGCACGCTGGTTGCGCGCTTCGGCGCCGACGTGCCGGTGGAGCTGTCGACGCCGGTGCGCAAGATCCTCTGGGATGGGCCGGGCGTAGCCTGCGTCACGGATCGCGGTACCATCCGCGCCAAGGCTGTCATCGTCACCGCCTCGCCGGCAGTGCTCGCCTTCGAGGAGATTGCGTTCTCGCCCGCACTCCCCGATGGGCATTTCGCTGCCTTCTTCGATCTGCCGATGGGCATGCTGACCAAGCTGCCGGTCGAAATATCCGGCACGAGGCTTGGCTTGGAGCCGTTCGACGATTTGCTGATCGAGCGGCTGGCCCGGCACGACATCTACTTCCTCTGCTTTCCCTTCGACTTCGATTTGATGGTCGGTTTCGTCGGCGGCGATTTCGCTTGGGAGATGTCGGCGGCGGGCGAGGCGGCCGGCATCGACTTCGTCGTCGACCGGCTCTGCGGCATCTTTGGCGGCGACGTACGAAAGCATGTCGGACGCGCAATGATGACCAATTGGGGCGCTGAGCGGTTTGTGCGCGGCGCCTATGCGGCGGCGCGGCCCGGCCGCTCGCAAGCGCGCGCCACGCTGATGCAGCCGGTGGCGGAAAAGATCTTCTTCGCCGGCGAGCATTTGGCCGGTCCGCTGATGCAGACCTGCGGCGGCGCCAGATTGTCGGGCGAGGCAGTGGCCAGGGAGGTCGTGGCCCAGCTTGCGGCAAAATAGCATCGGCCGGCAGGAACGTGGGCCGGTGACAGGCGTTTGGCCTTGTCCTGTTCGCCTCGTCCTCCGCATTTCGAATGATTTGAGACGCCAATGAAGCTTTTCGACTGCCCGCATTGCGGCCACCGTCTCTATTTCGAGAACGCGCAATGCCTGAACTGCGCCAGCCTCGTGCTCTATGATCCCGAGCATGCGCGTTTTGTGCTGTCCGGCATCGACGACATCTTCCAATGCACCAACGCCGACGAATGCGCCTGCAACTGGATGGCGGAGCCTGGCCACGCCTTCTGCCGCGCCTGCACGCTGAACCAGCTGATCCCGGATCTGTCGGTCGACGGCAATCGCCGCCGCTGGATCCGTGTCGAGGCGGCAAAGAAGCGTGCCGTCTATTCGCTGCTCGCCTTCGGCCTGCCGGTCGCATCCAAGCAGAATCCCGGCGACGAGATCGGCCTCGCTTTCGATTTTCTTGCCGATCCTATCGGTGGCGGTCCCGGTGGCGAGCGTATCCTGACCGGCCATGACAACGGCCTGATCACGCTCAACGTCGCCGAGGCGGACTCGGCTGAGCGCGAGCGGCGGCGCGTCGAGATGGGCGAGAACTACCGCACGCTGCTCGGCCATTTCCGCCATGAGCTCGGCCATTACTATTGGGACCGCCTGATCCGTGACGATCCGCAAAAGCTTGCCGGTTTTCGCGCTTTGTTCGGCGACGAACGCGCCGGCTACGAACAAGCGCTGAAGACCTATTACGCCGATGGCGCGCCGCCCGACTGGCAGCAGCGCCATATCTCGGCCTATGCGACGTCGCACCCGTGGGAGGACTGGGCCGAGACATGGGCGCATCACATGCACATCACCGACACGCTGGAGATGGTGCATGCGCTGAATTTCCCGCTCGGCCGGCTGGAGACCGTCGAAGCCAACGAGCTGCCGCGCGCCGATACCGGCGGCGAGCTGCAGCCGGCACCATCGGAACCCGCCACCAGGCCGGAGCCTTTCGAAAAGATCCTCGACCGCTGGCTGGTGCTGTCGGAAGCTTCCAACTCGATCAACCGCTGCATGGGCCTGCCCGATCTGTATCCCTTCGTAATCTCCGACGTGGCGGCGCAAAAGCTTGCTTTTGTTCACGAGCTTTTGACTGACCTGCCGAAAACTATTGGAACAAATCGTGAGCCGGCGGAGGCTTTTTAGCCGGAACGCATGCCGCTTTGCTTCGTTTTCGGTCCCGAGGGACTGTGAAACGGAGAGAAAACCATGAAACGCATATTGTTTCCGGCGGTGGCCGGAGCGCTCATAGCGATGTCGGGCTCTGCTTTGGCCGAAACCGCCGTCTCGGCCATCACCGATCTCAATGTACGCGCCGGCCCCGGCCCGCAATATCCGGTCATCGGGGTACTCGCGGCCGGCCAGTCGGCGACGCTCGACGGCTGCATCGCCAACAGCAAATGGTGCACCATCGCCGAGGCCAACGGCCAGGGCTGGGTCTATTCCGACTATGTGACGGCCGATTTCGGCGGCAGCCGTGTGGTCCTGACACAGCGTCCGGCCGGCGCCGACATTGCCGTCGTGACACCGCCTGCCGATAGCGCCGAATATTCCGACAGCTATACCGGAGCGATCGTTGCCGGCGAGGCGATCGAGCCCATCCGGCGGCCGCCGGCGGAAATCCGCACCTATGTCGAAACGAACCGGCTCGATCCGGTCTATCTCGAAGGCGAGGTGGTTACCGGCGCGATGTTGCCCGACACCGTCGAGCTGCGCGAGATACCCGATTATGATTATCGCTACGTCTATGTGAACGGCCAGCCGGCGCTGGTCGATCCGAGCAGCCGGCGTATCGTGTACGTCGTGCGCTGACGCGCAAAACAGGGCGGTCGCCCTGTAATGGCGGCCGCTCACACCCCGACATTGCCACAAGCCGGCATTGCCGCTGCAATACCGGTTTCCACTTTTGCGTCCGATGCTCTAGATCATGCGAGCCGAAGCACCAGCCAGCGAGCCCGCGTGACGATCGACCCGACCGCCTTCCAACAGTACCGGCACACCGCCAACGAGAAGACCACTTTGCCGCGCCTTCTGCTTGGAACGGTCGTCGTCATCCTGTTCTGGCTCGGAATCACTGCCGCCGTGCTGTTCGGCGGCACCTATGCCTTTGCCGTTTGGCAGGCGTCGTCTGGCACCGCCCCGCCAGGTGGAGGAGCGGTGCAGGATTTCATGGCCTCTCCAGCGGGCATCCTCGCGGCGCTGGCTTCGTTTGCCGGAATCTGGCTCGGCCTTTGGGCTGCCATGCGCTGGATCCATCGCGAGAAGCTGACGGCCCTGATCGGCGTCAGCCGGCGCATTTCATGGTCGGGGTTCCTGAAAGGGCTGGCCGCCGTGCTGATCACCTCGCTGCTTTCCGAGATCCTGCTTTACGGCCTGCAGCCCGATATTGCGCGCGGTACGATCGGCCTGTCCTCGTGGCTTTTGTTCCTGATCCCGATCGCTGCGCTGACCTTTCTGCAGACCTCGTCGGAGGAGATGCTGTTTCGCGGTTATCTGCTCAGGGGCCTGGCGAGCCGGTTCCAGAACCCTTTCATCTGGGCGCTGCTGCCGGGATTGCTGTTCACCTCGCTACATTGGAGCCCAGGCTCGAGCGCCGCGATCAATGCCTGCGTGCTGGCCTCGATCGCCGCCTTTGCGCTGCTGCTGACGCTTCTGGTCTATGCAACCGGCAATCTCGGTGCCGGCTTCGGCGCCCATCTCGGCAACAATCTGACCGGCTTCCTGCTGATTTCGCACCCAGCAAAGCTATAATTCCTTCGCCCTGTTCAACGCCAAGCCGCTCGAAGCCGCCGGCTGGACGACTTCAGACGCCGTCCTCATCGCCGCGATCGGCATCGTCAGCAGCCTGTTGACCGTTCTGCTGCTTTTGCATCCGCGCTCCCCGCTGAAGGTCGAGCCGGATATGGCGCGCGCCAGCAGCGTGCGCTGATGCGCCTTGCCTGGTTGTCCTGAGCATATTTGGCGCAAAGCCTGACCAAAGCTTGACTCCGCGGCCGATTTCCTGTCTACACGCCGCGAAATTCCGCGACGAGTATTCCTCCGAGCAAACCGACCGGGACGCCGAAACCTCTTTGAGGTGAAGTGCTGTAAATCGATCCCGGAGGCCAACACCCGGCAGCGCTGTGCGCCCCCGGGTGCTTTTTGGCTTTGGGCTTTTGCCCGGACCGGCTTTTGCTTGGACAGCTGGCGCGAACGCATTACCTCTCGGGCATCATCCGGGTGCCAGGGAAAAGGAAAAAGAATGTTTGAATCGCTACAGGAACGTCTTGGTTCGATCCTGAACGGCCTCACCGGCCGCGGCGCCTTGTCGGAGGCGGATGTCTCGGCGGCGCTGCGCGAGGTGCGCCGCGCGCTGCTCGAGGCCGACGTGGCGCTGGAAGTGGTGCGTTCCTTCACCGACAAGGTGCGCGAGAAGGCCGTCGGCGCCGCCGTGGTCAAGTCGATCAAGCCCGGCCAGATGGTCGTCAAGATCGTCCATGACGAGCTGGTCGAGATGCTCGGCGCCGAGGGCGTCGCCATCGACCTCAATGCGCCGGCTCCGGTCGTCATCATGATGGTCGGCCTGCAAGGTTCCGGCAAGACGACGACCTCGGCCAAGATCGCCAAGCGGTTGGCCGAGCGCCAGAACAAGAAGGTCTTGATGGCCTCGCTCGACACGCGGCGTCCCGCCGCGCAAGAGCAGCTCCGTCAGCTCGGCGAGCAGGTCAAGGTCGCGACGCTGCCGATCGTCGCCGGCCAGACGCCAGTCGACATCGCCCGCCGCGCCGTGCAGGCGGCAAAGCTCGGCGGCCATGACATCGTCATCCTCGACACCGCCGGCCGTACGCACATCGACGAGCCGTTGATGGTCGAGATGGCCGACATCAAGAAGGTGTCGTCGCCGCACGAGATCCTGCTGGTTGCCGATTCGCTGACCGGCCAGGACGCCGTCAATCTGGCGAAAAGCTTCGATGAGCGTGTTGGCATCACCGGCCTCGTGCTGACCCGCATGGACGGCGACGGTCGCGGTGGCGCAGCACTCTCGATGCGCGCCGTCACCGGCAAGCCGATCAAGCTGATCGGCATCGGCGAAAAAATGGACGCGCTGGAGGAATTCCACCCCAAGCGCATCGCCGACCGCATCCTCGGCATGGGCGACATCGTCAGCCTCGTCGAAAAGGCAGCCGAGAACATCGACGCCGAGCAGGCGGCGGCGATGGCCAAGAAGATGCAGTCGGGCAAGTTCGACCTGAACGACCTCGCCGGCCAGCTTCAGCAAATGTCGAAAATGGGTGGCATGGGCGGCATCATGGGCATGATGCCGGGCATGGGCAAGATGAAGGACCAGATGGCCGCCGCCGGTCTCGACGACAAGATGTTCGGCCGCCAGCTCGCCATCATCTCGTCGATGACCAAGGCCGAGCGCGCCAATCCCGATATTCTGAAGCACTCGCGCAAGAAGCGCATCGCCGCCGGCTCGGGCACCGACGCGGCCGAAATCAACAAGCTGTTGAAGATGCATCGCGGCATGGCCGACATGATGAAGGCGATGGGCGGCAAGGGCAAAGGTAGCGGCCTGATGCGCGGCATGATGGGCGGCCTCGCTTCCAAGATGGGGCTCGGCGGCATGATGCCCGGCATGGGCGGCCAAGGCGGCATGATGGGCGGCGGCATGCCCGATCTGTCCAAGATGGACCCCAAGCAGCTCGAGGCCTTGCAGAAGCAGGCACAGGCGGCCGGGCTCGGCGGCATGAAGGGCCTGCCCGGCGGCTTTCCCGCTGGCGGTGGCCTGCCTGGCTTGCCCGGCGGCATGAAGCTCCCTGGTTTGCCGGGATCCGGCGGCGGGCTGCCTGGCCTCGGCAAGAAGAAATGAGGGCGCCATGAACGAAGAAAAGGACATGGCTGACGCGCGCGCGGCGCTGGTCAATTATCGCGCCTCGATCGACAACATCGACGCGGCGCTGATCCACATGCTGGCCGAGCGCTTCCGCTGCACCAAGGCGGTCGGCGTGCTGAAGGCGGAGCATGGCCTGCCGCCTGCCGATCCGGCACGCGAGCAGCAGCAGATCGCCCGTCTTCGCCAACTGGCGAAGGACGCCCATCTCGACCCGGATTTCGCGGAAAAATTCCTGAACTTCGTCGTCCGCGAAGTGATCCGCCATCACGAGCAGATCGCCGCATCCAACGGCATAACGAAAACCGGCTGAGGACCAGCCACCAACCGATCAACCAAATCAGAGCTTTTTAGGAGAAAAGAAATGCCACTGAAAATCCGACTGGCCCGTGCGGGCTCGAAGAAGCGTCCCTATTACCACGTCGTCGTCGCCGATGCCCGTTCGCCGCGCGACGGCCGTTTCATCGAGTCGCTTGGCTCGTGGAACCCGCTGCTGCCCAAGGACGGCGAACGCGTCAAGGTTGACGCCGAGCGCGTCAAGCATTGGCTGTCGCACGGCGCCCAGCCGACCGACCGCGTGCTGCGCTTCCTCGACGAGGCCGGCCTCGCCAAGCGCGAAGCCCGCGCCAACCCGAAGAAGGCCGAGCCCGGCAAGAAGGCGCAAGAGCGCGCAGCCCTGCTGAAGAAGGCGCAGGAGGAAGCTGCAGCCGCTGTTGCCGCCGCTTCCGCCGCGCCGGCCGAGGCGGAAGCCGCCAGCGCCGAATAAGTCATCGATTGCCCTTCACAAAACGGCTGACCAGTCACAAAACGGCGGGCCTTTGCCCGCCGTTTTGCTGTCCATCCGTATGATGCGGCCCGATCAATAGCCTTCCGGGCAACTCGCAACGTAGACACGGCCATTGCGATCGCGATAACGGCACTGGCCGCTTTCGCTGGCACGGCCGATCAGCGCACCGGCCAAGGCGCCGGCCGCACCGCCGATCACCGCGCCCTTGGTCGGGTTGCCGGCCACTGCGGCGCCGACCGCCGCACCGCCCAGGCCACCAACGGCCGCGCCTTGCTCAGTACGGGAGCAGGCACCGAGCGGCACCAGCAGGGCCATCAAGATCATCACCTTTTTCATTGTCGTTCCTCTCCAACAGGGTGCCGTCCTCGCCGCTGCGCCCCCTAACTCGCAACCAGCCAATTTGATCCAAAGAAGAAGATCGGCAGCAGACCGGGCGGCGCTCGATTTGATCCAAAGAGAAGAAAGGCGGCGGCAGACAGCGCCCTCTCTGGCGGCGTGGCCGCCATCGAACGGCTTTGGAAGTCGCTGCTATTGGCTGAACGGGATCAGCGCGCGCACCCTTGGATCGCGCAGATACAGGCCGCCCCAGAGGATGGCGCCGAGGTAGACGCCGAACAGCATATGCGAGAACAAAGGGCTGCCGATACGCACATGCGTGGCGATGGCGCCGCCGAGATAGGCGGTGAGCAGGATGGCGCCGAGCACCGAGGTGCGCGGCAGTACATAAAGTGCTGTCGAGACCAATCCAATGATGCCGAGCATGCGCGAGACATTGGCATCGGCTGGCCAGCCGAGCTGCACCATGGTCTGGGTGACGATTTCGAGCGGCGGTAGCTTGATGACGCCGTCGAAGATCATGAACAGCACGATGACGGCGCTGAGCACGCGACCGGCCCAGAGGGCGCGCGGTGAGACGGATGCTGCCTGAGACTTGGTCATTGATGTTCCCTCCGGTCGTTGCGAGCACTGGCTTTTCTGCCAGCTCGAACCAAGGACGCGTCCCATGACGGCCATCCGACATGCCTCCAGTGCTTTTTCACTCCGGGGACGGCGACCTTGGATGTGCAAGTTCAGCCAGCAACCAACCTGGCCAAGTCCACCTTGCGAGGTGAGGTGGAGGGCGTTATTGGAAATCCGTAAGGGTATCTCCCGAGCGCTCGACGGCAGCAGCCGCCTAATCGCACAACGAAAGTAAGCGATGGCCGGAGAGACCGACCTGAAAAAGTTGCTGGCGGCAATGACGCCGGAGTTGCTTGCCGGCGTTCATGTCTTCACCACGTTGCCACCTGATGCGGCCGTTCCCGACCAGCTCGATCCGGTAATGCTGTTTCGCGAGCACAGGGCATGACGCTGATCGTGCTTGAAGACCAGGCCAAGACCGCTGGCCTGAAAACCGTGTTCCGCTGCCGGATGCTGACGCTGAACGTCCATTCGTCGCTGGAAGCGGTCGGCTTCCTCGCCGCCATCACCGCGCGGCTGGCCACCGCCGGCATCGGCGTCAATCCGGTCTCGGCCTTCTACCACGATCACCTGTTCGTGCCCGCCGACCGGGCGGAGGAGGCGCTGGATGTTTTGCAGAAACTCGCTGCGGACGCCGCACGATAAGGATCAATGCCTTCGGACGTACAAAATGTCGGGCAATCGCTCTTCATTGTTCGTGCCGTTGCCCAAAGCTTCCGCGCGAAAACCATGGCGCTCGTAGAAGCGCCGAGCGCCTGAGTTCGACTGAAAGCAATGCAATTTCACAACCGGCAAATTCGCGGTTGCTTGTGTCAGCAGCCGGGCGCCGATGCCTTGGCCAGTCCAGGCAGGATCCAGATAGAGCTGCTCGACCCATTCTCCTGCAACGGCGACAAAGCCAACAATGGCCGCGTCGATTTCGGCGACCGTCACGTGCTGCTGCGCCAGCACGGTGCCGCTGATGAAGGCCATCTCCTCATCCGGTGTATGCAGGACCGGCATCCAGTCGAACGACGAAAGCGCTGCGCGCATGATCCTGGCAATTGCGCCTGCGTCCGACCCGTTAGCCGGACGCAGCGCGATTTTAGTCGCAATGCTCATCTCACAAGCCTGCGACCGCGGGCCGCCGGCCGTCCGGCGCCCCCGCGGAGGGCCAGCCGCGAAGCGGCGATGCGGCCCGTGAGCGAGAAGTTATGCCGCCTTCTTCTTTGGCTGGATCAGCCCGCGCTCGACCAGCAGCTCCGCGATCTGAACCGCGTTGAGTGCCGCGCCTTTGCGCAGATTGTCGGAGACGATCCACATCGACAGGCCGTTGTCGATGGTCGAATCCTCGCGGATGCGCGAGATGAAGGTGGCGTCCTCGCCAGCCGATTCCAGCGGCGTGATGTAGCCGCCGTCCTCGCGCTTGTCGATGACCTGGCAGCCCGGCGCCTCGCGCAGGATCTCGCGCGCCTCATCGGCGGTGATCGGCTTCTCGAACTCAATGTTGACCGCTTCCGAATGGCCGATGAACACCGGCACCCGCACGCAGGTCGCCGTCAGCTTGATCTTGGGATCGAGCATCTTCTTGGTCTCGGCCACCATCTTCCATTCTTCCTTGGTGAAGCCGTCGTCGAGGAAGACGTCGATATGCGGGATGACGTTGAAGGCGATGCGCTTGGTGAACTTCTTGACGTCGACGGAATCGGCGACGAACACCGCCCGCGTCTGCGTGAACAGTTCGTCCATGCCTTCCTTACCGGCGCCGGAGACCGACTGGTAGGTAGCGACGACGACGCGCTTTATGGTGGCGAAGTCATGCAGCGGCTTCAGCGCCACGACCAGCTGCGCCGTCGAGCAGTTCGGGTTGGCAATGATGTTCTTGCGTGTGAACAGCGAAATCGCATCCGGGTTCACTTCGGGAACGATCAGCGGCACGTCCTGGTCGTAGCGGAAGGCCGATGAATTATCGATGACGACGCAGCCCTGCTTGCCGATCTTCGGCGACCATTCCTTGGAGACGTTGCCGCCGGCCGACATGATGCAGATGTCGGTGTCGGAAAAATCATATTGGTCGAGCGTCCGGACCTTCAGCGTGCGGTCGCCGAACGACACTTCCGTGCCCTGGCTGCGCCGCGAGGCCAGCGCCACCACCTCGCTCACCGGAAAGCCGCGCTCTTCCAGTATGTTGAGCATTTCCCGGCCCACATTGCCCGTGGCGCCGACGATCGCAACCTTGAAACTCATCGAAATCTCCTGTCCCTCTCCGCTCGGTTTCTGGAGAAAACCCGCCGGCCAATGCGGGTTTCACCCCGGGCCGGACCCGGGAGAGGGTGGTTAGGCCAAGGGAATCAGACCGTTTTGGTGGTCGTTTTACCGGTTTTTTTGACCAAGAACGTGGTTTTGCTGGAACGGAAAGGCGCACCGAGACGTCCGGCCCAATGGTTCGCATTGGGGCCGGGGATGTCGAAGGCAAGAAGCGCCATCAAAAGGCCGCGCATCGAAAACTATCCCGTTCGGTGCCGGCTTTTACGCGGTTTGCGTAAGGAGTCAATCGCAACCAGGCGGATCGCCCGCCCTGTACAATGAGGGCGGCACGAAGTACGAACGGGCATCGTTTGGCTCGTGGCGCCCGTCGTGGCGCTTGCCGACATCAGACCCGTCGCCGGGCATTTAAGAATCCGAATTTCGAAAGAAGCATATGTCCAACTTCGAAGCTATTGTCCCCGCGCTGGCAAAGGCGCTGGAAAAACGCGGCTATGTCGAGCTGACACCGGTGCAGAAAGCGGTTCTTGAGCTCGGTCAGGCCGATGCGCTGGTTTCAGCCCAGACCGGCTCCGGCAAGACCGTCGCTTTCGGACTGGCCTTGGCGCCGACGCTGCTCGACGGCGCCGAGCGCTTTTCCCACGCGGCGGCACCCCTGGCGCTGGCCGTGGCGCCGACACGGGAGCTGGCCCTGCAGGTGACGCGCGAACTGGAATGGCTCTACGAGCTGACAGGCGCCACGGTGTCGTCCTGCGTCGGCGGCATGGACATGCGCACCGAGCGACGCGCGCTGGAGCGTGGCGCCCATATCGTCGTCGGCACGCCCGGCCGCCTGCGCGACCACATCACCCGCAATTCTCTCGACATGTCGGCGCTCAAGGCAGTCGTGCTCGACGAGGCCGACGAGATGCTCGATCTCGGCTTTCGCGAGGACCTGGAATTCATCCTCGACGCCGCCCCTGCCGAGCGCCGCACGTTGATGTTTTCCGCGACCGTGCCGCGCTCCATCGCCACGCTGGCCAAGGGCTACCAGCGCGATGCCGTGCGCATCTCGGCCTCGGGCGAGGAGAAGCAGCATCTCGACATCGAATACCGGGCGCTGGGCGTCGCGCAGGCCGACCGCGAAAACGCCATCATCAACGTGCTGCGGTACTATGAGGCGAAGAACGCGCTGGTGTTCTGCAACACGCGTGCCGCCGTCAATCACCTGACAGCGCGCTTCAACAACCGCAACTTTTCCGTCGTGGCACTGTCCGGCGAGCTGAGCCAGAACGAGCGCAGCCACGCGCTGCAGGCGATGCGCGACGGCCGCGCCAAGGTCTGCATCGCCACTGACGTCGCGGCGCGTGGCATCGACCTGCCCAACCTCGAGCTGGTGATCCATGCCGACTTGCCGACCAACCCGGAGACGCTTCTGCACCGAAGCGGGCGAACGGGACGGGCGGGGCGCAAGGGCGTCAGCGCGCTGATCGTGCCCAACAATGCCCGCAAACGCACCGAGCGGCTGCTGCAGAGTGCCGGCCTTGCGGCGACCTGGGCGAGCCCGCCCTCGGCCGACGACGTGATCCGGCGCGATGACGAGCGCATTCTCGCCGACCCGGTCCTCAGCGAGCCTATGAAGGATGAGGAGCGAGGCTTCGTCCAGGCGCTTCTCGATCAGCACGGACCCGAACAGGTCGCCGCAGCCTTCGTACGGATGTGCCGCTCCAGCCGCTCGGCGCCGGAGGATCTTCTCGACGTCGCACCGTTCACGCCGTCGGGCGAAAAATTTGCGCGCCGGGACGAGGCACCGAGCCGCCGCGACGATTTCGGCGACAGCGTCTGGTTCTCGCTGTCGGTCGGACGCCGGCAGAATGCCGAGCCGCGCTGGCTGATCCCGATGCTGTGCCGGACAGGCGGCATCTCCAAGCGCGAGATCGGCGCCATCAAGATGCAGCCGGAAGAAACCTTCGTGCAGATCGCGGCGGACTGGGCCGAGCGCTTCCTCGCCGCGATCGGCCCCGACCGCAAGCTGCAGGGCAACATTGCGGTCAAGCGGCTGGACGGCACGCCCGATCTGTCGCGGGCCGGCTATCAGGAGCCGCGCCCCGACAAGAAGCCGCACCGCGGCAAGCGGACATTCGATCAGAACGCGCCCAAATTCGAGAAGCGCGCACCGGCTGACCAGCGCCCGGCATTCGAGGCAAAGCCCTGGGCCGGCAAACCGGCCAAGGCGAAATTCGAAGGCGGACCGGCGAAACACAAGAAATCGAAGAAACGGCCGGGGTGAATAGCCTGCCCCTTCCATTTCGCGCACGCCCCTTGCGGTCTACCGGAACTTTGCACAGTCTGGGGCAGGGCAATGGGGTGGGCAGGACATGCGCGGCGAAGTTCTTCACTATGACGAGGACCAGGCCTTCGGTTTCATTACCGGGGCCGATGGCAACCGCTACAGCTTCGCGCGCGAGGACTGGCGCCGCCAAGCGTCGGTTGCCGGAGGCACGACCGTCGAATTCCAGCCGGCTGGCGGACGGGCACGCGATGTTTTTTCGATCCACGCCCAACCTGCCAGTGCACCCGCCCGTGCCTCCGCTGCAACGGCCGCCCCATCTCAGGCCGGCAATGCGCCCGCGGCACGTCAGCCGCAACATTTCGGCCGTTCCGCTGAAAATCAAACCGCCGAATCCACCGGCCTGTGGAGCTACTTCTCGCGTGGCCTGACCGAAAATTATTTCAACTTCGCCGGCCGTGCCCGCCGCAAGGAATATTGGACCTATTGCCTGTTCTGGACGATCGCGCTGATCGTGGCGACAGGACTCGGCGTCTTCATCGACGACGCCATGGGCAATCTCGACAACAGTGAATTGCCGGCAGTGACGGTCGGCCTTTGCGGCCTCTTCCTGCTGGCGACAGCCCTGCCGTGGTTCGGGCTCAACGTGCGCCGCCTGCACGATATCGGCCTGACCGGCTGGCTCTTCCTGCTTTTCCTGATCCCGACCTTCGGCACCGTGATCATCCTGATCTTTGCGCTGATCCCGACCCAGCCGCGTGAAAACCAGTGGGGTCCGGTGCCGGCGGGTGTCCAAATCTAACCGCGGGAGTGCCGCCGCATCGGCGGCAGTCGCCCAGCGGACGTCGACCTACACAGGATCAGCCCAGGAACTTGGCGATGATCGCGTCGCCCATCTCAGCGGTGCCGACCTCGGTCATCCCCGGCGAATGAATATCCCTGGTGCGCAGGCCGTCGTCGAGCACGGCGGCGATCGCACCTTCGAGCTTGTCGGCTTCAGTCACCATGCCGAAGGAATAGCGCATGCACATGGCGAAGGAGGCGATCATGGCGATCGGATTGGCGATGCCCTTGCCGGCGATGTCGGGCGCCGAGCCATGCACCGGCTCGTAGAGCGCCTTGCGCTTTTTTGTCTTCGCATCCGGCGCGCCGAGCGAGGCCGACGGCAGCATGCCGATCGAGCCGGTCAGCATGGCGGCGATGTCGGACAGCATGTCGCCGAACAGATTGTCGGTGACGATGACATCGAACTGCTTGGGCCAGCGCACCAGCTGCATGCCGCCGGCATCGGCGAGCATATGGTCGAGCTTGACGTCGGCATACCTGGCCTTTTGCGTCTGGCTGACGACCTCGTTCCACAGCACGCCCGATTTCATCACATTGCGCTTTTCCATCGAGGTGACGTGGTTCTTGCGCGTGCGTGCCAATTCGAAGGCAACGCCCGAAATGCGCTCGATCTCGAAAGTATCGTAGACTTGGGTGTCGATACCGCGCTTCTGGCCGTTGCCGAGATCGATGATCTGCTTCGGCTCACCGAAATAGACGCCGCCGGTGAGCTCGCGCACGATGAGGATATCGAGCCCCTCGACCACCTCCTGCTTGAGCGAGGAGGACGCCGCCAGCGCCGGATAGCAAATGGCGGGTCGAAGATTGGCGAACAGCTCCATGTCCTTGCGCAGCCGCAGCAGACCCGCCTCCGGGCGCACCTCGTAAGGCACGGCATCCCATTTCGGTCCGCCGACGGCGCCAAACAGCACCGCGTCCGCCGCCATTGCCTTGGCCATGTCGGCATCGGAAATCGCCGCGCCATGTGCGTCGTAAGCGCAGCCGCCGACAAGGCCCTCATCGGTGACGAAATCGCTGCCGAGCTTGTCGTTCATCGCGGCGATCAGCTTCTTCACCTCGGCCATCGCCTCGGGGCCGATGCCATCGCCGGCAAGCAGGAGAAGATTTTTCGAAGCCATGAGAACCGTCCCGATTATTTTAGCGCATGAACGCGGCCTTGCTAAACGCCAAGCGACCGACGCGCAAGCCTGCGGTTCAGAGCATCGGACCCAAAAGTGGCAACCGGTTTTGGGAAAATCCGATGCTCAAGACAAAACGTCTACAGATGCGAAAGGATATTGACCAGCCTGCCGAACGGGTCGCGCACGAAGAAGCGCCGCACGCCCCAGGGTTCGTCCGCCGGACCGTATTCGATGGCAAAGCCGGCCGTCCTCATGCTTTCAAGCGCGGCATCGACGTCGTCGACTTCGATAGAGATGTCCGGCACCGGCGTTCCTGATCCCCCTTCGGCCATGAAACTGACCTGTACGGACATCGTCTCTTGCGAGCCATAGGTAGCGATCCAGCCCATATCCATCTTGAGATCGAGGCCGAGCACATCCTGATAGAAGGGTTTTGCCGCCGCGATATCCTGCGTGTCTATGTTTGCAACGATGCGTCTGACCTTCACCATGGGCCGATCCTCGTGCTAACCGTATCGTTGTCACAACCGTGACAGGTATCAGGCTGTGCGCCGCAGCGCCGTCACCTCGATCTCGATCTTCATTTCCGGCTTGTTGAGCTGGCACACGATCATCGTTGCTGCCGGCCTGATCTCGCCAAACGCCTCGCCGAGGATCGGGAACACCACATCTACGAAAGCCGCATCGGTGATGTAGTAATGTGCCCGCACCACGTCAGCCATTTCGAAGCCGCCATCTCGCAACGCCTTGGCGATCGTCGTCAGGCAATTGCGCGTTTGTGCCTCCACGGTCTCCGGCATCGACATGGTCGCATAATCGTAGCCGGTCGTTCCGGACACGAAACACCAGTCGCCCTGCACCACGGCGCGCGAATAGCCGGCGGTCTTTTCGAAGGGCGAACCGGTGGAGATCAGTTTTCGCATGGGTCCTCCGCAAATCGTCGCGGATATCTTGCAGGGAACGAGCCGATCCCGCCATGGGCCAGATAGAACTGACGGTTGTTATGAGTCTCCCGCCTCGACAAAGCCCTCTCGTCCAAGGCGTGGTGGTCACTGCGCTTTGCAAAAGTACCTAATTCGCCGACCCCAGCGCCTTGTCCAGCGCTTCCTTGACGTCGGCCGGCCATGTACTCACCGCTGGCCACGCGTCCGGCTCGGGCTTGTCGCCGCGGCGGGCGAAATAGAGCTTGTGCTTGACCGGGTCGACCGCCATGAAGCCGTCATTGCCGCCGCAATCATGCGGCACGCAGCCGCTGGCAAAGAAGGCACCCGACGCGGTTTTTTCCGTGCCGCCGCCGACCAGCAGGCTGGTCGCCATGTCGGGCATGTCCTTGCCAAGCAGCGTCTCGGCTAGCCTGTAGACAGCCTCGTTGTGGAAGGCGTCGATGATGTTGTCGTATTTCGACGGATCGACGTCTTTCCAGTCGGTGCCCGGCTCCGGCATGTAGGTGAGATTGCCGGAAGTCATCAGTCCGGCCGTCGGCGACCATTGCAGCGCCGGCTTGGAATCGCCCGGCAGCAGATAGGGCACGAAATAGATGGCGCTGTCGGAGATCGCGGTCGGCGGCGCGCCGCATTCGTCCTGCTCGACCGTGACCGTCTGGATCGTGCCGCCTTCCGGCTTCCACACGATCACCTTGGCCGGGCCGCATTGATTGCCGCCGTCGCCGACATCGATCAGCGCCACCTTGACGCCGCCGACCTCGACGATCTTGTCGAAGAAGACGTCGTAATTGCGCGCCAGTTCCTTGCCGTCGAAGGCGAGCACCCGTTCCCCGTACTCTTCCTCCTGGGTGATGGTCAGTTGGCCGCCCTCGAACGGGATCGGCGCCTGTTTGTCATTGTCGGCTAGGGCCGCATTGCTCAACGCGCCCTGGTCGGCGGCCCTGCCGGGCGCATCGTCAGCCGGCACGAGCACCATGTCGGTCTGTGCATGCGCGCCAGCCACCGGCATCAGAATCCACGCCAGCGCGCAGGCGCCGACAAGAAGCGAACGTGTCATGACTGTCCCTCCGTTCAGCCGCCACGAACCCGGTCTGTCGCCGCCGGGGCATCGTACCACTCAGGCCCAGGGGCGCTCAGCGGCGTTCCTCTTCTCGAACGAAGCGATGGCGCCGGCTTTTTCCATGGTCAGGCCGATATCGTCGAGCCCGTTGAGCAGGCAATGGCGCTTGAACTCGTCGAGGTCGAACTTGACCACGCCGCCGTCAGGCCCACGGATTTCCTTGGCCTCCAGATCGACCGACAGCGTCGCGTTCGAACCGCGCGAGGCATCGTCCATCAGTTTCTCCAGGTCTTCCGGGCTGACGGTGATCGGCAGGATGCCGTTCTTGAAGCAATTGTTGTAGAAAATGTCGGCGAACGAGGTCGAGATGACGCAGCGGATGCCGAAGTCGAGCAGCGCCCACGGCGCATGTTCCCGGCTCGAGCCGCAGCCGAAATTATCGCCGGCGACCAGGATCTGCGCCTTGCGGTAGGCCGGCTTGTTGAGCACGAAGTCCGGGTTTTCCGAACCGTCGTCCTTGTAGCGCATTTCGGCAAACAGGCCGGTGCCGAGCCCGGTGCGCTTGATCGTCTTGAGATAATCCTTGGGGATGATCATGTCGGTGTCGACATTGACGATCGGCATCGGCGCGGCGACGCCGGTGAGCTTGGTGAATTTTTCCATGTCCTTGCCCGTCTTCTTCTCGTTGCGGGGAATTGCTGGCGCCCGGTGTACACAAAGCCGCGGGCAAATAAAAGGCGGCTGTTTTTGGACCTCCGTCGTCGATCGAAACACAAGATCGGTACAAAACAGCTTCAAAACCACCGGCCCATGGTGCACTTTTATCGACATGACAACGCGATCCAAGGTCCTCTACGCCAGCGAACCGGGTCTCGGCATCGCCGAGTTCCGCCGCGTTCTGGTGGAATCCGGCCTCGGCGCCAATCGCCCCGTCGATGACGACACCCGATTGAACGCGATGCTGACAGGGGCCAATTTGGTGCTCACCGCGCGTCTCGATACAGAAGGCAAGCCGCTGGTCGGTGTTGCCCGCGGTGTTACCGATTTCTCGTGGGTCTGTTACGTTTCCGAGCTCGCCGTTTGCAAATCGGCGCAAGGGCTCGGCATCGGCAAGGGCCTGCTTGATGAAGCGCGCCGGCAACTCGGGCCTTCCGTTGCCATAAGCCTGATTTCCATGCCCGACGCCGTCGGCTTTTATGAGCGCATCGGCATGAAGCGCGTGTCCGACGCGTTCTGGTTCGACCGCAAGCGCTGACGCGTTGCCTTGCCAGCTAGTGGATCGAATCTAACGTTTGGTGCCCGCGTTTGACCGCGGCGGCGATCCTGTCGGGGTCGGCGGTCCAGATGAAGGGTCTGGGCTGCTGGTTGTGCTCGGCGAGGAAGGGGTAGATTGCCGCCCTGGAGGTCGACCACCGAGTGAAAGACGCCGCGCTTGAGCGGCGCTTCGACAAGTGCGGGTGGCCGAGGGCGATCGCCCAGTCGGCGTCCTCGGCGACTACGGCGGCTGCTGATCCTCGAACCAGAATGATGACTGGCGTCGCGAGATGGTTCCCACCGACGGCAAGGGAAAATGCGACGTCATTACGATGCGGCCATTGTCCGAGCAAGCCTCCAGGAATGCCCATCTCGTCCGACGTGCCTGGTCAGGGTCCGTGTCGTACCGAAAGCTCCAGTCAGGGTATATGCATTGCATCGGCCAATGCATGAGATCGCCGGAAAACACTGCCCCTACGCCTCGAGATTTCAGGCCGATGGCTACGTGCCCCGGGGTGTGGCCCGGCGTCGGTTCCAGCCACACTTCGCCATCGAGTTCATAATCCATATCGACAAGCACAGCCCGACCAGCCTCGACGATTGGCAACACATTGTCCTCATAGGTCCGATCTTCGTCATCACCGGAGGCCGCCTGTGCGGCCTCGAACTCGCGCCGCGCCATGATGTAGCGGGCGTTCGGGAATGTCGGTATCCAACGCCCGTCCACCAATCGTGTGTTCCAACCGCAATGGTCGACATGAAGATGGGTGCACAGCACATAGTCGATCTGCTCGGGAGCAACACCTGCATTTGCCAGGCGCTCCAAAAAGGTGCCGTCATTGCGGCGATGCCAATGGGGGCAGTATGCGAACGTCTTATCGTTGCCGACGCAACTGTCGACCAGAATGGTGTGGTGTCCGGTACGAATAAGAAAACTCTGGATGGGAAGAATAAGCCGGCCGGTTGCAGGCGATATTAATCGCGGCGTGAGCCAATGAAGATGCGGTTCGAGCGCTTCATCGGTGCAGTCGGGAAACCATTCCGACGGCGTCCGCAGAGGGTCGCACATCTCCAGAATTCTGGTTATCCAGATATTCCCGATTCTCCAGTCATCCACTGACTGCATCCTTCTTCGATCGAGGACGGATCGCTAGAGATAACATTTGCGGCCAGATGGCGTCAGACATTTCTGCCTGTAGGAGAAGGAGCGCTCGCGATGTGGCCGCGCTCACGATCGGGTACCAAGCGTTAGAACTTAACCACTAGTGGTCGAAATCTGACGCTTGGTTCCGGGGCCGTAAGCCCGCTCAGGGTGGAAAGCGGACGCTACCATGTACTTTTTGGCAAAGCGCTCAGTGCGCGCGTGACGCAAGGTGAATTTCAAGCGGCTTTGAGATGAGGCCTTTATCAACGATGGCTTCAAGCGTCTGCTTCGTCAGACTGATATCGTCATATTGCTGCGGAACCGACAGAATTAACCCACCCTCTTCGGGCGTAGCATAAAACACTACATAGCCTTTCGCCTCACCGGCGAGAGGGAAGGCGAAAGTATTGATTTCAGTATCCATTACTCGCTTGCCAAAAAAATAATTGGCACGATTATTCTGCTGACGTAATTCAAACTCCTGATGCTGGCGAACAGAGTATATACGTTTGTTCTCCGGTGACTCAGGGTCGTTGCTGCATCCAGAGAATGGGATAATTGCGAACATCAACACTGAAAGTGCCTTCCAACTAGTGGAGGTCAAGTCAAATTCCTGCTTTCCATGGCTCTTTAAGTATCTGCCCTAGATGTCCGAAATGAGTCGGCAGCGGTATTCCGTTTCGGGTACCAAGCGCCAGGTTTTGACTACCAGCGTGCGGACTTTTGATATCGGCGGGGCAGCCTCCCCTCTGTCCGGCAGGACAGAGGGGAGGGCGGGAACTCGACAGAGCGGCTTATTCTGGGCGGCCTTCCCTCAAATCACGTTCAATTCACGAAACGCCCGCCCCTCAGCGACACGGCTATACCCAAACGCCGAGCAATCCACCGTGCGATAGCCGCCATGGACGATCAGTTCGGCCAGCGCTTTGCCGACCGCCGGCGCCTGCTGCAAGCCGTGGCCGGAAAAACCGTTGGCGAAGAAGAAATTGCCGACCTCGGGATGCGAACCGATCACCGCGTTCTGGTCGAGCGTGTTGTAGTCGTAATGGCCGACCCAGGCGCGCGTCGGCTTGATCGCCTCGAAGGCCGGAATACGGGTCGCCAGCACCGGCCAGATCACCTCTTCGAACAGCGGCCAGTCGGGTTCGAAATCTGTGGGGTCGGCGGGGCCTTCGCCCTCTTCCGGCTCGGCGCCGCCGGTGATGTAGACCGAACCTTCCGGCCGGACATAGATGCCGCTCGGGTCGACCAGCAGCGGCATGTCGTCATATTTTTCGCGCGCCTCGAAGACGAAGACATTGCGCTTGCGCGGCTCCACCGGCAGTGCCAGCCCGGCCATTGCTGCCACCTTGCCGGCATTCGGCCCGGCAGCATTGACGACGATGCCGGCCTCAAGCCGCTCGCCATTTTCGAGGGTCACACCGGTGACGCGGCCGCCTTGCCGCTCGATGCCGGTCACCGACGCCGTGATGAAGTCGATATCCTTCGTCCGCAGCGCCTTGCGGAACAGCATCAGCATCGCATGCGCGTCGAACCAGCCCTCGCCGCTGCGGCCGTAGGCCCCGGCACTGATACCCTCGGCCGATAGCCACGGAAACCGACGAACAAGCGCCTCGGCATCCTCGAGCACGATGTCGGCGCCCTCGGCCATCTGCGCCTCGTGGTTGGCCTGCAGGATAGGCAGCCCGTTTTCGCCGACAAGGATCAGATAGCCGCCTTCGCGAAAGCCGATATCGGCGTCCGCCCCGAATTCTTCCTTCAACCGCCGGAACAGTTTCAGCGTGAACTGCGACAGCCGGATGTTTTCAGGGATCGAGAACTGCTGGCGGATGGAGGCGCAGGACAGCGTTGTCGCCGCATGGGAAAATTGCGGGTCGCGCTCGACAACCGCGATCGGGCCCGAAAACCCTTCCTCGCGCAGATAATAGGCGACCGAGGAGCCGACGATGGCTCCGCCGATGATGATGATGTCGTAATGCACCTTTTTCGCCCTTCCGGTCTGAACCGCCGAGTCACGCCGCCGGCAGGATGATCTCGAAGCGCGTGCCGCTCGCCAAGTCAACCAGCCGGATCGTGCCATCATGCGCTTTCAGGAGGGCCAGCACGATGCCGAGGCCCATGCCGGTGCCGCCGGAATCGCGGCGCGTGGTGAAGAACGGCTCGAAGATGCGGCCTCGGTTGCTGGGCGAAATGCCGGCGCCGTCATCGTCCACCACAATGGTGGCCTTGCCGTCCGCGATTGCTGCCGTGACCGAGACCAGCGTCGCGCCGTGTCGCGCCGAATTGTCGATGAGATTGGCCAACACGATCGCGGCGTTTTCGGCCGATATGCGCAGGCCGATATCGGCGCCCGCCTCGAGGCGCACCGCCAGCCTGTGGTCGGCCGGCAGCAGCGCCAGTGCCGGAGCGAGTGATGTGCCTTGGCCGCTGGGCTCGAGATTTTCGGCACGCGCAAGGTCAAGCAGGCGGCGCACCAGCAGATTGAGCCGGCCGGCATCGGTGACGATATTGTCTGAAAAACGCCGCCGCTCGGCCTCGTCCATCGCGCCGCCCGAATCGCGCAGCAGTTCGGCTGCCCCCTGGATCGCCGTCAGCGGCGATTTGAGTTCGTGCGAGACGTGGGTGGCGAAGGTCTGGATGCTGTCGGAGCGCGCATGCAGCTTTTCGCCCATGTCGAGGAAGGCCGCGGAGAGCGCCGCCATTTCGCGCGTGCCGTGGTGATCAAGCGGCCTGATCGCCTCACGGTCGCCGGCGGCGATGCGCTCGGTGCGCTCGATCAGTGCATAGATCGGCCGGCTGACGGTGCGCAGGAAGACCAGCCCGATCAGCAGCGTGCCGCCGAGGATGGCGATTGCCGCCAGCGCCACCTTGCCGCGCTCGCCAAAGAGATGCTTGACGATGTTGTTCGGCGTCCGCGACAGATAGACCACGCCGGCGACCTTGCCGGAGACCGCAACTGGTATGGCGACGAAGACGCGGACTTTGGTGCCGCGGCTGACCGAATAGAGCGGCGGCGACGGCTGGTCGGGAACCCGCAGCCTGAGCGCGCTGGCGTAGCGGCCGGCAAGTGCTGCGCGAACCTCTTCGACAGCGGCGAGCGACAGGCCGGCCTCCTCACGCCCGGCGATGACCACGCCTCTGGGATCGAGCAGCCGGAAGCCGGCCAGCGTGGTTTTCTGCGTCGCGGCAAGAATGCCCGACAGCCGCGCGCCGATCGCCGCGACGGCAGGATCGACGCTGGCCGCCGTGGCCGCTGGCCGGGTCGGCAGTATCCTGTCGGACGCAAGATCGAGGCGCGGTTCGATCGGCTGATAGGCAGAAGCCCGATCCCTTGTACTGGGTGGAGGCATAGGTGTGCCGAGCTTTTCCGGGGCAAGGCCGGCCTCACGGACCTCTTGCGCATAGATCGCGGCAAGGGCGGCACCTTGCGCGATCAGCTCGGCCTCGGTCTGGCGGATCAGCTGGTTCTCGTACAGCCGGAAGAAGAACAGGCCGGCCAGCGGCAGTGCCATCACCATGATCAGGATGGCAATGACGACCGTGGCAAGCCGTGGCCGCCATTTGCTGCCAATCCGTTCTTGGGCGCTCACGCGCCGCATTTGCCGAGCCGGAAGCCGACGCCATGCACGGTCTCGATTGCATCGACGCAGCCGACCGCCGCCAGCTTGGCGCGGATGTTGCGGACATGGCTGTCGACGGTGCGGTCGGCGACGTGGATATTGGCAGCATAGGCATTAGCCATCACCATGTCGCGGCCGAGCACATGCGCGGGACGCGCCAAAAACCCTTTCAGGATCGCGAATTCGATGCCCGTCAGCACCAGCGGCTTGCCGTCGAAGCTGGCTGTATGGCTTGCCGGCACTAAGGCCAGTCTGCCATGCGAGAATTGCCGATCATCGGCATGTTCGGGCGCAGGCCGGGCGCGGCGCAGGATGACGTTGACGCGGGCGACCAGCTCGCGCGGGCTGAACGGCTTGGTGACATAGTCGTCGCCGCCCATTTCCAGCCCGAGGATGCGGTCGATCTCTTCATCCCGCGCTGACAGGAACAGCACCGGCACGTCGGATGTGTGGCGCAGCCGCCGGCACACTTCCAGCCCGTCCATTTCCGGCATGCCGATGTCGAGCACGACGAGATCGGGCGCGCGGCGTTCGATCGCCTGCAAGGCAGCCGCGCCGTCCGGCACCGCCAGCGTCTTCATGCCGGCCTTTTCGAGCGCGAAGCAGATGATTTCGCGAATGTGCGGATCGTCGTCGGCGACCAGTATGTGGTGCGGCATCAAATCAGCGGCCCGGCATGAAGGGTTCGGACATCGGAGGAACCACGAACGGGATACGTGTGTCGAGAGCACGAAGGCGCCGCCAGTCGCGAAAGCTCCAGGCGCGCCAGTTTTCTAGGCCGGCGCGGTAGCGGGCCTCGTCCTGCCCAAGCAAACGGGCGAGTTCGCGGTACGAGGAAACGCTGGCCGCATTCGTCCTGCCCTGATGCTCGAGGAAACGGTCGAGCGCCGGCCAGGCGCTGGGACCGAGCGTACGCAGATACCAGAAATCGAGTTCGGTGCCTTGGCCGGTCATTTCGAATGAGTGCTCGACATTGTAGTTGGCGATCAGCGCCGCGAAGTTGACGAAGCAGCAGGCATAGAGCGTCATTGAAAGCGTCAGAAGATTGGCGGAAAGCAGCCATTCATTGGATTTTTCGAACGCGATGCGGGCGATGATCAGGGCAAGGCCCGCCGCCACCAGTCCCATCCAGACGAAGGCGGCGATGCGCCAGTAGGTCAGCGCGTAGATGCCGATATAGAGGTCGAGCCGCAGGATCGACGAGATGACCAGCACGATGTTCTGCGCCACCCAGACGTAGACCAGCCGGCGGATGAGCGGATCGCTGGAGGTCGTGCTGCCCGGCCGCAGCGCCGCCAGGACGAAGCCAGCTGCGAGCAGCGCTGTGATGATCAAGGGATAGGCGCCGCGATGCGCATAGGCGGCGTAGGTCAGCCCGTCGGGAAGCGCGATGCCGCCCCACAGATAGGTGGCGTCGAGCGCGGTCTGCATCGCGAAAAGGATGTTGAAGACGACCAGCGCACGAAGAATCGCGGCCTTGCCGAAGATGATGTCCTCGATCGCCTTGGCGGGTTTTGTCGTCGCCCGGCCGACAGGCACAGGCGACAGCACACGCGGAATGGAGCGGAGAAAGCGCGGTAGGCGCGGGCGCAGAAAGGCCCAGACGCCGACCAGCACGAACAGCCAGAAGGCGAGACGCGGCAGCTGGATGAGCTCGAGCAGTGCCATTAGGTCGATCAGCGACAGCCAGTATTCGACGACCGGATTGGCGGCGCCGAACAGCGCGAGAAACACCGCGCCGAGGCTTAGCGGCATGACCCAGACGGCAATCGTCGCAAGGCGCACGCGCCGTCGGCCAAGCTGCCGGGCCGCCTTGCGCCAGCGAAAGAAATCCAGGACGAACCGAAAGGGCGTTGCAAGCAGGAATAGCGAGAGTTGGCCGGCAATGCGGGCAACCCCGTGCTTCAACCGCCCGGCCAGCGAAAGCGCGAAGACGGCCAGCGCCGCCAGCCCGATCGAGACGGACAGCGCACTGACATTTTCCGCGACCGGCAGCAGCGCCACAAGCAGCGCAACTGGCTTGAACCAGGGCCTGCCATCGTTGAAGGAGCCGAGAGGATGGACAGCCATGCTCGTGGTGGCAATCGCAACGCCGAACAGGAAAAGCGTGATGCCGGCCGGTTGGCTATAGAAGAAAAAATCGGCCAGCGCGACGAGCAGGACGGCAACGCCGAAGCGGCTGCAATAGCTCGGCGCCGGCGTGAGGAACGCTGTCATGATCGGGCTTTCTCGGCCGCTTTGATGCGGCCGGAATATCTGGGCGGGGATTTGCGGACGAAAGAGAGGAGGTTTGCCGGGGGCGGATCGACAAGCCACCAGCTGTCGCGGCGAAGCCGGTACGGCAGGGACCAACGGCAATTTGTTTGCTCTTGCATGCCGCCCTTGTCGCATTCTGTCGGGTGGCAAGCGGGGCGGAGACGAGGAGATTTTCCGAAATTGCGTGCAGTTTTTATGCACGGCTTGCCTCGGCCGTCTGCAGGCGGCATAGATCGGACATGACTGCCGAACCCTCCCGCCCGCGCCGCTCGGTGCTTTACGTCCCGGCTTCGAACGACAAGGCATTGGCCAAGATCCGGTCGCTGGCCTGCGATGCCGTCGTCATCGATCTCGAGGACGCCGTCGCCCCGGCCGACAAGCTTTCCGCGCGCGAAAAACTGGCGGGGATTTTCGCCGGCCGTTCCAACCGGCGCTGCGAGATGGTTGTGCGCATCAATGCGCTGTCGAGCGAATGGGGCGCCGACGATCTGCTGGCTGCGGCAAAATGCGCTCCCGACGCCATCCTGCTGCCCAAGGTCGACACGCCGCGCGACATTCTCGAGGCCGGTGACGTTCTCGACGACAATTTTGCGCCGGACGAGGTCAAGCTATGGGCGATGAGGAGACACCCAAGGCGCTGCTCAACATCGGCCCGATCGCCGAGCTTGGCCGCGACCCAGCCTCTCGACTGGTTTGTTTCGTTGCCGGAACGAATGATCTGGTCAAGGACACCGGAATTCTCACCACGCCCGACCGGCGCTATCTCGTGCCGTGGCTGATGCAGATGGTGCTCGCCGCGCGCGCCGGCAGCCTCGACCTGCTCGACGGCGTCTTCAATGATTTTAGCGATATGGACGGGTTTGCGCGCGAGTGCACGGAAGCGGCCGCCATGGGCTTCGACGGCAAATCGCTGATCCATCCGGCCCAGATCGAGGCCGCAAACCGGGCCTTTGCGCCGTCGCCTGAAGCGATAGCCGAGGCGGGCGCGATCAAGGATGCCTTCGCGCTCGCCGAAAATACCGGCAAGGCGGTGATTGCGCTGAACGGAAAGATGGTCGAGCGGCTGCATCTGGCGCAGGCCGAAAAACTGCTGGCGAAGGCCGCCGCTGTTCGCGCATGATTGCAACTCACGACGGGATTGAAAATGAAACTCTACCGCTTTTTGTCCGGCCCGGACGACGCCAGCTTCTGCCACAAGGTGACGGCGGCGCTCAACAAGGGCTGGCACCTGTTCGGCTCGCCGACCTATGCCTATGACAAGAATGCCAAGACCATGCGCTGCGGCCAGGCGGTGGTGAAGGACATCGAAGGCCAGGAATACGGCCCCGACACCAAGCTCAGCGACTGGTAGCGCTGACATCGCTTCGGGTGCCCGCGAATGCGGGACACTTCTGGACGCTGGCGCGAAGGAACGCTGCGCTCTCCAGTCAAAACGACGTCACTCCGCTGCCTCTTCGATCTTCTCCATATCATCGTCCGACAGGCCGAAATGGTGACCGATCTCATGGATCAGCACATGGGTGACGATGTCGCCCAGCGTCTCCTCGTTCTCGCCCCAGTAGTCGAGGATGGCGCGGCGGTAGAGCGTGATCCGGTTCGGGCCTTCGCCGGTCTGCGGATTCCAGCGCTCGGCGATGCCGCGCCCCTCGAACAGGCCGAGCAGGTCGAAGGGCGTTTCCAGCGAAAGGTCGTCCATGATCTCGTCGGTCGGGAATTCGGCGATCTGAATGACGATCTCGCCGGTCAGCTTGCGAAACTCCTCCGGCAGATGGGCATAGGCCTCCAGCGCCAGGAGCTCGATTTCCTCCATCGTTGGCGAAAGCTGGTCGTGCCAGATGCGGGTTTGGTAGATGCGAGCCATGCTTTGTCCTTTGATCCCGGCATATAGGCTTTCGGGCCGGACTCGGCAAATGGTCGGGCTGGAGCGCCCGGACCATGCCATCAAGGCAGGAATAAATTCCCCATGACTCCGCTTGACTCTTTGGCCGCCCTCTGGAATCTATAGGAACATAACAGGAACAATTGTGAGTGGAAGCTGACCGTCATGGCGACAAGCGCCGTGGCGCGGGAGACTGTTTTTGCCCTGCGCCGCCAGATCGCGAAGATCGAAGGGACCTTGTCCGAGCGCCTGGAAGCGCCGGCCGGTTCGTCGTTTGACGCGGATGTGCCTCGCCAGAGTCTGGCATCCTCTCGGAATCCGACACCCGCTCGGAATCTGACGATTGTCCGTCGCGGCCTCGCCGTGGCGCCGCCCGATGCGTTTTTGCGCACCGGTGCCGAGCGCCTCGATGCTGCGCTGAGCGGCGGCCTGCCGAAGGCGGCGCTGAGCGAGTTTCATGGCGCCGCGACCCGCGATGCCGGAGCAGTCGCCGGTTTTGTCCTGTCGCTCATCAGCCTGATCCTCAGCCAGGGGCCGCGACTGCCGGTGCTGTGGATCGGCACATCCGAGGTTTTCCGCGAGGCCGGCTTTCCCTATGCCGGGGGGCTTCACGCCTTCTTCGGCATCGAGCCGGAGCAATTGCTGTTTTCCGAGGCGCCAAGGCTGCTCGATGCGCTGTGGGTCGCCGAGGAGGCCGCCAGGATGACGGCGCTGGCCGCAGTCATCCTCGAAATCCGTGGCAACCCGCAGCGGCTGGATCTCACCGCGACGCGGCGGCTGCACGCCCGGGCGCAGAGTGCCGGCCGGCCGCTGTTCCTGCTGCGCCAGGCCGGCGAGCCCGAGCCGACGGCAGCGCCCGTCCGCCTCATCCTGTCGGCGGCACCGGCGGCAGCGCGCGAGACGATCGCCGGGCCGCTCGCCGGCTCGATCGGCCGGCCCGCCTTCACCATCACCATCGGCAAGAGCCGCACTGCCTTGCCCGGAAAATTCACACTGGAGTGGAACCCCGATGAACGCATATTCGAAGAAAGACGGGGCGAGGAATGGGCAAAGAATCCTGTCCCTGTGGTTTCCACATCTCGCCGCCGAGAGGATCCTGCGGCAGCGCCTGGGGCGGTCCTGGCGTTCCCGGCCGTCGGATCACCTGCCGCTGGTGATCAGTCACCGCGACCGGAACGCCCAGCGCATCGCCGCCCTCGACGAGCGGGCCGAGGCGCTTAACCTGAAACGCGGCATGGGCATAGCCGATGCACGCGCCATGCATCCCTCGATCGACATCGTGGGGGCCGATCCGGAAGCCGACCGGCGCCTGCTCGAAGGCCTCGCCGACTGGTGCGACCGCTATACCCCGCTGGTGGCGCTCGACGGGGCCGATGGCCTCTATCTCGACGTCACCGGCTGCACCCATCTTTTCGGCGGCGAACGCTCGATGCTGGACGACATCCTGTCGCGTTTTTTCCATCAGGGCTTCGATGTCCGCGCCGGGCTTGCCGCCACGCCGGGCTCGGCCTGGGCGGCGGCGCGGTTTGCCGGCGACCGCATCGTTCCCGATGGTGAGGAGGAAGCGCTTCTCGCGCCCTTGCCGTTGGCGGCACTGCGCATCGATCCAGAGGTCCGCGCCAGCCTCGAAAGCGTCGGCCTGCGCACGGCGGGCGCCGTCATGGCGGCACCGCGCGCGCCGCTGGCCCGCCGCTTCGGCGCATCGCTGCTATTGCGCCTCGACCAGGCGCTCGGCCGCCTCGACGAAGCCGTGTCGCCGCGCCTGCCGGTCGCGCCGCTTTCGGTCGAACGCCACCTCGCCGAGCCGATCATGCTGACCGAGGACATCGAGCGGCTGACAGGCATGCTGGCGGCCACATTGAAGAAGGACCTCGAGCGTCGCGGCGAGGGCGCAAGGCGGCTGGCGCTGCTGCTCTTTCGCGTCGATGGCGGCGTCAGCCGCATCGCCGTCGGCACCTCGCGACCTTTGCGCGAGCCGCTGCTGATCCAGAAATTGTTTCACGAAAGGCTTGCCGCGCTCGAACAGAATATCGACGCCGGCTATGGTTTCGATCTCGTGCGCCTCTCGGTGCTGACCGCCGCCGCCTTCGACATGCAGCAGGCAGACCTTGCCGGCGAGACGAACGACGGGGGCGCCGACATCGCGCTTTTTGCCGACCGCATCCGCGCCCGGCTCGGCGAAGGCGCGGTCTTGAAGCCGGTCGCCGTCGAGAGCCATCTGCCGGAGCGCGCCGTCGCCGCCATTCCCTTCGCCGAAGCGCCGCAGAGAAGCTCGCCGCCGAAGCAGCCGGACAAGGTGAAGGATGCTCCCACGACCGTCTTCCAGCCGGAACGGCCGATCCGGCTTTTCCGTTCGCCCGAGCCGATCGAGGTGCCGGCCACCGAAATGCCGGAAGGCCCACCTTTGAACTTCCGCTGGCGGCGCGCGCTCTACCGGGTCGCGCGCGCCGAAGGGCCGGAGCGCATTGCGCCTGAATGGTGGCGAGAGGCGGCGGGACGGGAAGATGCGCCGACCCGGGACTATTTCCGCATCGAGGATGCCGACGGCCGCCGTTACTGGCTTTACCGCCAAGGCCTCTACGGCGCCTCGCAGCCCGCTCCGCGCTGGTTCATGCATGGAGTCTTCGCATGAATGCGCTGACAGCCGTTCCCTATGCCGAATTCGGCATCCAGTCGAACTTCTCGTTCCTGCGCGGCGCCTCGAAACCGGAGGAGCTGGTGGTCGCGGCGAAATTCATGGGGTTTTCAGCGATCGGGCTCGCCGACCGCAATACGGTGGCGGGCGTCGTGCGCGCCTGGCAGCAGGCCAAGGTGGAGGGTGTTTCCTATCATCCCGGCTGCCGCCTGGTATTTTGCGACGGCACGCCGGACATTCTCGCTTACCCGCAGAACCGCAAGGGCTGGGGCCATCTCTGCCGCATGCTGACGCAGGCCAATTTGCGCGACGAAAACGAAAAGGGAGCAACGCTTCTCAAACAAAGCGATCTTCTCGAATGGGGCGATCTCTTGTCGCTGGCCATCCTGCCGGATGTGTCGACGGGCGCGGCCGATAGCCTTGCTGTGCTTAGCCGGCTCACGGATCGCTTCGGCGAAAGCCTGCGGTTTGCGGTTTCGCCGGATTACCGCGGCAGCGACCGCTTCCGTATCGAGCAGGCGGCGGCGATGGCCGAACTGGCCGGCATCCCGCTGATGGCGACCAACGATGTGCTCTACCATACGTCGGAACGGCGCCCGCTGCAGGACGTGCTGACGGCGATCCGCCTCAATGTGCCCGTCGCCGAGGTGGGGCTGGAACTGGCGGCCAATGCCGAGCGTCATTTAAAGCTACCGCTGGAGATGGCACGGCTTTTCCGCAGGCATCCGCAAGCGCTGGCGGAAACGCTGCGTTTTGCCGGCGAGCTGAGCTTCTCGCTCAGTGACCTGCAATACAACTACCCCGACGAGCCGACGGAATCGGGCCTCGGGCCACAGGCCGAGCTGGAAAGGCTGGCCAAGGAGGGGGCCGCCATCCGCTACCCCTCGGGCGTGCCCGCTTTTGTGACGCAGCGCATCGAGGAGGAGCTCGCTCTGATCGAGCGCCTGAACTACGCGCGCTATTTCCTGACTGTCTACGATATCGTCAAATTCGCCCGCAGCCAGAACATTCTCTGCCAGGGGCGCGGCTCCGCCGCCAACTCGATCGTCTGCTTCTGCATCGGCATCACCGAAGTTGGCCCGGACAAGATCGACACGCTTTTCGAGCGCTTCATTTCCGAAGAAAGAAACGAGCCGCCCGACATCGATGTCGATTTCGAGCATGAAAAGCGCGAGGAGGTCATCCAGTACATCTATTCCAAATACAGCACCAAGCGCACCGCGCTGGCCGCCGCCGTCGTCAGCTACCGCGGCCGCTCTGCGGTGCGCGAAGTGGCCAAGGCGATGGGCCTGTCGGACGACGTCCGGAGCGCGCTGTCCAGTTCGATCTGGGGCTGGTCGACCTCGGAGCTCGGCGAAAAGGAGACAAAAGCCGGCGGCCTCGATCAGACCGATCCCTCGACAAGGCATGTGATCGAATGCGCCAACGAGATCATGGGCTTTCCCCGCCATTTGTCGCAGCATGTCGGCGGTTTCGTCATCACAAGGGACCGGCTCGACGAGATCGTACCCATCGTCAAGACGGCGATGGACGAGCGCAAGATGGTCGAGTGGGACAAGGACGACCTCGACGCGGTGAAAATCCTTAAAGTGGACGTGCTGGCGCTCGGCATGCTGACCTGCCTGCAGCGCGCCTTCACCCTGCTCCAGGATCATTATCCCGAGGCGCGGGACGCATATGGCCAACCCTATGTGTTGGCCACTCTCCCGGCCGAGGACAAACATGTCTACGACATGATCTGCCGCGCCGACACGATCGGCGTCTTCCAGATCGAATCGCGCGCGCAGATGTCGATGCTGCCGCGGCTGCGGCCGAAAAACTTCTACGATCTCGTCATCGAGGTGGCAATCGTGCGGCCCGGCCCGATCCAGGGTGACATGGTCCACCCTTATCTGCGCCGCCGGCAAGGCAAGGAAAAGCCCGAATACCCGAAGCCGGAACTGGAAAAAATACTCGGCAGGACGCTGGGCGTGCCGCTGTTCCAGGAACAGGCAATGAAGATTGCCATCGTTGCCGGCGGCTTCAGGCCGGGCGAGGCCGATGAATTGCGCCGCGCCATGGCCACCTTCAAGCGCACCGGCACGATCGGCAATTACCGCAAGAGGATGGTCGACGGCATGGTTGCCAAGGGCTACGAAAAAGACTTCGCCGAGCGTTGCTTCAAGCAGATCGAGGGCTTTGGCGAATACGGCTTTCCCGAAAGCCATGCCGCCTCCTTCGCCCTGCTGGTCTATGCCTCCTGCTGGTTCAAGACCTTCTATCCCGACGTGTTCTGCGCCGCGATTCTGAATTCCCAGCCGATGGGTTTTTACCAGCCGGCTCAGCTTGTCCGCGACGCGCATGATCATGGCGTCGAGATCCGAGAGGTCGACGTCAACTTTTCCGGCTGGGATTGCGCCTTGGAGCAATCGCCTTTCGATCCGGCCCGCATTCTCGACCGCCATGTTCAAATGCGCGGTGTCATCCGGACCAGCCATGCCGTCCGGCTTGGCTTTCGCCAGGTCAAAGGCCTGTCGAAGGAGCGCATGGAAGCATTTGTGGTGAGGCGCGGCGACGGCTACACATCCGTGCGCGATGTCTGGCTGCGCTCGGGCCTCAACGTCGACGAGATCGAAAAGCTGGCGCAGGCCGACGCCTTCCGCTCGCTTGGATTGAACCGCCGCAACGCTCTATGGGCGGTCCGCGCGCTCGACGGCAAGAGTGCCGCCGAAAAGCTGCCGCTGTTCGATCAGCCGGCGATCCGCTTGCGCGATCTCGAGCCTGAAACCCGGCTCCCGACAATGCCGCTCGGCGAGCACGTCGTCCACGACTACCGCTCGCTCGGCCTGTCGCTGAAGGCGCACCCGGTCGCCTTCCTGCGTCAAAGGCTGGATCGGTCCGGCGTCACGCCCAATGCGCGGCTCGGCCAGGTGCGGGACGGCCGGCGCGTTTCGGTCGCCGGCCTCGTGCTGGTGCGGCAGCGGCCGGGCAATGGCAAGGCGATTTTCCTGACGCTGGAAGACGAGAATGCGGTCGCCAACATCATTTTCTGGGAAAGGACTTTCGACCGCTTCCGCCCCATCGTCATGGGCGCGCGTCTCATCCGCGTCACCGGCAAGCTGCAATCGGAATCGGACGTCATCCATATCGTCGCCGAGAAGGTCGAGGATCTGACGCCGTGGCTGTCGGTGCTGCTGGAAGAGGCAGGACCTGAGCCTTCGAGCCGTACAGACGAGGCTCGGCCGGGCAGCATCGCGCAAACGGAATTATTGGGAAAGGCGGAGAAGGTCATGCCCAAGGGACGCAATTTTCAATAGGCCCCCTGTCTTCGTCAGAGCGTTGCTGCGGTGCGGAATTTGATGACGGCAGGACAGAGGGGGGCGCGAAGGATCGCTGCGGAGCGGCCCTTATTCCGAGCCACCCAGGCGCGGCGGTGGCATGGCATCGTCTATGGCGATGACCCGCGCCTCCGATGGCAGCATGATCGGAATGCCGTCCCGCACCGGATAGGCAAGCTTTGCCACCCGCGAGACAAGCTCGCCGCGCTCCGGATCCCAGGCAAGCGGCCCCTTGGTCAGCGGGCAGGCCAGCAGTTCCAGCAGCTTGGGATCGACAGTCCTGTTCCCGTCACGTCCATCCGCCATTCGATCCGTCCTTCCACAAGGCAACCGCTTCGGGGTTTCGCGCGCGGACTTCCCTTCTCCCCTTGTAGGAGAAGGTGGCCGAGCGAATCTCGGTCGGATGAGGGGTGTTCCAGCTTGGCACCGACGGCACTCCGTCCAGCACCCCTCAACCGTCTCGGCGCTACGCGCCGATCCACCTTCTCCCACAAGGGGAGAAGGCAAGAGCCTACTGCAAACTCGAACCGAAATCCTCATTGTCGCGCGCCAGCGCCATTTCGGTGATGGCGATCAGCGTTTCGGCACGTGTCTTTAGATCGGCCGCTTCGAGCAGCGCCTGTTTCTCGGCCGGCCCGTAGGGCGCCATCATCGACAGCGCGTTGACCAGCATGGCGTTTTCGGCGCGGCTGACGCTTTCCCAGTCGGCCTCCAGATCGTTGGCCTGCAGATAGGCGCGAAACGCTTTGAGCAGCGCCGGCCGGTCGATCTCGGCTTCCGCCTGGTCGTCGTCGAGATCGGTGAGAAAGGGTGCCAACCGGCACTGGCGAAACGGCGTCCTGACGGTGAGTTCCTGGACAATGCGGAACCGGCACACGCCCTGCAGCGAAATCAGATAACGACCGTCGCCGCTCTCGGACAGCGCGATGATGCGCCCGGCACAGCCGACATTGCAGAGTTCCGGCTCGCCGTCGGGACGCAGCGCACCGTCGAGGCTGGGCTGGATCATGCCGATCAGCCGCGCCCCGGCGATCGCCTCATCGACCATCTGCAGATAGCGCGGCTCGAAGATGTTGAGCGGCATGCGGCCTCCCGGCAGCAGCAATGCGCCCTCAAGCGGAAAGATCGGCATGGTCGACGGTAAGTCCGCAGCGAGTCGGTAATGCGCGTTTCCCGCCTGCACCTCAATCCTCCGATCGCTTCGTCAGGAAGCGCACCAAACCCGTCTCCTCCCGGCCGGCACAAGGCGCGACACCGGAAACCCGAAATCGAATGCCGTCCGAAAACCTAATCTGGCGCAGCCGCCGCCGACCGCAAGCCCGCCGGACAAAACAGTCTGCGCCGGCTCAGGAAAACAGCAGCGACGACAGTTTGCGCCGTGCCGACAGCGTTGCCTCGTCGGTCATGCCCCATGCCTCGAAGAGCTGCAGCAACTGGGTTCTGGCGCCATCGTCGTTCCACGAGCGGTCGGCCTTGATGATCGCCAGCAGATTGTCGGCCGCCGCCATGCGATCACCCTTGGCGTTCTGGATCATCGCAAGCTCGAACCGCGCCTGGTGATCCCCGGGATTTTCGGCCAGCCGCCGTTCCAGTTCCGCCGGATTGCCGAGCACTGCTGCTTGCGCGGCGAGCGCCATCTTGGCGCGCAGCGCGGCGAGCTGCGGCGCATCCTTCTTTGCCTCCGGCGCCCGCGCCAGCATCGCATCGGCACCTTCGGTATCGCCGGCCTCGAACAGCAGATCGCCCAAGCCGGCGATCGCCTCGATCGTCTCCGGCGCCTGTTCCAGGATAGCGTCGTAGATGTCGGCCGCGGTCTGCACGTCACCGGCCTCGCGCGCCTCGGCGGCCGCGGCCAGCGCCTCGGCCACTTGCGGTGCGCCACCATCCTTGCCGCCGACCTTCTGGATGAATTGCGTGATCTGGCTCTCGGGAATGGCGCCCATGAAGCCGTCGACCGGCTGGCCGTCCTTGAAGGCAATGACCGCCGGTATCGACTGGATGCCGAGCTGGCCGGCGATCGATGGATGGTCGTCGATGTTCATCTTGACCAGCTTGACCTTGCCGCCGGCGGCTTTCACCGCCTTTTCCAGCAGCGGGGTCAATTGCTTGCAGGGGCCGCACCATGGCGCCCAGAAATCGACCAGCACCGGCTGGCGGCGCGATTCCTGGATGACGTCGGCGGCAAATCCAGCGGTCGTGGTGTCCTTGATGACGTCGGCCGGCACCTCCGCAAGTGCGACCTTCTCACGCGCGGCATCGGTGCCGCCATACTGCACGGTGGTGGCATACTGACCGCCATTGCTGCCAAATGGGCGGCCAAAGGGGTTGCTATCGCTCATCTCGTCGCCCTTTCGGTCGCGCCGCCGGCCAAGGGACAGGCGCAACATCCTTCTTCAGAACCCGGTTTCAGTCACCCATGTGGCGATCATGCCGAGACTTTCAAGATAACAGCATCATGTCCGGTTGCCTCGACGAATTTGACCAGGTCCGTGGCGGCGATGGAAGTCGTCGCCTCATTGGTCAGCGGGTGGGCGTTGACCACAGCATGGCTCATCAGCTCCTCGTCGAGAACGACCTTGACCCTTCGCTCCGTGTCGTTGATCAGCCCGAAAACGGTGACCGCGCCCGGGACGACGCCGAGAAGCTCCATCAGCATCTCCGGCCGGCCGAAAGACACGCGGCCCGCGGCGCCGATCAGATGATGGATCTGCTTTAGATCGACCACCGCCTCCTCGCCGACGCTGACCAGGAAGAAATTATCTTTCTTGTCCTTGAGGAACAGGTTCTTGGTGTGGCCGCCGGCAATCTCGCCGCGCAGCACCTGCGAATCGGCGACAGTGAACAGCGGCGGATGCCGCTGTGTCGATACCTCGATCCCGAGTCCGGCAAGAAAGGCGAAAAGGTCGGCTTCGGTCTTCGGCATCGGTCTTTCTTCTGATGGCCCGCTTTCAACGGCTTGTTCGGCCTACGCCGTTTACGGCCAATGATGCGGCCAAGACAAGCCCGTCGCGCAATGCAGGGGTGATTGCCTTGCGACGTGTCGCGGGACGGCTTGTCCGCATTGCCGGCGAAGCAAAAAGCCTGCGAATTCCCTGTTGCAATCGCCGCGCTCTTCAGCCATATAGGCGCGGCTTGCGGCCCGAAAGCCGCGCGAGCGGGTGTAGCTCAGGGGTAGAGCACAACCTTGCCAAGGTTGGGGTCGAGCGTTCGAATCGCTTCACCCGCTCCAGTTTCTCTCCAGGGAAATCAAGCATCGAAAAGCCGCGGTCCGCCGCGGCTTTTTCGCATTTGGGCGGCACAGGACGCACTTGCCAGCAGGCGCTGCGGTCGCGCCAAGTACGCTGCAGATAGAATTCAGGACTTTTGCGTGTCGTCCTCGGACCAAGGTCCGTCTTGCAGAATGCTCTATTTGAACGGAACTTGTTGGACCGCGGGCTCCACTTTGGAAAGTCCTCACGTTTCTCACTGGAACCCATCCTGGCGGGAGGGCCACTCGAAGGAGGAATTATGAAAACGCGCACCTATCTATTCGCAGCGGCGGCCGCTCTCACCCTTGTCGCGTCTCCGGTCCTCGCTGCCCCCGGCGGCAATGGCGGCGGGAACGGCAATGGCGGCAGCCACGGCAACGGCGGAAACTCGGCTGGGGCCGGCTCGCAGGGACACGGAGCCGCCACCTCGGCCGCGGCCAAGGACAAGTCGACGACCGGAGTTGCTCATGCAATGGCGGTCGTTGCCACGACACCGGCCTCACCGCAGGCCACCCTGGCCTTGCAGGCAGCGCTGGATAGGAAGGCCGCGAAAGACGCGGCAAACACTGCCGACGACACCTCTGACGAAACCGAGTAAGCATTCGAAACTGACAACTTGTCGCGTTGAAAGCCGTGGTTCGCCGCGGCTTTTTTTCGTTTCCCCGCCTGGCGTTCGAACTCTCAAGGCCTTTGATGCATGTCGCGCAAAACTGTGCAGCGGTTTTGCGACACCGACATGCATGAAACAAGAACCTGAAGCGCGTCGCATGAGGCCGGTCGAACGCAACGCGCTTTTAGGGTCGGCAGGTCAACAGCGCTTCCAGAAAAAAGCTGCTCCACAGCGGCACTGAAGCTACGCTGAGGCCAAACGCCGCCGCATCGGCGTCGGATTCGATTGCATGCGAGGAGATCCCGTGACCGGCTTTGTCGACCGAGAACGCGCAACAGACCTGATGCAGCGTGCCAATATCGAGGCATTGGTGCTTTGCGAGCCTGAGGCATTCCAATATGCCACCGGCGCCTGGATCGGCCCGGCCGGCCTGTTCCGCCGGGCCGGCGCCGGTTTCGTGGTCATCCCGAGACGAGACGACCTGCCGATCGGCGTAGTGGTTGCCGATTTCCAGGCTGCCCAGCTCCGGGCAGCGGTGGCGGATGCCGTGGTGCGCACGCATCCGATCTGGATCGAATCCGCGTCGCTTGAGCCGGCGACGGCCGGCCGGCCCGTTGCGCAGCGCATCGAGGCCGGCCTGGTTGGCCGCGCCCCCGGTTTTGCACGTCCAGCGACCTTTGAGCTTGCCCGCTCTGTCCGCGAGCTGAAGACGATGCTCGCCGAATTCGGGCTGGAGCGTGCAACGCTCGGCATCGAGCTGGATTTTGTCTCGGCCAGCGATTTGTCCGCGATGCAGGCGATGTTGCCCGGCACGGCCCTGGTCAACGGCTCGCCGATCCTCGACAGGCTGCGGGCAATCAAATCGCAAAGCGAGATCGACCTTCTGCAGCAGGGCATCGTCCTGTCGGAAGCCGGCCTGTCGCGGCTGCAGCAGCATGCAGCGGTCGGCATGCGTCAGTCGGATCTGGTCGCGCTCTACCGGCAAGGCATCGCCGATGCAGCCGCCGGGTTATCGCAACAAATCGCGACGGCCGAATACGTCACGCTGGGCGCTCGCCCAAAAAGCGCTGATGCGGTCGCCGCCGCCGGCGATCCGCTGAAGGCCGACATGGTCTGCAGCGTGAACGGCTATGCTTCGGACATGTCGCGGAATTTCACCTTCGGGCCGCCGTCGCCCGAACAGGCCGAATTGCATGCGATAGCCGAACGCGCCTTCGCCGATGGGCTTGCCGCGCTCATGCCCGGAAAGCCGTTCGCCGCCGTTCATCGCGCCGCCAGCGAAAGCCTGGCGCGCCAGGGCCTGCGTTCCTATCGCCGCGGCCATTTCGGCCACAGCGTCGGCCATTCCGTGTTTTCCGAGCAATGGCCGTTCATCTCGGCCGACAGCGATGTCGTGATCGAAGCCGGCATGGTGCTGGCATTCGAGATCCCGCTCTACATCGACGGTCTCGCCAGCTTCAATCTCGAAGACCAGTTCCTGATCACCGCGAACGGGCCGCTGCCGATGAACCGCTTGCCGAGGCGCCTGGAGACTGTAGGCTGAATCCAGCCGGCCCCTTATCTGGCGCCGGCCACGCCCCTGCGGAAATCCGACGGCGACATGCCGGAAAGCTTGCGGAACGACTTGTTGAAGGCGCTGAGCGAGCCGAAACCCGATTCCATGGCGACGCGCAGTACATTGGCATCCTGATGCATCAGCAGCGCCTGCGCGTAGCTGAGGCGCAGCAAATTCACATATTCGTTGAGCGTCATGCCGGTCGATTTCTTGAAGATGCTCATGGCGTATTTGGGATGGATGTCGGCCGCCGCGGCAATGTCGACGCAATCGATCTCGTAGAGGAAATTCTCGGCGATGAAGTCGCACATGCGCCCGACATTGCGCAGCGATTGCTGATCGAAGGGACTGCCTATCTCCTGTTCGACCGGAGTTTCGGGCACGAGCCGGTAAGGCTCGAAGCGCACCCGCTCCAGCCGCAGCAAAAGCTCGTTGACCGCATGCTCGGCCTTCACCGGGTCGCCGGAGCGGGCATAGCGGTTCCAGCGCTCGAAATTGTGGTCGTCCGACCGGTCGGTGGCGTCAGTCACCAGCGTCGCGCCGGTCATCAGCCTGTTGCGGACCTCGATCGGCAAATGCAGCCGGAAGAAATGCACCAGCGGCAGATGCGCGCCGGCATAGATGGCATCGTCGGAGGCTTCGTCCATCTGGTGCGGCAGGCCACCCCAGAACAGACACATGTCGCCAGCAGAGAGCGAAAGCTCGTGCCCGTCCATGCGGTAATGCACGGCCCCGCGCACGATGAAATTCACCTCGACCTGGGCATGCCAATGCGGCTTGAGCATCACCAGGGGCTGGGTGTGGAACATCTGCAGCAGCAGCGGCAGGCCCTCTACGCTGCTGGCGCCAGGCTGGTAAAACGGCCTTTCCGGCATCTTACTTTCCGCTCATTTCTTATTCCCTTTGTCGCGGACAAGGCTTTCCCGAGGCCTAGTCTAGCCACGCTCGCAAACAGAGAGCAACTGAAATGGGAGGATTTCAATGCGCATAAAATCGACCTGCGCCGCGCTCGCGCTTGCCTTGGGCTCCAGCCCGGCCTTTGCGCAGTCCGGTGAAATCACGATCTGGAGCTGGAATATCGCCGCTTCGTCGCTGAAGGCCACCATAGCGGGCTTCAACAAGCAGTTTCCCGACATCAAGGTCACGGTCGAGGACCTCGGCAACCAGCCGACCTACGACAAGTCGATCGCCGGCTGTGCCGCCGGTGGGGAGGGCCTGCCGGACATCGTGACGATCGAGAACGGCGAAGCGGAAAACTACTGGAGCCAGTTCCCGGATTGCTTCGTCGACCTGCACACGCTCGGCTACACCGCGGAAGACCAGGCAAAATTCCCCGACTTCAAGCGCACCGAGCTCGAGGTGGACGACAAGGCCTATGCGATGCCGTGGGATTCGGGGCCGGTGGCGATGTTCTACCGACGCGACTTCTACGAGAAGGCCGGCGTCGATCCGTCCTCGATCAAGACCTGGGACGATTTCATCGCTGCCGCCAAGAAGATCCAGGCCGCCAATCCCGGCGTGACGATGACCAACGCCGATTTCAACGGCGATTCCGAATTCTTCCGCATGATCTCCAACGAGCAGGGCTGCGCCTACTTCTCCGCCGATGGTCAATCGATCACGGTCAACCAGCCCAAATGCGTCGATGCCATGACCAAGATCAAGGAGATGAAGGACGCCGGCATCATTTCCTCTGCCGACTGGAGCACCAAGATCACCAACAACACCGCCGGCAAGGTCGCCACGCAGATGTATGGCGGCTGGTATGAAGGCACTGTGCGCACCGAATCGCCCGATGGGACAGGCAAATGGGGCGTCTATTTGATGCCGAGCCTGACCGCCGACGGTCCGCGCGCCGCCAATCTCGGCGGCTCCTCGCTCGCCATCACCTCGGTGTCGAAGAACAAGGAAGCCGCCTACGCCTATCTGAAATACACGCTAGGGACGAATGAGGGCCAGATCACCATGCTGAAAGGCTTCGGCCTGGTGCCGTCGCTGATTTCGGCGCTCAACGACCCTTATGTCTCCGAGGGCCTGCCCTATTGGGGTGGCCAAGCCGTGTGGAAGGACATCCTCGGCACCCTGCCCAAGGTCGTCCCCAGCCGCGGTACGCCGTTCCAGAGCGACGCCGAAATCATCATCCGCGCGGTGCAGACCAAATATCTGGCCGGGGGCTATCCCGACGCCAAGGCAGCGCTCGACGATGCCGCAAGCCAGATCGCCGCGGCGACCGGCCTGCCGGTCAAGTCGTGATCTGACACGGAATGATCCCAGAGTCAGTTACCGGGCGCTTGCGCTGCCCCTCACCCTTACCCTCTCCCCGTGAAGAACGGGGAGAGGGGGTCACCAGCGTTGCGGCCCAGCCCCTTCTCCCCGTCACTTACGGGGAGAAGGTGCCGGCAGGCGGATGAGGGGCGGCACCGGCCTTCGAACAAGCCGCCGTTTGCGGCGCCGCATCACCTGAAACATCAACACCGCGCGCCCCAGCAGGCGAAAGCAGAAAGGAGGAGAACGATGCGCTACCAGAACGCCACGGCGTATCGCTTCCTTGCGCCCTATCTGCTGATCTTCTCGATCTTCTGGCTGTGGCCGATCATCGATTCCTTCCTGATCTCGTTCCAGGCGACGCGCACCGTGCCGTGGCGGTTCGCGCCGACCTTCAACTGGGGCCGGCTGATCGGCGATCCGGCCTTCTTCAATGCCTTGAAGAACACATTGCTGATCCTTGTCATCCAGGTGCCGGTGATGATTTCGCTAGCGATTGTGATGGCGGTGCTTTTGAACTCGCCGCTGCTCAAGGCGCGTGGCCTGTTCCGCTTTGCCTTCTTCGCGCCGGTCGTGGTCGGCGAGGTCGCCTATTCGGCGGTTTTCCGGCTGATGTTCAATCTGGACTACGGCATCATCAACAAATTGCTGAACAGCATCGGCCTGCCCAACGTCGACTGGTTTACCAACGTCATCCCGGCGATGGCGGTCATCATGATGGCGGTGACGTGGCGCTGGGCCGGCTACAACGCCATCATCCTGCTCGCCGGCCTGCAGTCCATCCCCGAGGATGTTTACGAGGCGGCGACCCTGGACCGGGTCAGCAAGGTCAAACAGTTCTTCTACATCACGCTGCCGCTGCTCAAGCCGATCATCGTGTTCTGCGCCGTGCTGTCGATCATCGGCACCATGCAGCTGTTCACCGAGCCCTTCCTAATCACCGAGCGCGGCGGGCCGGGCGGCGGCACCGAAACGCTCGGGCTGCTGCTTTATCGCCAGGGCTTCCGGTCGCTCAATTTCGGCTACGCTTCGGCCATCGCCTACACCATGGCCGGACTGGCGATTGCCATTTCGCTGGTGCAGATATGGCTGACGAGGGAACCGAAATGACCTCGCGCTCCCCAATCAGCCATTCCCGGGTCGGCCGTTCCCAGGCCAGATTGGGCCGCAGCATCGCGCTGCATCTGTTCCTGACGCCGCTGGCGCTGGTCTGGCTGTTTCCGCTGTGGATGATGGTGGTCTTTTCCACGATGCCCGACAACGGCATCTTCAGCCCCGACATCGAGCTTTTGCCGCACGGCAATTTCCTCGACAATGTCAGCAATCTGCAGCGCGGCACCAATTTCATCGGTGCCATCGGCATCTCCGTCTCGGTGGCGGTGACCTACACCTTCCTGTCGGTGATGCTGACCTCGATGGCCGGCTGGGCGCTGGCGCGTTACAACTTCTTCGGCAAGGGCATGGTCGTCGCCATCATCTTCGGCACCATCACGCTGCCCTATGCGGTCGTGCTGATCCCGCAATTCATCATGGTGGCGCGCGACTTCAAGCTCGCCAACACCTGGGTGGCGCTGATCGTGCCGCCGCTGTTCAATTCGCTGGGCGTGCTCTTCATGCGGCAGAGCTTTTCGATGATGCCGCACGAGCTGTTCGACGCCGCCAAGGTCGAGGGCGTCAAGGAATGGCGGATATTCCTGTTCGTCGCCCTGCCTCTGGCGCGGCCGATGCTGGCGGCGCTCGCCATCATCCTGTTCCTTGCCTCCTGGAACAATTATCTCTGGCCGCTGCTGATCAATTCCAAGCCGGGCGCAATGACCGCGCCGGTGGCGCTCGGCACATTGATCGGTCTCACCAAGGTGTCCTGGGGCGGCATCATGGCGGGCGCGGTGATGCTGACGGCGCCAATGCTCGTCGTGTTCGTGCTTCTGCAGCGCCACTTCGTCGCCGGCATCGCTGCCGGCGCCATCAAGTAAGGATCAGCATGGCGGCAGTCACACTCAAAAACGTCATCAAGCGCTTCGGCGTCTTCGAGATCGTCCACGGCGCCAATATCGATATTGATGACGGCGAATTCGTCGTCTTCGTCGGCCCTTCCGGCTGCGGCAAGTCAACGCTGCTCCGGATGATCGCCGGGCTCGAGGACATCAGCGACGGTGAGATCGCCATTGGCGGCAAGGTGGTGAACGACGTCGAGGCGGCCGATCGCGGCATCGCCATGGTGTTCCAGTCCTACGCGCTCTATCCGCACATGACGGTCGAGCAGAATCTGAGCTTCGGCCTGAGAATGACCGGCAACCCCAAGGCAGATACCGAGCGGCGGGTGAAGCGGGCTTCCGAAATCCTGCGCATCGCCGAGCTGATGAAGCGGCGGCCGCGGCAATTGTCGGGCGGCCAGCGCCAGCGCGTCGCCATCGGCCGCGCCATCGTGCGCGAGCCGCAAGTGTTCCTGTTCGACGAACCGCTCAGCAATCTCGATGCCGAGCTCCGGGTGCAGATGCGCGTCGAGATATCGCGCCTTCACAAGGAGCTTGGCGTTACCATGGTCTATGTGACGCACGACCAGACCGAGGCGATGACGCTGGCCGACAGGATCGTCGTGCTCAACGCCGGTAATATCGAGCAGATCGGCGCGCCGCTCGATCTCTACGACGACCCCGCCAACCGCTTCGTTGCCGGCTTCGTCGGCTCGCCGAAGATGAATTTTCTGGCGGCGAAAGTGGTCGGAACCGACAACAGCGCGGCGATCGTGGAGCTGGTCAACCATCGCGGCGTGCGACTGCGCAAGCCGCTTTCCGATGCCTTGCCTGCGATAGGCGGCGATGTCGTGGTTGGCGTGCGGCCGGAGCATTTCTTCGACGCCGGCCAGGGCGATTGCGACCTTACCCTCAAGGCCGACGTCGCCGAGCACTTGGGATCGGTGAGCTATGTCTATGCCAATTCCGGGACCGGGGGCGGGCGCGAAGAACTGATCATCGAGCGCGAGGCCTCACGGCATCGCGCCAACGGCGACGACCTGGTGGTGTCGATCAAGGCCGACCGCTCGCTTCTCTTCGACGCCACCGGCGCACGCATTCGCTAACCCATCTTTCTTTTGTCCGATCGCGATTGCTCGCGGCCACCCCACGGAGATTTGACATGACTTCCAAACCAGAAAAAATTCGCTGGGGCATTCTCGGGCCCGGCAACATCGCCAAGGCCTTTGCCGGCGGCGTCGCCCATTCGCGCACCGGCACCTTGGTCGCCTTAGGGGCGCGCAATCCCGGCAAGGCCGGGCTCACCGAGGCTTTCCCCGGCGCCCGCATCCTCGACGGCTACGAGGCTTTGCTTGGCGATCCGGATGTCGACGCGATCTATATTTCGACGCCGCATCCGAGCCATGCCGAATGGGCGATCAAGGCAGCCGAGGCCGGAAAGCATGTGCTTTGCGAAAAGCCGCTTGGCCTGACCGCCTTCGAGGCCGACGCGATGATCCATGCGGCGCGCAAGGCCGGCACCTTTCTCGGCGAAGCCTTCATGTACCGGCTGCATCCGCAGACGGCCAAGCTGGTCGAGCTGATCAGTGCCGGTGCGATCGGCGAGATCAAGATGATCAAATCCAGCTTCGGCTTCGCCATGCCGGGCTTCATGCCGGAGCACCGGCTTTACGCCAAGGATCTTGCCGGCGGCGGCATCCTCGATGTCGGCGGCTATCCCGTGTCGATGGCGCGGCTGATTGCCGGCGCCGCGGCGGGAAAGCCCTTCGCCGAGCCGGACAAAGTGGTGGGTACTGCGCATCTCGGCCAATCCGGTGTCGACGAATGGGCGTCGGCGCTGTTGCATTTTCCGGGCGGCATCGTCGCGGAAGTCTCCTGCAGCATCTCGCTCGCTCAGGACAATGTCTTGCGCATTCTCGGCAGCAAAGGCCGCATCGAGGTGGCGGACTTCTGGTATGCCGGCGGCCAGCAAGGCGGCACCGGCGAAATCCGCATCATCCGTCCGGGTAACACCGAGGTGGTCGAGGTCAAGGAGGACGGCTGGCTTTACGCGTTCGAGGTCGACGCCGCCGGCGAGGCCATTCTCGGCGGGAAGCAGGAGTTCGCCTGGCCCGGCATGGGCTGGGCCGACAGTCTCGGCAATCTGCGCGTGCTCGACAAATGGCGTGCCGCGATCGGGCTCGAATACGACATCGAGAAACCGGCAAAGCGCGTCAACACGATCTCCGGACGGAAGCTGCGCTCCGGCGGGACCGCCATCCCCAAGCGCAGCATTCCGGGCCTGCCGCGGCGGGCCTCGTGCCTGGCGCTCGGCTTCGAGGATTTCCGCACCTTTTCGTCGGGCGCCATCCTGCTCGACGCCTATTTCGAGGCCGGCGGCAATCTGTTCGACACGGCCTTCGTCTACGGTTCCGGCTATACCGAGACCCTGCTTGGCCAATGGCTGAAAAACCGCGGCGTGCGCGAGCAATCCGTGGTCATCGGCAAGGGCGCGCACTCGCCGCTCTGCTATCCCGACGTCATCGGCAAGCAGCTCACCCAGTCGCTCGAGCGGCTGCAGACCGACCATATCGACGTTTATTTCATGCACCGCGACAATCCGGACGTGCCGGTCGACGAATTCGTCGATGCGATGGACCGCGAGGTCAAGGCCGGCCGCATCCGCGGTCCGTTCGGCGGCTCGAACTGGACGATGGAACGCATGGACGAGGCGATTGCCTATGCCGAGCGCACCGGCAAGCAGAAGCCCGGCGCGCTTTCCAACAATTTCTCCTTGGCCGAGATGCTGGAGCCGATCTGGGCAGGCTGTGTCACCTCCTCCAGCGACGCGTGGAAGGCCTGGCTCACCGCCCGGCAGATGCCGAATTTCGCCTGGTCGAGCCAGGGCCGCGGCTTCTTCACCGACCGCGCCGGCCGCGACCGGCGCGACAATGAGGAGTTGGTCCGGGTCTGGTACTCGGACAAGAATTTCGGCCGTCGCGACCGTGCCATCGAGCTCGCCAAGCGGCTGGGCAAAAGCCCGATCCACGTCGCGCTCGCCTACGTCCTGGCGCAGCCCTTCCCGTCCGTCCCGCTGATCGGGCCCCGCTCGCTCGACGAATTGGAAGACAGCCTCCAGGCGCTCGACATCTCACTTTCGCCGGACGATCTTGCATGGCTGGATAGCGGTTCGGATCAGGCCCGCGCGCGGGCCTGACAGCAGGGAGAAAGGTTGCTAGAAGATGCGCTATGCGTGACTCGTGGGTTGGAAACGAGCTGATCAGAGTGCTTCTCGAGAACGACTCAGTGCACTTGGAGTTTGCTGGCGTTACCGTCCAACTCTGGACTTTATTCAAGGTGGCCTACGACGGAGGGCCTGACGTCTGGATAAAACCGGATAACCGTAGCGGCGATTTAAGCTTAATCTGGGCTTTGGTCGGAACGCGACTTGTAGAAGTAGCCTTGGAGGACACGGTTCGGGTCAGATTTGACAACGGCACGGAAATCATGGTCCCACCTGGCAACCGCCGAGGAGCCGTTATAACGGGAGTAGATGGCTACGATCCCTTCTGAATTTTGTACTGGCCCTACCGAATTTTGCGCGGCTTCTGGCGCTCTTGGTCGACGAGGAGGATAGATGCTCGACATCTCACCGTCGAAACAGGCGGCCACCTGGCTCGGTTCGTTTGCGCGAGCGCTCGAAGCAGGCGACGTCGAGGCCGCAACCAATCTGTTCGTCGAGGACTGCTACTGGCGCGATCTTTTGACCTTCACCTGGAACATCAAGACGATGGAGGGGGCGGCCGCGATCCGCGAGATGCTGGCGGCGACGCTGGCAACGACAAGGCCTGCTCAATGGCAGCTCAGCGGCGAAGCGACTTCGGACGAAGGCACCATCGAGGCCTGGTTTTCTTTCGAGACGTCATCGGCGTGGGGCCAAGGCATCATGCGCCTCAGGGACGGCAAGTGCCGGACGCTGTTTACGGCGATGACCGATCTCAAGGGGTTTGAAGAGCGCAAGGGCCCGGCGCGGCCTCTGGGCGTCCGCCACAAGGCCGACCCGGAACGCGAGACCTGGCTGGAGGCGAGGCGCCGCGAGGCGCGTGACCTCGGCGCTAGCCGGCAGCCCTATTGCCTGGTCATCGGCGGCGGCCAGGGCGGCATCATGCTGGGGGCGCGGCTCGGGCAGCTCGGCGTGCCGGCCATCGTCATCGAGAAGAACGCCCAGGCCGGCGATTCCTGGCGCAAGCGCTATCGCTCGCTCGTGCTGCACGACCCGGTCTGGTACGACCATCTGCCCTACATCCCGTTTCCCGAGAACTGGCCGGTGTTCACGCCCAAGGACAAGATGGGCGACTGGCTGGAGATGTATACGCGCGTCATGGAGCTCAATTACTGGACCTCCACGACATGCGTCAGTGCCTCCTATGACGAGACCGAAAAGGTCTGGACGGTCGAGCTCGACCGCGCCGGCGAGCGCATCACGCTGAAGCCGAAGCACATCGTCTTCGCGACCGGTGCTTATGGCCCGCCCAGGCGCATCGACCTGCCGGGCGCCGAGGTCTTCAACGGCGAGATCCTGCATTCCAGCCAGTATTCCAGCGGCGAGAAATTCCGCGGCAAAAGGGTCGCCGTCATCGGCGCGGCAAGTTCCGGCCATGACGTCGGCGTCGATCTCTGGGAGAGCGGCGCCGAGGTGACCATGGTCCAGCGGTCGCCGACGACGGTGGTCAAGTCGGACACGCTGATGGAGATCGGCTTCGAGATCTTCTCGGAAAAGGCGCTGGCCCGCGGCATCACCACTGAAAAGGCCGACATGATCGTCGCCTCGACGCCGTTCGCGCTGCTGCCGCAAGGCCAGCGGGCGCTTTACGACGTCATCAAGGCGCGCGATGCTGCCTTCTACGACCGCTTGCGCAGCGCCGGCTTCGCCATCGATTTCGGCGACGACGAGACTGGGCTCCTGATGAAGGCCTACCGCACCGGCTCGGGCTTCTACATCGACGTCGGCGCCTGCGATCTGATCATCGACGGCGAGATCGGCATCCGTAGCGGCGTCGGGATCAAGTCGCTGACGCCGACAGGCATCCTCTTCGACGACGGCACGGAACTGGCGGCCGACGCGATCATCGCCTGCACCGGCTATCTCTCGATGAACGAGACAGTGGCGGCGATCGTTTCGCGCGAAGTCGCCGACAAGGTCGGGCCGTGCTGGGGGATTGGCTCGGGCGTGAAAGGCGACCCGGGTCCGTGGCAAGGCGAGTTGCGCAACATGTGGAAGCCGACAGCGCAGGAAGCGCTGTGGTTCCACGGCGGCAATCTTGCGCTGTCGCGCTTCTATTCAAAATTCGTGGCGCTGCAGATCAAGGCGCGCATGGAAGGCATTCCGACGCCAGTCTATGGAGCGCCGGTGCGATAGGGCTGCCTTTCCCTTCTCCCCTTGTGGGAGAAGGTGGATCGGCGCGTAGCGCCGAGACGGATGAGGGGTGTTGGACGGATCGCCGTGGGTGCCAAGCTGGAGCACCCCTCATCCGTCGCCTTCGGCGACACCTTCTCCCACAAGGGGAGAAGGGGAGCCACATCGCCGTCAATAGTGGCTATGTCCGAAATGCCGGCTCGCCACCTCGACATGCGTGTCGTGCGCATGCGCTTCGAAGCGTTCGGTCTCGCCGAGATCGTCCACCGCCTCGTTCGGCCACCAGGTGCCGCCGACCACGATGCCGGCCGAGACCAGCCTTTGCTCGGCGACCAGCGAGGCGCCGACCGAATCGACAAAGGTGAAGTGGCCTGGACGCAGACGCAGCACCGCGACGTCACCGACCACGCCAATCGCCAGCCTGCCGAGATCTGGCCTGGCGATCGCTTCCGCTGGCCGCTGCGTTGCGGCGCGCAGCACCTCGACCAGTGGCATGCCGAGCGCCAGCAGTTTCGACATGCAGACCAGGATGTCGAAGGCCGGCCCGTCGACGCAGTAGAGATGCACGTCGCTGCTGATCACGTCCGGCGCCAGACCCTCGCTGAGCATCGCTTTGGCCACCTCGAAATCGAACGAGCCCATGCCGTGGCCGATGTCGAAGATGACGCCGCGCTCGCGCGCCAGCCGCATATCCGGCCGCACCGCCCCCGAGGCGAAGACCGGCGCGTTGGGAAACGGCCGGAAGCAGTGGGTGAGGATGTCGCCCTTGCGCAGCCGCGGCAGCACTTCCGAGCGGCCGGGCGGCGGCTCGTCTATATGCGCCATCAGCGGCAGGCCGGCCTTGTCGGCGGCTTCGAGCGCGAGATCGACCGGCGCGATGCCGCTGGTGCCACCGGCATGGCGACCCGAACGGACCTTGACACCGACAACCACGTCCGCGTGCTCGCGCGCCGCCGCCACCGTTTCGCGCGGTTCGCAGAGCCGGAGGTCGCTGCACTCGCCGACCGCCACGGTCTGCGAGAAGCCGAATATGCCGGCAAAGGAAATGTTGACGTAGGCCAGGATGCGGACTTTCGAGCGCTCTATGACGTGGCGGCGAAAGCCGAGGAAATTGCCGGCGCCGGCACTTCCGGCATCGATGAAGGTGGTCGTGCCGCTCTTTGCGGCGAGCCGGTCGGCATCGACGCCGAGCGAGGTGCCGCCCCAATAGACATGGCTGTGCAGGTCGATCAGGCCCGGCGCGACGATGGAGCCCGTGGCGTCGATGACGCGGGCGGCACGCTCGAAGGGGATTTCGGCGTCGATAGCCGCGATACGGCCGTCCACAATCGCCAGATCGCGTTGTGCGTCGAGGCCGGACGCCGGATCGATGAGGCGGCCGCCTTTTATCAGGAGATCGAATTGCATTGCGCCTGTCTCCGCTTTTCCGTCAGGCCGGCCTGTAGGCGACGGCTTCGACCTCGATCTTGATGTCGATCATGAGCCGAGACTCCACCGTCGTGCGTGCCGGCGGGTCTTTCGGGAAATGCCGGGCATAGACGGTGTTGAAGATGCCGAAATCGCGCGCGTCCTCGAGCCAGACCGTGGTCTTGACCACGTCGTCCAGCGTGCAGCCGGCCAGCGCCAGTGCCGCCTTGATGTTCGACAGCACCTGTTCGGTCTGCTCGGCGATGCCGCCCTTGACCACCAGCCCGTCGCTGCCGACCGGCACCTGGCCGGAGACATAGACGAAATCGCCGGCCCTGACCGCCGGCGACAACGGCACATGGGATTTTCCGAAACACTGCTTGGGCAAGGAGGCCTCCTCTGGAAATCTTGCGTGACCGCCCTTATGCCTGCCACCGCGGTTCTCATCCAACATTTTGGAAGCTATATCGCTTTGCTGCGGGAGCGCCAGCTTGGTCACCACGCTCGGTGACCCTTCGCGCCCCCCTCTGTCCTGCCCTCTTTCCCACTACTTGGCATCTCCCCCACTAGGAGGGAGATTGGCCGTCATCACTGATTTCGCCAACCACCGACCTTGCAAAAGGTGCGCTGCCAGCGAAGCTGCCGATCTCCCCCCAAGTGGTCCCCAAGTGGGGGGAGATGCCCGGCAGGGCAGAGGGGGGCGCTGTCCCGCCAGCGTCTTGACCCGCGACGCCAGCCCGCTCAGCGATCGATTCGCGTCGACAGGATGATCGACGACGACGTCCGCTCGACCCCGTCCATGGCGCCGATCTGGTCGAGAAGCGTGTCGAGATCCCTGATCGACGGCGCCTCGACGATGACGATCATGTCGAAATTGCCGCTCACCGAATGCAGCGTCCGCACCGGCGGGAGCGACTGCAGGCTGCGCACCACCTTGTCGGCAAGCTTGGGCGTGACGGTGAGCAGGACATGCGCCCGCACCAGTCCCTGTTCGTAATCCGGCGAAAGCCTGACGCCGTAGCCGGTGATGATGCCGCGCTGCTCCAGCCGCTCGATCCGGCTCTGCACCGTCGTCCGTGAGACGCCCAGCCGCCGCGCCAGTTCGGCGGTCGAGGCGCGTGCATTGATGCGCAGCAGGGAAAGCAGCGCCTGGTCGGCATCACTAAGCATTTCGACGAACCTTGCCGGCGTATTGGTCAAACAGAGACTGCGTTTTGCACAATCCTACTCTTCCTTTCGACAGGCAAGCTGCGATTCTAGCCGTCTATTTAACATTGGTGCGAGGGACCGGTCATGAAGGAAATCATCGTCGTCGGCGCCGGCAAGATCGGCTCGACCATAGCCGAGATGCTGGCTTCCACGGGCGACTATCATGTCACCCTCGCCGACCGCTCGGCCACACAGCTCGGCGCGGCCGAACTGCCGGCCGGCGTAGAGACGCTGGAACTCGACATCGAGGCCGTCGGCACCCTCGAAGCCGCCCTGGCCGGCAAGTTCGCGGTGCTCAGCGCTGCGCCCTTCCATCTGACCACGCGCATCGCCGAAGCGGCGGCCAGCGCCGGCGTGCACTATCTCGATCTGACAGAGGACGTCGGTAGCACCAGGCGCGTCAAGGAATTGGCGCGCTCCGGCAACAGCGCCTTCATCCCGCAATGCGGGCTGGCGCCGGGCTTCATCTCGATCGTCGCCAACGATCTCGCCAGCCGCTTCGACACGCTGGAAAGCGTGCGCATGCGGGTTGGCGCGCTGCCGCAATACCCGTCGAATGCGCTGAACTACAATCTGACCTGGAGCACCGACGGCGTCATCAACGAATATTGCGAGCCTTGTGAGGCGATCGTCGAAGGCGAGCTGGTCGAAGTGCCGCCGCTGGAGGAGCGTGAAGAATTCTCGCTCGACGGCGTCACCTACGAGGCATTCAACACCTCGGGCGGGCTGGGCACGCTGGCCGAAACGCTGAAAGGCAAGGTGCGGACGCTGAACTACCGCACCATCCGCTACCCCGGCCACGCCGCGATCATGAAGGCGCTGCTCAACGACCTCGGCCTGCGCCACCGCCGCGACGTGCTGAAGGACATTTTCGAAAGCGCCCTGCCGGCGACGCTGCAGGACGTCGTCATCGTCTTCGTCACCGTCAGCGGCCGCAAGAATGGCCGCCTGCTGCAGGAGACCTACGCCAACAAGATCTACGCCAGGCGTGTCGGCGATACGGTACGCAGCGCCATCCAGATCACCACTGCCTCCGCCATCTGCGCCGTGCTCGACATGCTGGCCGATGGCACCTTGCCGGCAAAGGGCTTCATCAAGCAGGAGGACATCGCGCTCGACGCCTTCCTGGCCAACCGCTTCGGCCGCGCCTACGCGCAGCACGAGATGGTTAGCCGACTGGCGGGTTGAGCTGCGTAATCTCCCCCCCTTGAGGGGGGAGATGTCGGCGAAGGCGACAGAGGGGGTCGCCTCGCGTAGAGCGCTAACCTCCGACTGTCGTAAGGGAGGTCGAATCCAGTCGAACCGACCCCCTCTGGCCTGCCGGCTATCTCGCCCTCAAGAGGGGAGATCACCCTGCCCTCAAATATGCACCGCCCGCCCGAGCGCCTTCAGCGCCGCTTCCTGAAAACCCTCCCCTTGCGTCGGGTGGGCGTGGATGGTGCCGGCAATGTCCTCCAGACGCGCGCCCATTTCCAGGGCCAGGCCGAAGGCCGTCGACAGTTCCGACACGCCTTGGCCGACCGCCTGGATGCCGAGCACCAGATGGTTGTCGGCGCGGGCAACGACCCGGACAAAGCCCTCCTCACCCATCTTCGTCATCGCCCGGCCATTGGCGGCGAAGGGGAACAATCCGACCTTGATTTCGCCGCCGAGCCCCTTTGCCTCCTCCGGCGACAGGCCTGCGGTGATCAGCTCCGGATCGGTGAAGCAGATAGCGGGAATGCAGCGTTTGTCCCAGCTGCACTTGTGGCCGGCGACGATCTCGGCGACCATTTCGCCTTGCGCCATCGCCCGGTGCGCCAGCATCGGCTCGCCGGTGACGTCGCCAACGGCAAAGATGCCGCGCATCGAGGTGCGGCACTGGTCGTCGATGCGGATGAATTTTCCCGCCATGTCGAGATCGATCTGCTCCAGCCCCCAGTCTTCGACCACCGGCTTGCGCCCGACGGTGACCAGAATCCTGTCGGCAACGATCTTGGCATTCTTGCCGTCCTTCGTCTCGACCAGCAGCGCATCGCCCTTGGTCGACAACCCCTTGGCCTTGGCGCCCACAAGCACCTCGATACCGAGCTCGGCGAGCCGCTTCACGACCGGCCGGGTCAGTTCGGCATCATATTGCGCCAGTACGCGCGGCAAAGCCTCGACCACGGTCACCCTGGCGCCCATCTTCGCGAAGGCGATGCCGAGCTCCAGCCCGATGTAGCCGCCACCGACGACGGCAAGCCTTTCCGGCACTTCGCTCAGCGCCAGCGCTTCGGTGGACGAGATCACCAGGCCACCGAAGGGCAGCGACGGCAATTCGACCGACGCCGAGCCCGTGGCGATCACCACCGTCTCGGCGCGGACCACCTGCATCCCGGTTTCGGTCTGGACCTCGACGGTCTTGCCGTCACGGAATTTCGCCCAGCCGTGCACGGTCTTGACCCCGGCCTTCTTCAACAGGCCGGCAACGCCGCTGTTAAGCCGGCTAACAATGCCGTCCTTCCAGGCGATGGTCGTTTCGAGATCAATCGATGGTGTTGCGATTGAAATGCCGAGCGGGCTCTTGCCGCCGGCCAAGTGCGACGCCTTTTCGAACTCTTCGGCCGCATGGATCAGCGCCTTGGACGGGATGCAGCCGACATTGAGACAGGTGCCGCCCGGTTTACCGAACTCGACGATAACCGTGTCGATGCCAAGCTGCCCGGCGCGGATGGCGCAGACATAGCCGCCGGGACCGGCGCCGATGACGAGCAGCTTGCAGGAGATTTCCTTCATCATGGCACCTTAGTTCGACGAGCCGGCGGGACAGCGCCCCCCTCTGTCATCTCCCCCTCAAGGGGGGAGATTGGCAGCTTTCGCGCTCGGCTTAGTCCTGCAAAGCTGGAGATTGGCGAAAGGCGGGATGACGGCCAATCTCCCCCCTTGAGGGGGAGATGCCCGGTAGGGCAGAGGGGGGCGCGAAGGATCGCTACTGCTCTCATCCTGCGCCCCTGCGATCCTCTGTTCATCTCCTCAATCCACAAAAATCAGCGCTGGCGTTTCCAGCAGCGTCTTGATCCGTTGAATGAACACCGCGACTTCCCAGCCGTCGATGACGCGGTGGTCGAAGCTGGAGGACAGGTTCATCATCTTGCGCGGGATGAACTGGGTGCCGTCCCACACCGGCCGCATCATCATCTTGTTGACGCCGAGGATCGCCACTTCCGGATGATTGATCACAGGCGTCGTCGCCACACCGCCCATGGCCCCGAGCGAAGTGATGGTGATGGTCGATCCAGAGAGCTCGTCGCGCGTCGCCGTGCCGGATTTTGCCGCCTCAGCCAGCCTGACAACCTCGGCTGCGCAATCCCAGATGTCGCGCGCCTCGGCGTGCTTGACCACCGGCACCACCAGCCCCGACGGGGTCTGCGCGGCGATGCCGATATGGACCCCGCCATGCTGGTGGATTATGCCCGCCTCGTCGTCGAACAGCGCGTTGAGGTTTGGCTGGTCGGCGATCGCCTTGACCATCGCCCGCATCAGAAACGGCAGCAGCGTCAGCTTCGGCCTGTCCGCGCCCGGCCGCTTCTCCTTGTTGAGCGCGGCGCGCAAATCCTCGAGCGCGGTGACGTCGATCTCTTCGACATAGGTGATGTGCGGGATGCGCGATTTGGCCAGCGTCATCTTCTCGGCGATCTTTCGCCTGAGCCCGACTATTTTGATATCCTCGACCGCCTCGTTGCGGACAAGCCCGGAGATCTTGGCGGGCCCGGGTCCGCGCGCCAGGAAAGCTTCGATGTCCTCATGCTGGATACGGCCGGCCGGGCCACTCCCCACAATTTGCCGCAGGTCGATGCCGGCCTCTTTCGCCCTGAGGCGGACGGCCGGCGAGGCCAGCGGCTTCTCGCCCTCCGGACGCCGCGCGCCGGAGATCGGCGCAGTACCCCCGCCGGAGGGGAGTTCCGTTGCCGGCTCACTTTCGCGCACAGAAGCGCTTCCTGACGGAGGTGGGACTGGTTTGGCGTCGGCCTTGGGAGCCGAAGCTCGTCCCCCTCCCCCTTGTGGGGGTCCGAAGGACGGGCGAGACCCGTGGCTCGCCCCGGCAAGGTTAGGGGTGGGGGTACGCTTGGCGCCCGCCTCAACGTCCCGTGGCGGCTTGACGTTACCCTCGCCGGCCACCTTCAGGCGCACGATGGGCGAGCCGATCGCCACCGTGTCGCCGATCTCCGCACCCAGCCAGAGGATCTCACCATCGACGGGCGAGGGAATCTCGACCGTTGCCTTGTCGGTCATCACAGCGGCCAGCACGGCGTCCTCGCGCACGAGATCGCCGACCTTGACCTGCCATTCGACCAGCTCGGCCTCGGCGACGCCTTCACCGACATCGGGTAGCTTGATGACATATTCGCCCATCGTCTTCCCCCTCAGGCTTCCATCGTTTCGACGAGCGCGCGGCCTAGCCGCGCAGGACCGGGAAAATAGTCCCACTCCTGCGCATGCGGATAGGGCGTGTCCCAGCCGGTGACCCGCGCCACCGGCGCCTCCAGATGGTGGAAGCAGTTCTCCTGAACCAGCGCCGAAAGTTCGGCGCCGAACCCCGATGTCAGCGTCGCCTCGTGCACGACCACGCAGCGCCCGGTCTTGCTGACCGAGGCGACGATCGTCTCGAGGTCGAGCGGCAGCAGCGTTCTCAGATCGATGATCTCGGCATCGATGCCGGTCTCCTCGGCCGCCGCCTGGGCGACATAGACCATCGTGCCGTAGGCAAGTACGGTGACCGCAGCGCCCTGTCTGCGGATCACCGCCTTGCCGAGCGGCACCGTGTAATGGCCGTCGGCGACTTCGCCAAGCTCGTGTTTCGACCATGGTGTTACCGGCCGCTCGTGATGACCGTCGAAGGGTCCGTTATAAAGCCGCTTCGGTTCCAGGAAGATCACTGGGTCGGGATCCTCTATCGCGGCGATCAGCAAGCCCTTGGCGTCATGCGGGTTCGAGGGCACCACGACTTTCAGCCCGGAGACGTGGGTGAACAGCGCCTCCGGGCTCTGGCTGTGGGTCTGGCCACCAAAAATGCCGCCGCCGGTGGGCATCCTGACCACGATCGGGCAGGTGAAGTCGCCGTTCGATCGATAGCGCAGCCGCGCCGCTTCCGAGACGATCTGGTCATAGGCCGGATAAACATAGTCGGCAAACTGCACCTCGACGCAAGGCTTCAGCCCGTAGGCGGCCATGCCGATGGCCGCGCCGACAATGCCGGATTCGCTGATCGGCGCATCGAAGCAGCGGCTCTTGCCGTATTTCGCCTGCAGGCCTTGCGTACAGCGGAAGACGCCGCCGAAGAAGCCGACATCTTCGCCGAAGACGATGACACGCTCGTCGCGCGCCATCGACACGTCCATGGCGTCGCGGATTGCCTCGATCATGGTCCGTCGCGGCATGGTTAGACTCCCGCCTGCTGGCGCTGGCGCCTGAGGTGCGGCGGCATCTCGGCATAGACGCCCTCGAACATATCGCGCGCCGAGGGCTTGCCGCCGGCATGCAGCGTGCCGTGGCGCTCGGCCTCCCGCTGCGCCGAAATCACCGTGTCGAGGATTTCCGCCTCGGCCTGGGCGTGGCGTTCGTCCGACCAGACGCCGCGCTGGATGAGGTGGTTCTTCAGCCTGACGATCGGGTCGCCGAGCGGCCACGCGTCGGACTCGGCCTTCGGCCGGTAGGCCGACGGGTCATCGGAGCTGGAATGGGCGCCGACGCGGTAAGTGACATATTCGACCAGCGTCGGCCCGAGATTGTTGCGCGCCCGCTCCGCCGCCCATTTGGCCACCGCATGGACGGCGAGATAGTCGTTGCCGTCGACGCGCAGCGACGGGATGCCGAAGCCCAGTCCGCGGGCAGCAAAAGTGCCGGAGCCGCCCCGGGCGATCCCCTGGAAGGTCGAAATCGCCCACTGGTTGTTGACGACGTTGAGCACGACCGGCGCCTTGTAGGTCGAGGCGAACACCAGCGCCGAATGGAAGTCGGACTCGGCGGTCGAGCCGTCGCCGATCCAGGCGGCGGCGATCTTCTGGTCATTGCTGATCGCCGAAGCCATCGCCCAGCCGACCGCCTGGATGTACTGCGTCGCCAGATTGCCGGAGATCGAGAAGAAGCCGTGCTCTTTCGACGAATACATGATCGGCAGCTGCCGGCCCTTCAGCGGATCGGCCTCGTTCGAATAGATCTGGTTCATCATCGTGACCATCGGATAGCCGTCGGCGATGAGCAGGCCGGCCTGCCGATAGGTCGGAAAATTCATGTCGCCCGGCGCCAGCGCCTTGCGGAAGGCGCAGCTCACCGCCTCTTCGCCGAGATGCTGCATGTAGAAGGAGGTCTTGCCCTGGCGCTGCGCCATCTGCATGCGCGCATCGAAGCTGCGCAGCGTCACCATATGGCGCAACCCTTCCAGCAGTTCCTCGTCGGAAAGCAGGCCGGCCCACGGTCCGACCGCCTCGCCGGCGCGGTTGAGCACACGAATGATCGAGAACGCCAGATCGCGGATGGTGCGCGGATCGACGTCGATCTCGGGGCGCGGCACCGAGCCGGCCTTGGGGATGGTCACGTCTGAAAAATCCGGCGTGCCGCCCGGCCGCACCTCCGGCTCCGGAACATGGAAGCGCAACATTCCGGCATCGGCCATGATCTCGGTCCTCCACTGTTGCCCGGCCAAGATATTTGCACACCGCCGGACCAGTGCCAATTCGTCGGGCAGGGCTTCGGTCCTTCGGCTCCCGCCGATGCAGCCTGCAGCGCACAAGATGAAGATGTGTCTGCGAAATTTCTTATCGATGTTGGACGGCAGCACGCAACTTAGCAGAAATTTGCCGACGATTGCCGCAACAGACGATATGTCCCGGGGTGAGCTTGCCTTTGACGAGCCCGCACATCCAGCGATTCAAGTTGCGCCTACCATTCAGGACCTTATCCTGACGGCATCGTTGTGAGAGAGGCGGGAATGCAAGGCAGATCGAGGGCCGTCGTCGCTTTGGCGATTGTAGCTTTTCTGGTTGGATCCGGTCGACCAGCTTTCGCTCAGTCGGACGATTGCATCGGCACGTACTATCGCACGAGGGATGCTGCCTGCATTGACCGGCTTATCACAACCTTGGATCAAGCTCCGTCCAGCGCTGAAAACGGAACGATAACCGGGTTTTTCGCTGCATTGTTCGACGGCTCGCCGGAGATGCGACGAAAACTGCTGGATGGCGTGCCCTCCGATCGCGCGGCTGACCTTTATCTGGCCGCTCTGCACAAGGCTGGTCTCACGGAGCGCGGCGTTTCGCGTCGAGCCGAAAGCTGGAGGATGCAGCATCCCCCGGTGCCATGCCTTTGAAAACGTTGACACCCCTCTTTGTCCCGTTGGACAATGATCTGCTGCTTGGCGCCTATATGGCGACAGGAGACTTGTCCTACATAGATCATATTCTGGAAAATCTTCGAACCAGCCGTGACGGCATCGCGGCGGACGCAATCCGTATCGGCCTTGTTATGGGAAATTCGCGGGTGCGGTGGCTCCAGGTCGCCCCGAGAATATCATGATTGTCGCTGCATGCCGGAAATATGGGTGCCCCAAGAGCCAGGCATCAAAAGACATGATGCGTGTGATGACGGTGGCTTTTTCCAAAACGACTCGCGTTTGGCCGCCATTTTCGCAAGAGAGCAGAACGCCTTCACAAATTATCTGGCCTCAGTGACTTTGTGGTCGGTCGAGAAAGACAAATCGCTTGACGCGGCAATGACGGACTATGAACGCCTCGGTGCTGCCGATACTTCGTTCAAGCCTGATAGCATCCTGCAATCCCCCGAGGACAAGAACTAGCAGGCCGGCGCCTGTGGTTCACCCGGAGCTCTCGCCATGCTAACCACAACACCATGGCACAGAAGAAAGCATACGAGGTCGATTCATGGCTCGCGAAGCCGGATCCGCGCGTCTCGATCGTGCTGCTTTACGGTCCCGATCGCGGGCTGGTTGCCGAGCGGGCAAAGGCCTTTGCCGCCAGGACCGGCCTGCCGCTCGACGATCCGTTCTCGGTGGTCAGGCTGGACGGATCGGAGGTCGATCGCGACGAGGGCCGCCTGCTCGACGAGGCGCGCACCGTGCCGATGTTTTCGGAGCGGCGCCTGCTATGGGTGCGCAACGCCGGCGCTCAGAAGGCGCTTGCCGACGACGTCAGGGCGCTGACCGCCGAGCCGCCGCGCGATGCCATTATCCTGATCGAGGCCGGCGACCTGAAGAAGGGCGTCGGCCTGCGCGCCGTGGTGGAGGCGGCGGACAATGCCATGGCTCTGCCTTGCTACGCCGATGAAGCCAGGGACATTGACACGGTCATCGACGACGAACTGCGCAAGGCTGGCATGTCGATGACGCTGGAGGCGCGGCAGGCGCTGCGCCGCAACCTCGGCGGCGACCGGCTGGCCTCGCGCGGCGAGATCGAAAAGCTGGTGCTTTATGCGCATGGCCAGGCCGAAATCGGCCTCGACGACGTCAAGGCGACATCCGGCGATGTCTCCGGCCTCTCCTTCGATGCGGCCGTCGACGCCCTGCTCGAAGGCAGGATCGCCGACTTCGACAGCGCTTTCACCCGCCATTGCCAGTCCGGCGGCCAGCCCTTCCTGGTGCTTTCATCGGCGATGCGGCAGTTGCAGACGATCCAGGCGATGCGCGGCCTGATGGACGCCGGCGGCCGCAATGCCGCTTCGGTCGTAGCCGCGGCGCGCCCGCCGGTGTTTTTCTCCAGGCGCAAGCTGGTCGAGAAAGCCCTCGAACGCTGGAGCAGCGAGGCGCTCGGCCGCGCCCTGACCCGCTTGCAGACGGCGGTGCTGCAAACGCGCCGGCGGCCCGATCTGTCGATCGCGCTGGCACGCCAGGCGCTGCTCGGCATTGCCGTGGAAAGCGCAAGGCTAGCGCAGCGCACCTGATCTCCCCCCTTGAGGGGCAGGGCTATCGCATATGAGTGATGGCATTGATGAGATAGTCGTCGTTCCAGGCGCATTTCTTGATGCGATGGCTGATGG
>NZ_JAMYQV010000024.1:0-102640 GCF_040321065.1 Mesorhizobium sp. M0563
GCCATTTTTAGCTCCTGGCAGGGGCTTGGATTGAGCCCGAAGATTTAAATGAGGGTGAGGCCGATATTCAGCCGATGATGCCCATGATGTCGGATTCCTTCATGATCAGAAGGTCTTCGCCATTGAGCTTGACTTCGGTGCCCGACCACTTGCCGAACAGGATGCGGTCGCCGGCCTTGACGTCCAGCGGGACGAGCTTGCCGGCTTCGTCGCGGGCGCCGGAACCGACGGCGATGATCTCGCCTTCCTGCGGCTTTTCCTTAGCCGTATCGGGGATGATGATCCCGCCCGCGGTCTTGGATTCGGATTCGACCCGGCGAACGACCACGCGGTCATGCAGCGGCCGGAAATTCGACTTTGCCATTTTTGGATTTCCCTGGTGCGGATGTTGAACGGTTCTCCGTTGCCGGAGCGTGGTTAGCACTCACCAGAAGCGAGTGCTAACGCGGCAGTGAGATAGGCCGTAGGCTCCTGCTAGTCAAGACGGAAGAGGGACGGGCGAAGAGCAAACGAGCGTGGAAGCACCGAGCCCTTTCCGTGAAAGACGTCGGAGATCGGACATGGATGGGGCGGCTCACCATTTGTAACTGAAGGCTTTATTCATTTGGCACGATTGGTGCAGCGGATGATCCGCAAACGTTGCGCGCGACAAATATGAGAGGTGAGCGCCATCAGGACTCTTGCGGTTAACGGGTCCACTCGGTGTTTACGGTGTTGGCCGCCGCGTGGGCGCCAGGACTCCGGCCATCCCGATAGTCACCAATCCAATCTGCGGAGAACAGGAGGCAAGATGAGAGCGACAGTCAGCATGAACTCGAATTTGAAATGTTTGGCCAAAGCAACTGCCATCGGCTTGCTCTGGACGGTCACGGCTACGTCGGCGGACGAAGGTATGTGGATGCCGGGCCAGACTGCGGAAGTGGGCGCGGCCATGCGGCCGTCTGTACGCTGACCCGCTCAACGCGATCGTATCACTGGGCGGATGCTCCGCCTCGTTCGTCAGTCCACAAGGGCTGGTCGCAACCAATCATCACTGCGTGTTCGAATCCATCCAATACCGCAGCAAGGAGGGCCAGGACTATCTCACAGACGGCTTTCTGGCGAAGAGCCCTGGGTGAAGAATTGCCCGCGGCGCCAGGCAGCCGAATCCATGTGATCGAGGACATGCGGGATGTGACCGCCGAAATGCTCAAGGGCGTCTCGGACAAGCTGAATGGGTTTGCCCGCTATGAGCGGCTCGCCACGAACCGCAAGGCCCTGATCGCCGCATGTGAAGGATAGCCCAATCGCCGCTGCGACGTAGGGGCCTATTATGGCGGCGCCTCCTACTATCTCCAGCAGAAGCTCGAAATCGAGGACGTGCGCCTCGTCTATGCGCCCGCGCTCGGCATCGGCAACTTCGGCGGCCAACGGACAACTGGATGTGGCTGCGCCACACGGGCCACTTCGGCTTTTATCGCGCCTATGTCGCTCCTGATGGTTCCTCCCGGCCATATGCGCGCGACAATGTGCCTTACCGGCCGAAGAGTTGGCTACCCATAGCCTGTGAAGGCGTCAAGGAAGGCGACCTTGTGATGGTCGCCGGCTTTCCCGGCGCAACCCACCAGTTCCTGACCGCGGATGAAGTCCGGTTCAACTTCGCGCAATTCGAACCGCGGTTGCAGCGTTCGCTCTCGGATTATCCCGCCCAGATCAATCAGGCAACGGCAGGCAATCGCGAGGCGCAGATCCATTGACCGCCCGCTTCACAAATTGGCTCGGCCTAAAACGCATGGGAAAAGCAGAAAAGGCAACAGATCGGCACCAGAATGAATATGGCCGCGCGAACTGACAGACGCGCCAACAATCGGCATCTCGCATGGTCGGTGGCACTGGACGTGGCTCCCACCCTGCTGGCGCGACTCCCCATCAGGTCGTCGGGGTTTCGATGGCGAAAGAAACTTCCGCGTGTCTCTGCGCGATCCATCCCGCTTGCGCGTGCCTAGTCAACCAAAAAACTGACCATCTGCAGGATCAGGATCAGCAAAAAAAAGCCAAAGGCAGACGCCAAAACAGCTGCCAGCAGGACGATGCGTTGTTTCTTCACCCACAGTTCCCCCGGGAGAGAGTCTAATGATAATCCGTAAAAAAGGCGCCATGGAACAGGGCGCCTCACGCTCATTTGTGCAAGTTTAAAGTTTAGCTTGCCTGCTTTATGTAATTGGACGTTTCTTTTATGCAACACTTTTCCAAGTGTTACTTGCACAAATCGAACGTATCGCACATTTAGACGAACTGTACATTCGATAGCGACTTTGACGCACGCGTTTACTGGCGGTATACATCCTTCACCGTTGCCGCAAGGCATTGGCCCAGACGCGCGGCACCTCCTTCACGACAAAGGTTGAAAGCCCGTCCTCGGGCGTTTCATTTCCAAGATCACTTCGATCAACTCATACGGGCTTCCCGAGCGAGACCGTGGGTTCGGACGGTGCGAATGAATTTCTCGTTATAATCGAATTGATTATAAGGGATATTTCTACGTTGAGTATAAAGGATGTCAAGCCCGCGCCAGCGGCAATTTTGTCCGGGCGACCTCCGTTTCGTCGAGGACATGGTGGCGGAAGCGATAAAGCTTCGCCGGCCGACCGCCGGTATCAAATGCACTTTCGCCGGTCTCCTCCACCAGTTCCTGCTGCTCCATCAACCGGCGAAAGTTCTGCTGAAGCGCCCCTGCCGATGTAATCGTCAACGCCGTCCGCGTCAGCGCATTGCCATCGGCGAGAAGCCGACGACATTGTTGATGACGAACGTAACGATCCGCGGCTTCAGACAGGAATGTGCGCTTCGTCCAGATGGATGGAGTGGACTGGCAGGTTCCGGGCGGCCGCGCCGTTGAGGATGCAGCATCGAGAGCCGCGCTCGCCGAGGATGACATAGGTCGAGATTCGCGCGCCGGAAGTCTTGCTCCATGTCTCCACGAATCCATTGGCAGGATCCCGGGTTCTTCGCGTGGTCAGGGTCGAGCAGTATCGAACCGTGGTAGTTGAGCTTTGCTCGGTGACGTGGATGCCGTGCAGCTTGCCGGCGACTATTTTCGCATTGGTCCCGTTGTCCTATTCATCTCACAAAGTCAGTCCTGATGTTGAGCAGCTTCGCTGGGCTAAATCCCGACGACGAGCGCCCCGCCGCTGAGTCCCGCACCTGCCGCCGCCAGGAGTATTTTCTCGCCCGGCCGAAACGGCTCCGCTTGATTGGCGAGCGACAGTGAGAGCGGGATCGTCGCGGCGGAAGAGTTGCCATATTCGGCGATCGTCTTGACGATCAGGTGATCGGCAACGCCGAGGTTTCGCCCGACCGCATCGAAAATGCGAGCATTGGCCTGATGCGGCACGAACCGGTCGACATCCTGTGGTCGCACTCCGGCAGCGGCTAGCGCGCTTATCGAGCAATCGGTCATCATCTCGACGGCCTTTGCGAACACTTCGCGGCCGTCGGTCATCGTCATTCGGGTTTGCGCGAGGTCGAGGTCACCGTGGAACGGCTTGTTGCTTCCCCCTGCGGGAATCTGGATCAGCCCGTATCGCGAGCCGTCCGAATCCACAGAGGCACCGAGAATCCCCCGATCAGTATCCTCGGAGGGACCGATCACGAGGGCGCCGGCGGCATCGGCAAACAGCACGGCGCTGGCGCGCTCAGAGGGATTGATGCGGCGGCTGAGGATATTGGCGGCGATAACAAGGCTCGCTTTGCCGTGCAGGCGGGTAAATCCGTCCGCAAACATCAGCGCATAGATGAAGCCGGCGCAGGCGCCGGTCAGATCGACAGCGCCGGCGCGGCCGAGCCCCAGCCGATGTGCGACCAGGGGCGCGCTGGGCGGCAGGAGGTGATCGGGCGTCGAGGTGGCAAGCAGCAGCAGACCGATGTCGTGGCGCGCAATGCCGGCGCTGGCCAGCGCCATGGCCCCGGCCTGCGCAGCAAGACCAGACAGCGTGTCTTCGTTTGTTGCCCAGAAGCGCGACCGGATTCCAGTACGCCGCTCGATCCAGCCCGGTTCGAGGCCGAGATCGCTCTCGATCTCGGCATTCGCCACCTTTCGGCCAGGCGCATGATGGCCAAACCCGAGAAGGCGCGACAACCTGCTCATGGGCTCGAACCGAAGCGTTCGCCGGCCTCCTCGATCGCGTCATGGAGCCGATCGAGCTCGTCGCCGGTGACGCAATAGGGCGGCAGGAGATAAAGGACATTGCCGAGCGGGCGCACAAGCAGGCCGAGCTCGAGGAAAAAGGCCCGCAGCTTAGGTCCGATCTCGGCCAGATAGCCGGCAGAGCCGGCGCGCAGGTCGAGAGCCAGGATCGTGCCGATCGCGCGGCTGTCGATGAAGTTGGCATTGTCGCGAAAGCGTCGAAACCCGGCGGCCTGCCTCGCGCTCAGGGTGGCGATCCGCTCGGCCACCGGCTCGTCACGCCAGATCTCGACATTGGCGAGTGCTGCCGCGCAGGCGATCGGATTGGCCGTGTAGGAACTCGAGTGGAAAAAAGTCTTCTTCCGATCGTCGGAATAGTGGGCCTGGAAGATGGCATCGGTGGCGAGCGTGGCCGCGAGCGGGATGGTGCCACCGGTCAAGCCTTTCGAGGTGCAAAGGATATCAGGAGAGATCGATGCCTGCTCGCAGGCGAACATGCTCCCGGTGCGTCCCCAGCCGGTCATCACCTCGTCGGCGATCAGCAGCGTGCCGGAGGCTTCGGCAATCTTCTTCAGTCCGGTCAGAACCGAGGCCGGATACATCCGCATGCCGCCGGCGCCAAGCACGAGCGGTTCGACGATCAGCGCGGCGGCGCGCCGGTCGCGGCTGACGGCCTCGAACCGATCCAGTGTTTCCTGCTCGCGCCCGGCGGCCGGGAAGGGAATGGTGTCGACCTCGAACAGCAAGGGTTCGTAGGCGGCGTTGAACACGCCACGGGCACCGACGCTCATCGTGCCGATCGTGTCGCCGTGATAGCTGTGCTCCATGACGACGATGCGCGAGCGCGGCGCGCCGATGTTGCGGAAATAGCCGAGCGCCATCTTCAGCGCGACTTCGACGCTGGTCGAGCCGCTGTCGGAATAGAACACCCAGTCGAGTCCGGCGGGAGCGAGCCCGACAAGCGCCTTGGCCAAGCATTCGGCAGGCTCGTGCGTGAAACCTGCGAAGATGATCTGGTCGAGGCTCGAGGCGGTCGTCTCGATCGCCTTTATAATGCGGGGATGGCGGTGGCCATGGGTGACGACCCACCAGGAGGAAATGGCGTCCAGAATGCGCGCGCCATTGGGTTTGTGGAGATACGCGCCTTCAGTCAGGACGATTTCAGGGATCGCCGGCTCGAGCGCGTGCTGGGTGAAGGGATGCCACACACGGGATTGCGGCATCATCCGCCTCCGGCAATCAAAGCGAGGTCGAAGCCGGCAATCATCGCTTGTCTCAGCGTTTTGTCCGTCAGCGGATCGAGGTGCGGCAGCCTGCCGAGTTGCGGCACGTCGCCGAATTCCACGATCGTCCGTTGCGTATCGGTCATCTCATCGCCGATGAAGGCGATGCCAGCCAGCGGGATAGCGCGCGCCCGCAGGGCCTCGATCGACAGCAGGGTGTGATTGATTGTTCCGAGCGCGGTGCGGGCGCACAGAATGACCGGCAACTGCCATTGCTCGAATATGTCGATGAACCTTGTCCGGCGGTTCAGCGGCACCATCAGCCCGCCGGCGCCTTCGATGACGAGCGGTGTCGGCAGGACCGGAAACGAAAGATCGGCAGCCTCGATCGAAACGTCGTCGATTTCGGCCGAACGATGCGGCGACAGCGGGCTCTTCAAGCGGTAGGCTTCCGGCAGCACGCGCCCCGACGGCAGCCCGGCAAGTCGCGCAACCGCCTCGCTGTCGGTCTCGCCGTCGAGGCCCGATTGCACCGGCTTCCAGTAGAAACCGTCAAGCAGGCCGGCAAGCCCGGCCGAAAACACCGTCTTGCCAATTCCGGTGTCTGTTCCGGTGATGACGATGCGCTTGGTCATGTCGCCTCCGGTCATGTCTGGGCCAACACCTCGACGAGCGCCTCGACCATGGCGGAAATGTCGGCTTCGCCGATATTGAGCGTCAGTGAGATGCGCAGCCGCGACGTGCCCTCGGGCACGGTCGGCGGACGAATGCCGCGTATGTCGAAGCCGCGGGCCTGCAGGCGCGCCGAGACTGCCATGGTGCGCCTGACATCGCCGATGACAAATGGCTGGATTTGCGAGCCGCTGGGCGTGACGCCGCAGCGATCGACCAATTGGCGGCCTGCGAGGGCGACGCGTTCATGCAGCTGAAAACGCCGCATAGGCTCGTCGGCGAGCATTGCGAGCGCTTCGCGCGCCGCGACCGCCATCAGCGGCGAGGGCGCGGTGGCGTAGATGAATGGCCGGCAACGGTTGATCAGATACTGGCACAGTGTCCTCGGCCCGGTCACGAGCCCACCAGATGCGCCGAGCGCCTTGCCGCAGGTGTGGAGCGCGACGATGTTGTCGCGGCCCTCGAAAGCGGCGGCCAGCCCCCGGCCGTCCGGTCCCCAGACGCCGGTCGCGTGCGCCTCGTCAATGACGATGAATGCGTTGTGCCGATCGGCAAGCGCGGCCAGGCTATCCAAAGGCGCGCAGTCGCCATCCATGCTGTATAGGCTTTCCACCGCAATCCAGACGCATCCCATGCCGCCTTCGGCGCGCCAACGCTTGATCGCGTCCTCGACAGCATCGACGTCGTTGTGCGCGGCCAGCTTGAACTCGGCACGTCCGGCCTGTGCCCCCTCATGCATGCTGGCATGGGCGAGCTCATCGAGGACCAAAAGGTCGCCCTTCTGCGGCAGCGCAGTCAGCAGAGCGAAGTTGGCGATGTAGCCGCTGCCGAAGAACAGCGCGCGGTCGGCTCCAAAGAATGCCGCCGCGTCTGCCTCGAGCTGCTCGTGTTCCGGTGCATTGCCGCGCAACAGCCGCGACCCGGTGGCGCCAACCGACGTGCCCCGCGCAATCGCCGCCGCAACCGCTTCGCCAAGTCTTTTGGAGGCGGCAAGTCCGAGATAGTCGTTCGACGAGAAGTCGCGCCCGGCGCGCGGCTTCAGCGTCCGCAGCCGGTCCTTGCGCGCCAGTCCCTGCAAGGTCGCCTCATAGCGGGCAAGCGGTGCCCCGTTCATTGCGCCTCGAGTTCCATCGGCTCGATGCCAAGGCGCCGGAACAGCAGGGTATCCTTGTCCTCACCGGGATTGTCCGCCGTCAGCAGCGTGTCGCCGACGAAGATCGAGTTGGCGCCGGCAAAAAAGCACAGCGCCTGCATCTCGTCGGTCATGGCGGTACGGCCGGCGGAAAGACGGATATGCGATTTCGGCATCATGATGCGCGCCAGCGCGATCACGCGTACGAATTCGATCGGCTCGATCGGCTTGGCGTCGGCAAGCGGGGTGCCGGCGATCGGAATGAGCATGTTGATCGGAACGCTTTGCGGATGTTCCGGCAGATTGGCCAGCGTCACCAGCATGCCGATCCGGTCCACCGGCTCCTCGCCCATGCCGACAATGCCGCCGCAGCAGACCTTGATGCCGGATTGGCGAACGTGCTCGAGCGTCTCGAGCCGCTCGGCAAAGCTGCGCGTGCTGATGATCTCGCTGTAGTAGCGTTCCGACGTATCGATGTTGTGGTTGTAATAGTCGAGGCCTGCCTGTTTCAGACGAGCCGCCTGCTCAAGATCGAGCATGCCGAGCGTCATGCAGGTTTCCATGCCCAGCGCCTTGACGCCTTCGACCATCGCCACGACCGCATCCATGTCGCGCGCCTTGGGGTTTCGCCAGGCCGCGCCCATGCAATAGCGGGTGGCGCCGGCGTCACGCGCTTTCTTCGCCTCGGCGACGACGCGCCTGACCTCCATCAGCTTCGACGCCTTCAGGCCGGTCTCGTGATGCGCCGACTGGCTACAATAGCCGCAATCCTCCGGGCATCCGCCTGTCTTGATGCTGAGCAGCCGGCTGAGCTGGACCTTGTTGGGATCGAAATTCTGGCGGTGCACGGTTTGCGCGAGGAAGAGGAGATTGTTGAAGGGGGCATAGTGAAGTGCCCGAGCCTTCTCCAGGGTCCACGCTACAGGGTCACGGGATTGAGCCTGTGGCGATGTCTGCGTTGGACTGGCTGTTTGCATGTCCATGCTGTTCCTCCGGTTCTGCCTTGCTTTGCTGTCTGATTGATGACGATCGGAAAGGACAGTTGATTCGATCCTGTTCGTTCCTCAGGCAATCATGAGCCCCAATAGTCGAGGCCGATATCCAGGATCGGCGCGCTGTGGGTCAGTCGGCCGACTGAAATCAGATCAACGCCGGTCGCGGCAATCGCTCGCGCTGTATCGGATGCGATCCCGCCAGAAGCCTCGGTGATAGCACGGCCGCCAACGATTGCGACGGCGCGGCGAAGATCGGCGAGGGACATGTTGTCGAGCAGAACCGCATCGGGAGCGAAGCCAAGTACCTCCTCCAACTGGGCCAGCGTATCGACCTCGACTTCGATCTTGACGAGATGACCGGCCCGTCTTCGTGCTCGCTCCAGCGCCGGGCGAACGCCGCCTGCGATGGCGATGTGGTTGTCCTTGATCAGAATTGCGTCGTCGAGGCCGAAGCGGTGATTGGATCCGCCACCTGCGCGCACGGCATATTTTTCGACTGCCCGCAATCCGGGCGTCGTCTTGCGCGTGCAGACGATCTTCGCGCCATATCCACGAACCGCAGCGACGATCGATGCCGTTGCTGTAGCGATGCCGCTCAGATGGCACAAAAAATTGAGTGCCGTCCGTTCGGCTGTGAGAATGGCCCGGGCAGGGCCAACCACTGATGCAATGACCTCTCCATCCATGACATTGGAGCCGTCTGCCCGCTCCACCGAGATTTCGACATCAGGATCAATCAAGCGGAAAGCGAGCATCGCCAGATCGAGGCCGGCGACAACTCCGGACTGGCGCGCCGCCAGCACGGTTCCCGCTTGGTGTTCCTTCGGGACGATGGCCTCCGTGGTCAAGTCGCCGGCTCTGCCAAGGTCTTCAAGAAGAGCTGCCCTTACAAGCGGCTCAAGCATGATCGTGGGAAGCGGTGAGAACGTCATCACTTTGCCCCTTCGAGGCTTGGCGAGTGTCCGAGTTCCCGCGCAGCGGCCAAGGCGGCTTCGAGGGTGATTTCGGACCGTCGGGCGACAGTCGCATGATGAGGAAAATCTGTCCGGTAATGAGCGCCGCGGCTTTCTTGGCGCAACAAGGCGGCAACCGCGATCATTAGCCCGACAGCCGCCGCATCCGAGGCCGCGTCCTTGCTTTCGGCGAGCGGCAATAAGGCACGTGCGGCTGCTTTCAAACCTTCACCATCCCGGACGATGCCGAGTGCGCGCGACAGGAAAACACGCACGGGTGTCGGACCGGGCGATGGGTAAACGTCCGCAAACGCAGGCTTTGTTCTGCGAGCAGGCGTTCCGGCGACACTTTCAGCGACCCAGCGCGCGCACACGACGGCCTCGGTCAAGGAATTGCTGGCGAGCCTGTTGGCGCCATGCAGTCCTGTCGAAGCGACTTCGCCGCAGGCCCACAACCCCTTGACGGAGGTCCTACCGGAGCCGTCCACGGCAACGCCACCCATGTGGTAGTGTTGGGCCGGACGAATGGGGATGAGATCGCGCGCGGGATTGATGCCGGCTCCACGACAGGCTGATGCGATTGTCGGGAAGTGTCGAGCAAATTCCGGGCCAGGCCGTTGCCGCGCGTCTAGAAAAACACGGTGGCCGTTGGCAAGATGGTTCCAGACGGCGCGCGCCAAGACATCACGAGGCGCAAGTTCCGCCCCTGGCACGCTCTGGAGAAAAGCTTGGCCGGTTTCGTCGATCAGGGCAGCACCTTCGCCGCGGACGGCCTCGCTGAGCAGCACCATAGGGCGTTCCGGGCCGTCAAGCGCGGTCGGGTGGAACTGGATGAACTCGAGGTCGGCAAGGACAGCTCCAGCGCGGGCCGCAAGCGCCAGGCCCTGTCCACAACTGCCCGAAGGATTCGTGGTGTCGAGAAACAGTCCCCCGATCCCACCGGTGGCGAGGACGACCCGCCGTGAGCCGAAGAAGACAGGTCCTATCGAACCGCTCGCCCAGACGCCTCGGATCGCATTCTCTCGCACCGCCAGCCGGCGCGCTTCCACGCCCTCCACGACAACAATCGAGGGAGTGGAACGCACAGCCGCGATCAGGGCACGCATGATCTCACGCCCGGTGCCGTCACCATGCGCATGAACGATGCGACGTCGGCTGTGTGCGGCCTCCAATCCGAGGCACAGTGATCCTTTCGGCGTACGGTCGAAGGGAACCCCAAAGCCCGCAAGCCCCTCTATCGCCTTGGGCGCGGCTTGGAGGATGCGGCTCGCCACGTCTCTGTCGCAGAGACCATCCCCGGCGGCAAGCGTATCGGCCAGGTGCAGTGCCGGATCGTCGTCTTCGCCGAAACTTGCAGCCAGACCACCCTGTGCCCACGTGCTCGAATTGTCAGCTCCCAGCAGCGTCCTGGACAGAAGCAGCACCGGCTCCGGCGCCAGTTGAAGCGCGGTCATCAGTCCGGCGATGCCGCCGCCGATGATGATGGGCCGCCCGAAGAAGCTGCGGACATCGGCGCTCAAATTGCCAGCATCCGTTCGACCGCAAGCCGCGCGCGCCCGGCGATCCCGGGTTCGATGGTTACGATATGGTGGTTCTGCTCGAGCGCCATGCGGATGTTGGCAAGCGTGATCCGCTTCATGTGCGGGCACAAATTGCAGGGCCGGATGAACTCGACCTCTGGGTGCGCTAACGCGACGTTGTCGCTCATCGAACATTCCGTCATCAGCACGACACGTGCCGGCCTTTGCCTTTCGACATAGTCGGACATGGCAGCGGTCGAGCCGGAAAAATCTGCTTCAGCCACGACGTCGGGCGGGCATTCGGGATGCGCGAGCACGATCACGCCGGGATGGCTTTCGCGCAACTCGCGGATGTCGGCCGGTGTAAAGCGCTCATGCACCTCGCAATGCCCTTTCCAGGCGATGATCTGCACATCGGTCTGGGCGGCGATATTCTGGGCCAGATATTCGTCCGGCAACATGATCACCTGGGGAACGCCAAGGGATTGGACGACCGCCTTGGCGTTGCCGGATGTACAGCAGATATCCGACTCGGCTTTCACTTCGGCCGACGTGTTGACATAAGTGATGATCGGCACGCCGGGATAACGCTGGCGCATCAAGCGCACGTCTTCTGCCGTGATCGATTCCGCCAACGAACAGCCTGCCCGCAGGTCGGGAATGAGCACCGTCTTTTGCGGATTGAGCAGCTTGGCCGTTTCGGCCATGAAATGTACGCCGGCCAGCACGATGACTTGCGCCTCGATCGTCGCAGCCGTGCGGGCCAGTGCCAAGCTGTCGCCGACGATGTCGGCCACGCAATGGAAGATCTCGGGGGTCTGATAGTTGTGCGCCAGGATGATGGCGTTGCGCTCGCGCTTCAGTGCAAGGATCGCCTCGATATCCTCGACGAAAGCCGGCCATTCGATCGGCGGGATCACTCGTCGGACGCGCTCGTAGAGAAACGCGGTCGCAGGCAGCATGGCGCTCATCGACCCCTCCAGCTTATACTCTAGTTGAAAATAACTCTTGCTGTGAGTATAAGCGATGTCAACCCCGCGCCAGCGGCAATTTTGTCCCGGCGATGACCCTCTCGTCGAGAACGGCGTGGCGGAACCGGTAAAGCTTCGCTGGCCGGCCGCCGGTCTCCGCGGTTGCCTCTCCGGTCTCTTCGACCAGCTCCTGCTGCTCGATCAGCCGGCGAAAGTTCGGCTTACGAACGAGCCTGCCGGCAAGCGCCTCCACGGTTCGCTGCAGCTGCAAAAGCGTGAAGACCGGCGGCATCAGCTCAAAGACGACCGGCCGGTATTTAATCTTGGAGCGCAGCCGCGCAATGCCGGTCGCCACGATGCGGCGATGATCGGCGACCATAGACTTGCTGGGCACCAGGGGAGGCAGCGTCGCGTCCCGTCCGCTTCCGGCCTCTTGGACCAGGCCTGCTTCGTAGACTAACTCATAGCGTTGAAGCGTGAGTTCCTCGTTCCAAAGGCGGTCGTCGAAGCCGAAGGCTATCGTCGCCCGCTGCCAGCGTTCACGTCGCGTGGCCGCGTCGCTGACGCCGTCTGCCCATTCAATCAGGCGCGGTCGCAGAACGTCCAGCACGACCGGAGGCGTGCCGGAGCGGTGGTCCTCCCATGGAAAATATTCATACCAGCTCTGCCAGCCGCACTTGGGCGAGCCAGCTGCCTGTTCCTTGCGGGTCAAGGCGAGATAGCTGATGGAGATGACGCGCTGCTGGCGCTCGGCGCCGATGCGATCCCGATCCGCGAAGGTGTAGAGTTGCTCAATGTACCCCAGCGGATGGCCGGTCTGCTGCTCGACCCACCCCCTCAAACCGGATTGCAGCGATCGGTGCTCAAGCGCAAATGGTCCGGAGGGAAGGGTGTCCGCCTGGCCGATGGTGAGGACACAGGGTTCACTGTCGTTTACGGCGACGACAAAGGCGATCAGGTCCACTTTGACTTCGTCGGCCTTGACGGCGGCTCCGTCTTTCCTGGGTCCTTTTGCCTGATCGTCCATGTTCGCGAAAGTGGTTGGCCAGCTCGGGGGCGCCTGAATCGATTTAAGTGTAAGCGCGCCTGTCCGCACGTCAACACCGCACAGCTGCACGGCCATTTTTAGCTCTTCGCACTTGCACAAAAATGTGGCAAACGCGACACCCGCGGTTGGTAACGTTGGGGAAGGAGGGTCCATTGAGTGCGTTTGGTGACACCAAGGCGATCACACCGCCGGATATTCGTTCGCGCAAAGGTGGGACGCCGCTCGTCTGCCTTACCGCCTACACGACGCCAGTCGCCCGGCTTGTCGATCCCCATTGCGATGTGGTGCTGGTCGGCGACAGCGTCGGCATGGTTCTCCACGGCCTGCCCTCGACGCTCGGTGTGACGCTGGAGATGATGATCACGCACGGCCAGGCCGTGCGCCGTGGCCTCGAGCAGGCGCTGATGGTCGTCGATCTGCCGTTCGGTTCCTTCGAGGAAAGCCCCGAGCAGGCTTTCCGCAATGCCGCGCGCGTCATGGCCGAGACCGGCTGCGCGGCCGTCAAGCTCGAAGGCGGCGAAACGATGGCAGAGACGATCGGCTTCCTCGCCGCGCGCGGCGTGCCGGTCATGGCCCATGTCGGCTTGACGCCGCAGGCGATCAACACCATCGGTGGCTACCGTGTGCAGGGCAGAGGCGGGGATGCCGAGCGCATCAGGCGCGACGCGCTTGCGGTGAGCGAAGCGGGCGCCTTTGCGGTCGTGCTGGAGAAGGTTCCCGAGGCGCTCGCCCGCCGGATCACCGGGGAGGTGGCGATCCCGACCATTGGCATCGGTGCCTCGGCAGCCTGTGACGGCCAGATTCTCGTCGTCGACGACATGCTCGGCCTCTTCGGCGACTTCCGGCCCAAATTCGTCAAGCGCTATGCTGAAATGGGGGAGGCCGCTGCGGCTGCGATCGCGGCCTATGCGCGGGAAGTGAAGGAGCGCCAGTTTCCGGCCGCCGAGCACGTGTTTGCCGATGCGCGCAAGCCCGCCGACGCGGACGCCACCAAGAGCGGAGAAGCAGCGTGAGCGTGCCGATTGTGAGGAGCGTTCCCCAGCTTCGCCAAATCATCGCCGCATGGCGCCGCGAGGGCGTGAGGATTGCCGTGGTGCCAACGATGGGCGTCCTGCATGAGGGCCATCTCAGCCTGGTGCGCGCGGCACTCGAGAAGGCCGACCGGGTGATCGTGACGCTCTTCGTCAACCCGAAGCAATTCGATAGCCAAGCCGATCTCGCCGCGTATCCGAGCACCGAGGACGAGGATGCCGCCAAGCTGGCACCGCTTGGCGCGCACCTGCTTTATGCGCCGGATGCAGAGGAAATGTATCCGGCGGCCTTCGCCACGACCGTTTCGGTGTCCGGTGTCAGCGAGGGCCTGTGCGGTGCCTTCCGGCCGGGACATTTCGATGGCGTGGCGACCGTCGTCGCCAAGCTCTTCCTGCAGACCAGCGCTGACTTCGGCTTCTTTGGCGAAAAGGACTTTCAGCAGCTTCAGCTAGTCAGGCGTATGGCCCGGGACCTGGATATTCCAATCACCATTGTTCCTTGTCCGACAGTCCGCGAAGCCGACGGTCTTGCACTATCATCGCGCAATGTCCGGCTCTCGCCAGTAGAGCGTGCTGTTGCCCCCAAGCTACCATCGGTCTTGCTCGAGACGGCTGAGCGGCTTGCCCGCGGCTCGCCCGTCCTGCCAACGCTTGCCGAAGCGCGCGCAGCAATTCTGGCTGCGGGCTATCGCGAGGTCGAATACCTGGAACTTCGCGACGAGGCAGATTTGCGACCCATGACAAGCCTTGACCGACCTGCACGCTTGCTTGTCGCGGCCTGGCTCGGCGGCACACGGCTCATAGACAACGTCAGAATATCACGGGTTTCAACAGATTAACGGGGTTCTCGGCACGCGCTGTATCCGTCCGGGATCGTTTAAAACAAGGTCTCTGCCTGGCATCGAGCGATCACGGAGGTTACGCAAAGCGCAAATGCATCGCGTGTTTGAGAACTTCGTCGAGCAACTGTCTGCAAGTGTTGATGCTGCCGATCTCCGTGAGGCAATGGCATCCGCTGCAGCCGGCTTCGATTTTCCGCTATTCGCCTATTTCACTTACCCGTCGGCCCCCGGCGACGCCCCGCAATTGATCTCAAACTATCCTTCATCCTGGACATCACGTTATCTGCAACAGCGGTACCACAGTCTTGATCCGGTCATCCTGCGCGGGCTGCAAGGCTGGGATACCTTTGATTGGGGTGTGGATCGCGCTCGGCACTGTCTGCCGAATTCGCAGCAACAAATTCTGGAGAGTGCGGCTGAGTTTGGCATCCGCGGCGGCCTGACGATATCCATGCATGATCATTGCGGCCGGTTTGCTGCCCTGACCTTTGCTTCCGACGAGTCCCGCCCGCCTCTGTTGCGGTCACTGACACGTTACGAAAAAGCATTGCAGCTGGTGGCCATCAACTTTCATATCCATGTCCGGCGCAGGCTCGCCGACGATCGCGTGGTGGATGGTGTAACGCTCACCCCGCGGGAGTTCGAGTGCCTGAAATGGGCGGCGCGCGGCAAGTCGGCTTGGGTTATCAGCCAGCTTCTCGGCGTCTCAAAGCGCACCGTGACCTTTCATCTGGAAAACGCCAAGGCAAAGCTTGGCGTTCGAACGATCAACCAGGCCGTTGCACGACTGGCTGCCTCCGGCCAGGCGAGATCCTGATTCGTCGGCCACGATAGCTGTAAACCTCTACAGGCTGCATCGCTGCCGGCTTTGCCCTTCGATGGCGGGAACACATCCCGCACGGAGGCGACCATGATGCAGCTGATAACACCAGACCTTTACGACGAGTTCGCAAGCGAGCTCAAAGAGATGCACGGGCTCAGGTTTCGGGTGTTCAAGGAAAGGCTCGATTGGGAAGTTGATACCGAAGACCAGATGGAAACAGACCCGTTTGATGGTCTGAAGCCTGTCTATCTGCTCCTCAAGGGATCCGACTGGCGAATTCGCGGTTGCGTGCGTCTTTTGCCCAGCACCGGACCCACAATGTTGCGCGACACGTTCCCGGTGCTGCTGGGTGCTGACGTCGTGCCCTCGACCTCCGACATATGGGAGAGCAGTCGTTTCGCGCTCGATCTTCCTCCGTCGGCGCCCAAGGCAGCGGGCGGACTGGCCCAGGCAACCTACGAGCTCTTCGCGGGCATGATCGAGTTCGGCTTGGCCAAGGATCTGACCCGGATAGTAACGGTGACGGATACGCGCATGGAACGGATCCTTCGCCTCGCGACGTGGCCATTGTCGCGCATCGGACAACCCAAGTCCGTCGGCAAAACCGAGGCGGTGGCCGGGTTTCTCGAGATTTCCCGCGCGAGCCTTTTGCGCATCCGCAGCAGGGGACGTCTGAGCGGACCGGTACTGTGGCAACCGGTTCTAGGCCCGTCGGCATTGTGGACACCTGAGCCGTGAAGGATGCTGGTCTGCCCAAGGAAGCGACGGTCGGTCTTGTATGCTGGCCGGACTGGCGTCGTCACGAAGCTTACCACTACGCCAGACGATTGCCACGCACTGCCTGGGCCTGGGAGTTTCTTCGGCGCAATCCACAATTCCAGCGCGACCACGCCAAAATGGCACCGTCCGCCTGCATTGTCGGAGCCCAGGCCGACATGAACATAATCGAGTTGACGACAGGATCATCTTTCCTAAGACAATGGAGCCTCCTTTTTCGCGGACGCGCCACAGTCAGACGCTACGTCGGCAAGGGTCTTTTGGGATCCGCGCGACTGCGCCCGTATTCTACGAGCGGCCGCGGAGCCGGTTGGGCTCGACCACGATTTTGAACCGCTTGATCTTTCTTCGCTCTCGTGCTGCAAGGACATCCTGCTGACACCTGCCGGCGTGCAGCACGTGCTGCTGAGGGAGGACTGCCGGAGTCTGCAGATCGTCCTTTCCGGTGCATCCGTTCTCCGCCCGTTGCGGCTATATGTCGACGCGATCGTGCAGCCGCAGCACCTGAAGTTCCATGTCGCTGCCCTTCAGTTCCTGAACGACATCAATGGTTGCGGCCGCCTGGCAGCTGCTTGCTTTCCGCCGGAACCCCGCGGAGCGCGTCTGCGTATCGTGCTCCAGGCTTTGGACGGCTCGCTTGCGGGAGCATCTCATCAGGAGATCGCCATTGCCCTGTTCGGGAGACGCCGTGTCGAAGAAGATTGGTCTCATCCAGGTAGCCATCTTCGCGATCAGGTGCGTCGCGCCATCCAACGTGGCCGCTACCTGATGGGCGGCGGCTATAGACAGTTCCTGATGTAATTCGGGTGACAGCTTGGTGATTGTCTTATTCGAAAACGCGCAGGCATCAATCTCCATTTCTCACTGCTATTGTGCCTTGTACAAGACGTGACACGCGCCTAGTTCTTCCGCAGCGGGAATCGGGTTTGAGTAATACGGACGAAGCACTGAGAACCAACGTTTTCGTGATAGTGCATTCATGCCCCGAGAATCCTGATGACGTTTCGAACCCCGACAAAGCCGGCGCTGACTGAAACGGTCGCTGAACGTGCTCTGTGGCCTGCGCCGCCTGACTCTCGGTTTCGGCCATGCCGACCAACAGCGTATTGATAGGCCATCGCGGGCTAAACTCTACCGGCGAAAGCCGCGTCAACAGCGGCAGGCATTAAACTTGATCGGCGGCGACGATGATTATGATCAACGTGACGAACACGTGAATCATGCCGACGGCGCCGACGCTGCCGATGATGATGATGCCGATCATGCGTCGCTGATGCTGCCTAACTACAGTGCTTGTGATCATGCCGATCACCGCGTGATCACGAGCGGCGGCGGTCCGTGGTCAGGTGCGTAGCCGGGATGGTTCGCGCATGGCCGATTGTTCCTTCGTGCCGCGGGGTGTGGGCTTGCGTTCGGGCATGAGGGCGTCAGGCGCAACGAGAAGTTAGATCAGGGCCCACAAACGCGGCTCATCCATGGGGTGGATGATAGTTATCCCTACAATCAATTGTACCAATATTACCGAATACTACTACAAGGTCCCCAATGAACGCGGCCGGATGGGTATCCGTCTCGCGTGGGCTGAAGCTGCCGGCAAGAATGGGGAGACGAACATGTGCGGGATTGTTGGCATCGTTGGGCAACAGCCGGTGTCGGATCGGTTGGTCGACGCATTGAAGCGTTTGGAATATCGCGGCTATGATTCCGCCGGCGTTGCGACGATCACCGAAGGTGCCTTGCACCGCCGGCGCGCCGAGGGCAAGCTCGTCAATCTCGAGAGGAGACTGAAGGAAGAGCCGCTGAGCGGCAACATCGGCATCGGCCACACGCGTTGGGCAACCCATGGGGCCTCGACGGAACACAATGCACACCCGCACTTTACCGACGGTGTCGCCGTCGTCCATAACGGCATCATCGAGAATTTCACCGAGCTGAAGGACGAATTGGCGGCGGCTGGCGCCGAGTTCCAGACCGACACCGACACCGAGGTCATCGCGCATCTCTTGGCAAGACACCGCCGGGAGGGCATGAGGCGGCAAGAGGCGATGCGTGCCATGCTGAAACGCGTCAGGGGCGCCTATGCGCTTGCCGTCCTCTTCGAAGATGATCCGTCGACCATCATGGCGGCGCGCAACGGACCGCCGCTGGCGATCGGTCACGGCGACGGCGAGATGTTCCTGGGCTCCGACGCGATCGCGCTTGCTCCCTTCACCAATGAAATTACCTATCTCATCGAGGGCGACTGGGCCATTGTCGGCAATTCGGGCGCCCATATCTTCGATTTCGACGGCCATCCCGTCGAGCGTCCGCGCCATACCTCCACGGCCGCGGCCGATCTGGCCAGCAAGGGCAATCATCGCCACTTCATGGAGAAGGAAATCTACGAGCAGCCCGAAGTCATCGCCCATGCTCTCCGTCACTATAGCAACATCATAGAGAATCGCGCCGACATGGTTTCTGGCATCGATTTCGCCAGGATCCCGAGCTTGGCGATCTCGGCCTGCGGGACCGCCTATCTCGCCGGACTGATCGGAAAATACTGGTTCGAGCGCTATGCGCGCCTGACGGTTGAAATCGACGTTGCGTCCGAATTCCGTTACCGCGAGATCCCGTTGTCGCCGCAGTCGGCGGCTCTTTTCATTTCGCAGTCCGGCGAAACCGCCGATACGCTCGCATCGTTGAGGTACTGCAAGGAGCGTGGGCTGAAAATTGGCGCTATCGTCAATGCCTGCGAATCGACCATCGCTCGGGAGGCCGATGCGGTCTTCCCGATCCTTGCCGGACCGGAGATCGGCGTCGCCTCCACCAAGGCGTTTACCTGCCAGCTTGCCGTTCTAGCGGCACTCGCCATCGGCGCCGCCAGAGCCCGCGGGACCGTAACCGAAGACGAGCTGCAGGCGCTCGTCAGGAGCCTCGCCGAAGTGCCGCGCGTCATGGGCCAGGTACTCAACAGCATCCAGCCGGAGATCGAGTTCCTGTCGCGCGAACTGTCAAAGTGTCGTGACGTCCTGTATCTCGGCCGTGGCACCAGTTTCCCGCTAGCGATGGAAGGTGCGCTGAAGCTCAAGGAGATTTCCTACATCCATGCCGAGGGCTATGCGGCGGGTGAATTGAAGCACGGTCCGATCGCATTGATAGACGACAACATGCCAGTGATCGTCATCGCGCCCCATGATCGCTTTTTCGACAAGACCGTCTCCAACATGCAGGAAGTGGCTGCCCGTGGAGGGCGGATTATCCTCATCACCGATGAAAAAGGGGCAGCCGCATCGAAACTCAACACCATGCACACGCTCGTGTTGCCGGCTGTCGACGAGATTATCGCGCCGATGATCTTCTCGCTGCCGATACAGCTTCTTGCCTACCACACGGCGCTCTTCATGGGCACAGACGTAGACCAGCCGCGCAATCTCGCAAAATCGGTCACGGTCGAGTGATTGTGAACCTTTATAGGTGGCGATGCTTGTCCATCTTCGCATCGGCGGTGGAAATTGGTCGAAGGTATCAGCGTCCGCGAGGCTGGGTGGACGGTGCCGCGAATAGCCACTGGAGGCGTCAGTGAGAGTTCGAGTTGCTGTTCAAGAAAGCCATCGGGGAGAATGAGTCGTGTAGGATCGCAGGTCGAATGCGCTACAGCCGATCAGGCCATCTCGTGGCGGGCAGGTTCTTAGAACTTGATCAGAAGCAGGTGAGCCGCCATATTCCGACCCGGCTGCCAATTTCAAGTGGCCCATTCCATGGATGAGGCCGGTCCGGCCGAATGGACGTCCATTTTTTTGATTTGCTGGGTGTGCGCCAGGGTCGGGGAGGAAATCTCCCGATTTGTCAGGCGCTCCCATCTTCTTGGAGATGTTTATGAAGGATTCGCGCATTCCCGAGCCAGTCTTGACGGCTATGTCGCAGGGGACCCACATCATCCGCGCTTATCGTGAGCACCTTGGGTATTCAATCGAGGACCTCGCGGTCGCGTGCGGGCTTGCCGCTCAGGAAATCCAAAACATCGAGCGGGGTCTAAAGTACAATAAGGGCTATCGGAATCGGATAGCGAGATCGCTGTCCATACCTGTGGGAATTCTCGAGGCAGAGTCGGACATATCGGACGCCGCCTGATCAGTTGGATAATCTGCAATGGGTGGAAGACCGCTCTTGTGATGTGAAGTTTGCGGCTGATAGTCGTCGCTTGATTCCGTTGGACGCGAATGCCTTCTGGCGCAGTACCGCCAAGAGAATTCTCGTCCACTGTCCGATTCAGGAACTGCACACGGGCTCGCCGAACAGGAAGTTGGAACTTCGTCATGCTGTCTTCGGCGATATAGCCGCCCGGAGTGCTGCGACACGTGCACGATAGCATCGGCTCGCGACGATGGATTGCTAACGGCGAACTCATGCTGGTCGGCAAGGCGATACTGGCTGGAGCATCAACTCGGCCGACGAGAGTCGCAACCATCCTAGGCAGGATCGGCCGACATGGCCGGCATCGCGAGCCGCTCTGAAAAGAGCACAGCGGGCATCCAGACGCTGCCGGGTTGACTATGGGTGTCGGAACCGCAAAAAGGGGCCGCTCTTCATGAGTGGCGTGCGCCGGCAGTCTAACCCCAAGCCCCCCGCCAGGCTGCCGGCGCGCTTCTAGCCGCCTTGATGCACGGCAATAAGCTTTTGAAGGCCTGAAGCGACGTTGTGGTCGCCGTTGCGGTGCTTTTCCACGCGCCTCGTCAGGCGCCGGGATTGCTCCGTCGTGATGGCAGGCGGGGGTTTGCGGGTTGCGGTCGGCGGGTTCGTTTCGGGGCGTTGGCGCCCCGTCGGCTACGTCACGAGCTGCGGGATCCGATCAAGCACGATGCGCAGGATGCGCTGGTCCGGGCAGGAGGTCGGCAGGTGCAGGCGGATCTGGGTTTTCATCTCGACCACGCGCGCGGCGATCTTGATGAGGCGCAGTCGCAGCGTGTCGAATTGGGCGACTGCGAAGCTCGAGCGTTTCGGCATTGGGGCGCGCAGGCCCCCCATGAGCCAGTAGGCGCCGGCATGCAGGAACAGCCGGAACTGGTTGGCCGTCGCTCTTGTGCCGGAGGTGCGGTCGGCGGCGAGATGCGTCTTCCACGACTTGATGTGGTTCTCGGCAGCGCCGCGCCGGCAGTAGACATCCTCGTAGAGCGCCTTGGCCTTGCCACCGGCAAGGTTGGTGAAGATGAAGCGGGTGTCGGGGCCGTGGGCGCCGCCCTCGACCCGGGCGATGATGCGCTCGACACGGCTCCAGCTGCCGGCGCCGTCAAAGAATTCCTTGAACCTGCGGACCTTGTCCGTCTTCGCCGACGCTTCAAAACGCGCCAGCGTGCGTGCTGACTTCCAGGTCCGCGACATGCTTGCGCAATGTGGTGGTGGACGCCACGCCGAGAATGAAGTCGACACCGTTGGCGCGGCACCAGTCGATGACCGGCGGACTGCAATAATGGCTGTCGGCCCGGATCAGGATCCGGGTGTTCGGCCAATTGCTCCGGATCGCCCGCACCAGGCGGCGCAGGTGGGGGCAGAGTTCTGCCCCACTCGGCCGCTTGGCCGGCCGCAGAACCGCACCGACGAAGCGGCCCTCGCCGTCGAACACCACGATCGGCTGGAAGCCGTATTCGTCATAATGGGCGTTGAACAGGCGCAATTGCTGGCCGCCATGCACGGCATCAAAGGTGCCGTCAATGTCGAGCACGATCCGCTTCGGCACCTGCCGGAACGAGGCGCAGTAGAGGTCGACCATCGCCCGCCCCATGGCGACCAGCTCCCGCACACCGGGCAGGTTCTCCAGCCTGCACATCGTCGATTGGGAGGCCAGATCCCGACCCGACGGCAGCGCATCCTGGGCCATCTTGAAGACCGGATCGCGGCGCAGCCGGTTGGCGTCGTTGCCGTCCTCGTAGCCGGCGGCGATCATCTTCATGCGAAAGCCGATCATGTCCGCCAGGCTGTGGACGACCTGGTCCGGGCAGCGCGGATCGTCGATGCAATGCGCCAGACGCTCGGCCACCCGCAACCGCTTTTCCACCTCGGCCAAGGCCAGAACGCCGCTGTTGGACGACAGCATGCCGCCGTCGAAACGGGCGACGACGGACTTGCCGCCGACTGATGACAAACCGCTCAGCGGCAGCGCAAGATCGTTCATGGTGGGTGTGGTCTCCGGGAAATGGTTCGGATCGGCTTAAGCAACCAAATCCTACGTCATTTCAACGGCTTGCGCCACATCCACCAACCCCCATGAATTTGGTTAGGTTGATGCGGCGTGCCGCCGCCGTGAGGCCGCGCTCGCTCAGCAGCGCGTCGAGAACGACGAGAAGATTCAGATCGAGCCCTTTGAAACGCATGTCTTAGCTATCCATAGCGTGGATGCATTTGATTGAAACAAACGATTTTACCAATTTTCCGGAATGTCGCATGGACTTGGCAGGACCTCACGTGCGCCGATCACTGCCTCTATCGCGTGGCGAGTCCCTTGAGAAGAGCCCGAAAGAGGAAATCTGTCGCGTGCGGTGGAGATTGTACTGGGAATGAGAGGCAGCGCTCCGATCATGTCGAACTCTCCGACGAATGGCGGACCGGTACAATAGTTGATCGCAACTGGTCCGGAGCTATGAAACATCTCGATTACATATGAGGTGCCGAGTGAATACGCTGACAGCACCCACCGTCGCAGCGTTTAGCTGACGTTTTACGACGGTTCCTATCCATTTACACGCAGATTCTTGATGTGCTGGCGCAAAAGCGGGAGGCCGGCGACTTTTCTTCGTCATCGGGCTGACGCCGCAGAAGCCGGAACTCGTCCGGTTCCTATGGGCATTGGGCTTGGTCGGTCGCACAGGCTCTATGAGGGGCAATTTTGGCAACGCGACGCGACTCGGGTTTTGAACGACGCCGAAAACGCAAGCTGGAAAGGAACAAGATGGCAGATCAACTCGCCAACGAAATAATCGCCATGATCAAGAAGCGCGCCGCGTCGGAGGGCGGCATAGCGCCTGCCACAGGCGGCGAGATAACGGCTGCCACGGGACTGACTTCGCTCGGTATCGATTCACTGGGATTGGCGGACGTTCTCTGGGACCTGGAGCAGGCCTACGGCATCGAGATCGAGATGAATACGGCCGAGGCATGGTCGGATCTCCAGAATGTTGGGGACATGGTGGAAGCCGTGCGCAGCTTGCTCGCTAAGGGGGTGTGAATGGACAGGCGCGTCGTGATTACTGGGATTGGCGGTATTTGCGGGCTTGGGACCAACGCCGCCGCCATTTGGACAGAGATGCGAGAAGGCCGCTCCGCCATCGGCCCAATCGTCAACTCCGAGCTCCATGAATTGAGGGTCAGGATCGGTGCCGAGATCAAGGCGCTGCCGGAGCATGACATCGACGGCAAGCAACTCATCTCCATGGACCGCTTCAGCCTGCTCGCTGTGCTTGCGGCGCGCGAAGCCATGCGTCAGGCCGGACTTTCCTCCAAAGAGGGAAATAGCTATCGCTTCGGTGCGACGGTGGGCGTTGGCGGCTGCGGGTGGGATGCGATCGAGCAAACCTACCGCGCCATCCTTCTGGGCGGTAAGCGTGCCGCTCTCTTGACTGTACCCAAGGCGATGCCGGGTGCCGCTGCCGGCCAGGTCAGCATGAGTCTCGGCCTGCGCGGGCCGGTCTTCGGCGTCACGTCCGCCTGTTCCTCGGCAAACCATGCGATTGCCTGCGCGGTGGACCAGATCAGGCTCGGCCGGGCCGACGTGATGCTTGCCGGCGGCAGCGAAGCGCCGCTCATATGGGGTGTGCTGAAGGCATGGGAAGCGATCCGCGTGCTTTCGCCCGATACTTGCCGGCCATTCTCGGCCGATCGCCAGGGCCTGTCGCTTGGTGAAGGCGCCGGCATGGCGGTGCTGGAAAGCTACGAGCATGCCCTGGCTCGGGGCGCCACCATCCTTGCCGAAATTGCCGGTGCCGGCCTTTCCGCCGATGCGTCCGACATCGTCGCGCCGACTGTCGAGGGGCCGGAGGCAGCAATGCGGGCCTGCCTTGCCGATGCCAGGCTGGACGCCGAGGATGTCGACTATCTCAACGCGCACGGCACCGGCACCAAGGCCAACGACCAGATCGAGACGGCGGCGATCAAGCGCGTCTTCGGTCAGCACGCCTTCTCAATGTCCATTTCTTCTACCAAGTCCATGCACGCGCATTGCCTCGGCGCGTCCGGCGCGCTCGAGTTGATCGCCTGCGTGATGGCTATCCGCGAGAGCGTCGTGCCGCCGACTGCCAATTATCGTGAGCTGGACCCCGATTGCGATCTCGACGTCACGCCCAATGTGGCACGCGAGCGCAAGGTGCGCGTGGCACTGAGCAACTCCTTCGCCTTTGGCGGCACGAACGCGGTTCTGGCGTTCAGGCAGGTGTAGAAGCCACGAGAGATGCCTCCGGCAACATTATCTCTCGCATCCAGATGCTTGCCGGATAACTATTGTGAAGGGCGGGTCATTGACCGCCTCGGCGAATGCGGGAAGTGGCAGCGGAAGCTCGACGATCCGGGGGTATCGTCTTTGCGAAATTCTTAACTGTTGAAGCGGCTTGGACGTACCGCCGCCCCGTAAAAGGTAAGCGAGGCCCTGCGGGCTCGGCTTGAGGGTCTGAAGCTGTACACGACAATGTCTGGAAGCCGCAGGGTCGGCTCTGCGCCCGTTATAGTCGCCTGAGTGCTGCCGGCCCGGCCGCGCCGCGGGCGCCGTCAACGAACTCCTTGAACCTGCGGACCTTGCCTGTCTTGGCCGACGCTTCGAAGCGCGCCGTCGTGCTGGCCTCCAGATCCGCGACATGCTTGCGCAGGGTCGTGGTGGGCGCGAGGCCAAAGATGAAGTCGACGTCGTTGGCGCGGCACCAGTCGATGACCTGCGGGTTGCAATAATGGCTATCGCCGCGGAGCAGGATTCGAATGTTCGGCCAGTTGATCCGGATCGCCCGCACCAGACGGCGCAGGTGGGGGCGGATCTCAGCCCCACTCGGCCGCTTGGCCGGTCGCAGGATCGCGCTGACGAACCGTCCCGCACCATCGAACACGACGATCGGCTGGAAGCCGTACTCGTCATGGTGGGCATTGAACAGGCGAAGCTGTTGGCCTCCGTGCACAGCGTCGAAGGTGTCGTCAATGTCGAGTACGATCCGCTTCGGCACCTGCCGGAACGAGGCGCAATAGAGATCGACCATCGCCCGTCCCATCGCGACCAGCTCCCGCACGCCGGGTAGGTTCTCCAGCCGGCACAGCGTCGATTGCGACGCCAGATCCCGACCCGACGGCAGCGCATCCTGGGCCATCTTGAAGACCGGATCGCGGCGCAGCCGGTTGGCGTCGTTGCCGTCCTCGTAGCCGGCGGCGATCATCTTCATGCGAAAGCGATCATGTCCGCCAGGCTGTGGACGACCTGGTCCGGGCAGCGCGGATCGCCGATGCAACGCGCCAGACGCTCGGCCACCCGCAACCGCTTTTCCACCTCGGCCAAGGCCAGAACGCCGCTGTTGGACGACAGCATGCCGCCGTCGAAACGGGCGACGACGGACTTGCCGCCGACTGATGACAAACCGCTCAGCGGCAGCGCAAGATCGTTCATGGTGGGTGTGGTCTCCGGGAAATGGTTCGGATCGGCTTAAGCAACCAAATCCTACGTCATTTCCGATCAGATCCCGAGCAGCCAGCCAGTATTCGACCGTCGCTTGCGCCTCTGCCCGCTGAGGCCTTGTGCTTCCTCCAGTGAGTCAAGCCGATCACCATGGGTGTCCTGGTGCTCACCCACGTGCCATTTGCGATCTCGTGTCGGTGAGAGCACCGCAAGCACCTCCCCTGCTAGAGGGCAAGGCGGCTTGCGTCGCCCGTGTTGTTACTATTCTTCGCTGTGGTCGGAGTTTTTTCCTTGGCTTCGGAATCGGGCCATTCGACTTTGCAAAAAAACAGGCCATCGTGGTCGATCGTCACGCCCCCGAGTTCGGCGGCACGATGCGACGACAACGGCAGCGCAAGCTCCATTTGCGCGAGGGGCTCGTCCCTTCAACTACTTGATGCATTTGCGCTTTGCGTACCTCCGTGCATGTTGCTCGATGCCAGGCGGAGATCTCCGTCTCAAACGATCGCGCATCGATGCAACGCCCACGCGTTGATCGCCATCATCGCGGCGATCGCTTTGCCGCTATCGCCGCCGCCGTTTTCGAGCACGACAATCATGCCGGCGGTTCGGCAGCGATGCGCATGCAAAAATTCACAGATGCATTCTAGCCAAATGCTAGCTGCCCAGCAAATGTCCGGCATTTCGCAAGGCCCCTAGGAAGAGACTGGCATGGCCGTTGGCATCGATCTTGGCCTGCATCGACAGGGGCATGCTGTGCCAGTTCTCCAAGGGCGCAGTGAAATGTGAGAACGTACCGTTGACGATGCAATGGTGGGTAACAAGGCCCTGTCTGTCCAACGCCAGCACCCCGATCTGGTCGCCCTGATATCGGATGGCTGCGACCCGCTGGACCTCCGCGTCACCGTCGACCCGCACGTCGAAAAGCAGGATGCCGCGGCTCCTGGTGGCTACCTCGGCGGCCTTTTCAGCGAAGCTTAAGGAGAGCGAGCGGACGCTTTCGACCGCCAGCTGTAAAACCATCAAATCCAGTTCATCCACTGCCATAAGGTACCTGCGCGCAACACATGGGTGATAGCAATCGACCACACCGCTTGTTCACAGATGTCGGCTCACGACCGATCATTCAGGGTTTGCCGGACGTCCATTGACCGAGGGCGTGCTCCGGTTCGAACCGATCCTGAAGCGGAATGCGCTGGATCTACGGAACCCGAGGAGCAGGCCAGCCAAAGTTGCCGCGACAATTGATGTCGTGATCATTCCAGACATCTGCATCGGCGTCGCTGAACATCCCACTGGCAATTCCGGTCTTTGCGGCAAGCCCATCCTTGGGCCGTCTTGTACCTGAAACCCTCGCGGTGGTGTCCCTCGAAAACTCGGGACCGCCGGGCGCTTGATCGTCGAGAACTTTGTTTACGAAGGTCCGGACCTCCTGCAGATGATATTCTGGTGCGCTCGCCTTTGAGCATTCCGCTGAAGCGTGACGTTTCGCTAGTCCGTGTTCCTTGCAGGCTCACTGCGAGGGCGCCTTGCACACAGCGGCACGTCAGCGCATGAAACTCGCCCCCGTTCACTTCACAAAATGGATTTCCTGAAGTACTGGGAGCGCAGAGAAATCTCCGGTCGCAGCCTACCCGGTTAAAACAAGGACCCAACGATGAAGACTCTCGTCGTCTGCTCCGGCGGATTGGACTCCGTTACCCTTGCTCACAAGGTGGCAGCGGAGCACGAACTCGCCGGCCTCCTATCTTTCGATTACGGCCAACGGCATAGGAAGGAATTGGGCTTCGCCGCCCTTTGCGCGGAGCGACTGAGCGTCCCGCACCGCATCATCGACATCCACGAGATCGGCGGCGGCCTTTCCGGCTCCGCGCTGACCGATAATGTGGACGTGCCCGACGGGCACTACGCCGAAGACACGATGAAGGTCACGGTGGTGCCGAACCGGAACGCCATCATGTTGGCCATTGCCTTCGGCTTCGCCGCAGCGCACGACGCTGACGCGGTGGCGACGGCCGTGCATGGTGGGGATCATTTCATTTATCCCGACTGCCGTCCGGCCTTCATCGACGCTTTCCAGATGATGCAGGACCACGCGCTCGACGGCTACGCGAAGATTCGCATTTATGCACCCTATGTGAATCTCACGAAGGCGGACATTGTTAGGAATGGAGCAGCATACGGCACGCCATTTGCGCAGACCTGGTCCTGCTACAAGGGCGCCGAGCGTCACTGCGGGAGGTGCGGGACCTGCGTCGAGCGGCGCGAGGCGTTTCATCTCTCTGGGCAGCCGGACCCCACCGACTACGAGGACTCCGACTTCTGGCTCGATGCGCTGCGAAGGAGGACCGCGTAATGTTCCGCATCACCAAGGAATTCCACTTCTCAGCCTCGCATCAGCTCACCTCGTTGCCACCCGATCACCAATGCGCGCGCCTGCACGGGCATAACTACATCGTTGAAGTGGAGCTTTCAGCGAATGGACTGAACGACAACGGCTTCGTGCGCGACTATCACGACTTGGCGCCATTCAAACGCTACATCGACGAGAGCTTCGACCATCGACATCTCAACGACGTGCTGGGACATGAGCAAGTCACGGCGGAATATCTGGCCAGACATTTTTATGAATGGTGCAAGGCACGCCTGCGCGAAACCTCGGCCGTGCGGGTGAGCGAAACACCGAAAACCTGGGCGGAATACCGGCCATGACCGATACGCATCCCGCAATCCGCGTGAGTGAGATTTTCGGGCCGACGATCCAGGGCGAGGGCGTGCTCATCGGTTTGCCGACGGTCTTCGTCAGAACCGGCGGGTGTGACTATCGCTGTTCCTGGTGCGACAGCCTGCATGCGGTGGACAATCAATTCCGGCATGAATGGGAGATGATGTCCATTGGCGCGGTGTGGCAAAACGTGCTTGCGCTTTCCGGTGGCCGCCCGCTGATGGTATCGCTGTCAGGCGGCAATCCGGCCATCCAGCCGCTCGGCGCGCTCATCGAGCGAGGCCATGGTGAAGGTTACCGTTTTGCGCTGGAAACCCAAGGTTCGGTGGCCAGGGACTGGTTTTCCGACCTTGACGTGCTAGTGCTCAGCCCAAAGCCGCCGTCAAGCCAAATGACGACCGATTGGGCCGCTTTCGAGGCGTGCCTCCAGGCGGCACAAGGCAGGCCGCAAGTCGTGCTCAAGCTCATTGTTTTCGACGAAAGGGACTACGCCTACGCGAAAGACGCCGCTGCGAGATTTCCGCGACTTCCGATCTATCTGCAACCCGGCAATCACACGCCGCCACGCCCCGCAAATGAAGACCCTCCTGTCGACCTTGACGGAATATTGAAGCGCATGGAGTGGCTGGTTGATGCCGTGACCCGCGACAGGTGGTTCGAAGCCCGTGTGCTGCCGCAGCTGCACGTTATGCTCTGGGGTAACAAGAGAGCCGTCTAGCCTAGGCCCGCTTTTCACTGAAACTGCCCCGGCGGATATTCGGGTGGACGGGTTGTCCCACGCTTGACGGCGCTGCCGGGGTGCTTGCGGACTTCTGCCACCGGCACCAGGAGCGTGGCCAGCCGCTTACGACTCGGATTGTTGCCGAGGCTCGCTTTCGACGGGCGTCCCTGGCGCGAACCAATCAAAGGTTAGCGCGAGCCACGGGTGGATAGTATGGTGGTGCGATGCGGCGGCGCCTGCTGCAGCTGGCACGGTCCTTGCGGATTCTTGTTGCAAGGCCGAAGGGAGCTGTTGGCCGACAACCATGATCTGGCCAAGACGATTGTCGACTGCTTCCGATACAGAAAAGAGGCCGGACTCGACGTGGCGCTTTAGGGACTGCGAAATGGAATACGGCGCCGGAAGGCACGACCGGACGATATCGTCGCTATGCCAAGACGCGTCTGGTCCGCTCCGAATCCTCTCTTGACACGACGGTCGCAGGTCAACAGTGAAAAACGTAGCGCAATCGGTTCACGATCGACTGAGAACCATGACCGTTCCTCTGCGGTGCTCAGACTGCCGCTGAGTGCCTGGCCGTTCCACTTTCGAAATATTTGTCGAACTTTGCCGCGATGCTCCTGACAAAGGGCCGGCTTTCCGCAGGCACGACGAAGCGGTCACCATCAAGTTCAAGCAGCCGCGCAGGACCATGAAGAGCCGTGGAACTCGCCTTGAGGAGAAGTCTTTGGCCGGCTTCGCCAAAGCGCTCCACCAGCTCAATCGCCGAGAAGCCGAAGTCACACATCAATCGCTCGATGATCCAGCCGCGAACACGGTCGTCGTCGGAAAGCGCGATACCCCGAACAGCGGCCAGCCCGCCATCAGCAACCATGCGTCCATACTCGGCGGTCGAAGGCATGTTCTGTGCATAGCCCTGGCGAAACTGGCTGATGGATGACGGGCCAAGGCCGATCAAGGTCTCGCAGCGATCCTCGGTATAGCCCTGGAAGTTCCGGTGCAGTGTTCCGGCGCGGGCGGCAAGCGCGAGGGCATCGCCCGGTTTGCCGAAATGGTCGAGCCCGATTGCTTCGTATCCCTGGTCCACGATCGCCCGCGCCGCCAATTGCGATTGAGCAAATCGCTCCTCTGGCCCTGGCAGCCACGCCTCGTCGATCATCGTCTGATGTTTCTTGAACCACGGTACATGGGCGTAGCCAAAAAGCGCGATCCGATCCGGTTCCAGGGTCAGTGCCTGTGCAACCGTGGAGGCGACGCTCTCCCTGGTCTGATGCGGCAGGCCGTAGAGCAGATCGAGATTGACGGATTCGACGCCGCGCGAACGAACGCCATCAACAACCGTCTTGGTCTGCAAAAAGCTCTGCTCGCGGTTGATCGCTTTCTGCACCTTCGGGTCGAAATCCTGGACGCCGAGGCTCGCCCTTGTCATGCCGATTTCGGCAAGTGCATCGAGGCGGGCATCGTCCATATCGTTGGGTTCGATCTCAACGCTGATCTTTGCACCGGGGAGAAACGTGAAGCTGTTGCGCAGGACGGTTCCCAGCGCCACCAGATCCTCCGGTTTGAGCATCGTTGGCGAACCGCCGCCGAAATGGACGGCACGCACGCGGCCCTTGCCTGCGACAAGACTGGAGACGGTTGCGATCTCGGCATCCAGTGAGCGCAGATATGTGGTCACTGGTTCGTAGTGGCGTGTCTGCTTGGTGTGGCAAGCGCAGAACCAGCAAAGCTTGTCGCAATACGGGATGTGCAGATAGAGCGAGATCTCATCGCCATCGTTGAGCGCCTGCAGCCAGCCACGACAAATTGCAGCATCAATGCCTGTATGAAAATGCGGCGCTGTCGGATAACTGGTATAGCGCGGGACGTTCTCGCCAAGTCTGGCAGCTAGCTCCAGTCGCATGTCGTGGTCCACCATGTTTGCGTCGCCGGAACTGTGGATGCTTGGATGAGCCTAAGCCCTGATTTCGATCAACCTTCAGCACGGACAAACTGCCGCAAGGATTTTTCTACCGTCGATTGCTATCCTGCCCGCACTGGACCGGTAGAGCGATCGAATGACATTACGGCACGACATTCACAGTTCCGGCATTCCCGTTCTTTGCCTGTCTTGCGAGGCACGGCACCGCGGTGTCTGTGGTGCGCTCGAACCAGACCATTTGGCTCAGCTCGCCAAGACGTCGTCGCGGCACAATATCGAGCCGGGGGTCGAACTGATCGGCGACGCCGAGGCGGTCGACTGTTATTCAAACGTGCTTTCAGGCGTGGTGAAGCTCACGAAGAGCCTTTCGGACGGCCGCCAGCAGATCGTCGGTCTCCAGTTCGCGCCGGATTTTCTGGGACGGCCCTTCAAGATGAAAAGCGCGATCAATGCGGAAGCGGCAACAGCTGTCTCGCTATGCTCGTTTCCGAGAGCGGCCATCGAACGGATGATGAAAGAATCACCGGAATTTGTGCATCGCCTGCTCAAGCAGGCGCTGAACGAACTCGACGAGGCACGCGAATGGATGGTGACTCTGGGGCGCAAGACCGCACCGGAGAAGGTGGCGAGCTTTCTCCTCATGATCGCCCGGAACATCGGTTCCAGTGTTGACCCGGCAGCTAGGTCGGCGTGCTTCGAGCTGCCGATGACGCGTGCCGACATCTCTGATTTCCTTGGAATTACAAACGAGACCGTGAGCCGTCAGCTGACCAGCCTGAGAATGGACGGCGTGATTCGGATCGAGAACAACCGCCGTGTCACCGTGGACAGCATGAGCCGGCTGGAACGGCGCTGCGGCGGCCGAGGCGCAACCGCCGTTTGAATGACACCGAAGCTGCATGGCCTACGTCACTTACTTCGTTCGGGGCAGGGCATGCTCGCGTTGGGCTTAGAAGAAGTCGCATAGCGACAGCCCGCTCTCCATCCGATCGCATGAGCCAGGTGCGTTTCGGCCAACTCGTCGGAGAAGCATCCATCCTCGACGTGCTCGACGTGCAACCGGCTGTTCCAGGCAGGATCGCACTCGGCCGAAGTCAATACGCCTCATACGTAGGGGAAAATCGCCGTCTCCCCGAACCATGAATGTCACGAAGGCAGCGCAACGCTGGCGCTGGCTGTCCCAAGGCATTGAAACGATCGACGTTCGGCAAGGCATCGGCCTACTTTCCAGCGTCACAGAAGGCGCGCTCCCCCACACGCCCGCGATCGCCTCCATACCCGACCCGACCGGGGACGCCGGGCCTGTCCATAAGCGTGGCGGCCGATGCTGCGCTTCCACATTCGATCGCCGCAGTCTGATCGCACCGAACTCGATGCTGCTCGAAGCAAAATCGTGCGGCTCTGACATGGATCAGGGCGAGCAGGCCACGGCTGCGCAATAAGGCACTGCGGTTTGGCGCCCGCCGGAATTGGAAATCGGGGCTTGCGATGAAATTCGGCACAGAGATCGTCCTTCTAAGCCTGTTTGCGTTTGCGGCCCTGGTGGCTGCCGGCTTCGGCGTAGATGAACCTTTTCGGCGGCATATGTGGGTTTTGTTCTTCGCCGTGGCTGGCTTCACTGCGATTCTGTTGCGCAACACGGAGTTCAAGCCGGCAGTTCCGATCGACCCCGCCGCTTACATGGATGGGCCGATCCGCTACGGTGCCATCGCCACCGTATTCTGGGGCGTCGTCGGCATGCTGGTCGGCGTGGTCATCGCCCTGCAGCTCGCCTACCCGGATCTCAACATCCAGCCCTGGTTCAATTTCGGCCGACTGCGGCCGCTGCACACATCCGGTGTTGTGTTTGCTTTCGGCGGCAACGCGCTGATCTGCACGTCTCTCTATGTGGTGCAGCGCACCTGCCGCGCGCGTCTGTTCGGCGGCGATCTCGCCTGGTTCGTGTTCTGGGGCTATCAGTTGTTCATCGTCATGGCGGCAACCGGCTACCTGCTCGGTATCACCGAGAGCCGCGAATACGCCGAGCCCGAATGGTATGTGGACCTGTGGCTGACCATTGTCTGGGTCGCCTATCTCATCCTGTTCCTCGGCACGATCCTGAAGCGCAAGGAACCGCACATCTATGTCGCCAACTGGTTCTACCTTGCCTTCATCGTGACCATCGCAATGCTGCATGTGATCAACAACCTGTCGATGCCGGTCTCCTTCCTGGGCTCCAAGAGCTATTCAGCCTTCTCCGGCGTACAGGACGCCCTGACGCAATGGTGGTACGGCCACAATGCCGTCGGCTTCTTCCTCACCGCCGGCTTCCTCGGCATGATGTATTATTTCGTGCCCAAGCAGGCCAACCGACCTGTCTATTCCTACCGCCTGTCGATCATCCACTTCTGGGCTTTGATCTCTCTCTACATCTGGGCCGGTCCGCACCACCTCCACTACACCGCCCTGCCGGACTGGGCCCAGACGCTCGGCATGGTGTTCTCGATCATGCTTTGGATGCCCTCGTGGGGCGGCATGATAAACGGCCTGATGACGCTCTCGGGCGCCTGGGACAAGCTGCGCACCGACCCGATCATCCGTATGATGGTGATGGCCGTCGCCTTCTACGGCATGTCGACCTTCGAAGGCCCGATGATGGCGATCAAGACCGTCAACTCGCTGTCGCACTATACCGACTGGACCATCGGCCACGTCCATTCCGGTGCACTCGGCTGGGTCGGCATGATCTCGTTCGGCGCGATCTACTACATGGTACCGAAGCTGTGGAACCGCGAGCGTCTCTATTCGCTGCGGCTGGTCACCTGGCACTTCTGGCTGGCGACGCTCGGCATCGTCGTCTACGCGGCCGTCATGTGGGTTTCAGGCATCATGCAGGGCCTGATGTGGCGCGAGTACGACGAGCAGGGCTTCCTGGTCTACTCCTTCGCCGAGACCGTCGCCGCCATGCACCCCTATTACATCATGCGTGCCATCGGCGGCGCGATGTATCTGTCGGGCGCCCTCATCATGGCCTGGAACATCGCCATGACCATCCTCGGCCACCAGCGCGAGGAAGAGCCGATGCCCGGCTCCATCCCCGCCCTCCAGCCTGTGCGATCAGGAGCCAGAAAATGGGCCTGATGGACAAACACAAGGTTATCGAGAAGAACGCCACACTTCTTCTCCTCGGGTCCCTGCTGGTCGTAACAGTCGGCGGCATCGTCGAGATCGCGCCGCTCTTCTATCTCGACAACACCATCGAGAAGGTCGAAGGCATGCGGCCCTACTCGCCGCTTGAGCTCGCCGGACGCAACATCTATGTGCGTGAGGGCTGCTACCTCTGCCATAGCCAGATGATTAGGCCGTTCCGCGATGAGGTCGAGCGCTACGGCCACTACAGCCTGGCGGCCGAGTCGATGTACGATCACCCGTTCCAATGGGGATCGAAGCGAACCGGACCGGATCTGGCCCGCGTCGGCGACCGTTACTCGAACACCTGGCATGTGCAGCATTTGTCCGACCCGCGCTCCGTGGTGCCGGAATCGATCATGCCGAGCTACGGCTTCCTCAAGGACACGCCGATCGAGGTGAAGGACTTCTCGACGCACCTCGTCGCGAACAGGCGGGTCGGCGTTCCCTATTCAGACGACATGATCGCTCATGCCAATGCCGATCTGATGGCGCAGGCCGACCCGAATGCCGATAGTTCGGGCCTCGAGGCTCGCTATCCGAAGGTCAAGACCGGCGATTTCGACGGCGATCCGCAGCAGGTCACCGAAATGGATGCCCTGGTCGCCTATCTCCAGATGCTCGGCACGCTGGTCGATTTCAAGAACTACGATGAGGCCGCCGGCTACCGCTGAGGAGAATGGCGATGACGTACAATTTCATGCGGGAGTTTGCCGACAGCTGGGGCCTGCTTGCCATGGCGCTTTTCTTCGTCGGATGCGTTGCCTTTGCACTTCGTCCCGGCAGCCGCAGGCAAGCCGACAAAGCCGCTCAAATTCCTCTCAAGGACGACTGATCATGAGCCGCGAGCATATCGACGAGGTTTCGGGCATCTCGACGACCGGCCATGAGTGGGACGGCATCAGGGAACTCAACAACCCGCTTCCGCGCTGGTGGGTCATCACCTTCTACATCACCATTGCCTGGGCGATCGGCTACACCGTCGCCTATCCGGCATGGCCGATGCTGACTTCCGCGACCAGCGGTGTGCTGGGATATTCGAGCCGCGGCGACGTCAAGAATGAACTGGCGGCCGCCGAAGTGGCCAAGGGCAAATATGTCGCTGCCATTCAGGCGAAGACCGTCTCCGAGATTACTGCCGACGACGCGTTGCGCGAATTCGCCGTTGCGGCTGGCGGAGCCACGTTCAAGGTCAATTGCGTGCAGTGCCATGGCTCGGGCGCTCAGGGGTCCAAGGGTTTTCCCAACCTGAACGACGACGATTGGCTGTGGGGTGGCAAGGCCGAACAGATCCAGCAGACGATTGCGCACGGCATCCGCTTCGCATCAGACCCGGACACGCGCCTGTCGGAAATGCCTGCTTTTGGCGACATCATCACGACGGATCAGATCAAGCAAGTCGCCGCCTATGTCGCAAGCCTCTCCGGTCCTGTTCAGGACACAAGCATGATCGAGCCCGGCGCCAATGTTTTCGCCGAGAATTGTGCCGCCTGTCATGGTGAGAATGCAAAGGGCAACAAGGACTTCGGCGCACCCGACTTGACTGACGCGATCTGGCTCTATGGACCGGGCGAGACGGCTATCGCCGCGCAGGTCCGCGCGCCGAAGCACGGCACCATGCCGGCATGGATGGGGCGTCTCGGCGAGATCAAGATCAAGGAACTCACGGTCTATGTCCATTCGCTTGGCGGCGGAGAATAGGAACGGAAGCCTATTCTCGTCCTCCCCACCGCCAAGCGACGAGGCCCGGCGCGAGCCGGGCCTCGACATCATCCAGAACCGATGGGTCGGGCTTCGGGCGAAATCGTCGCTGGTGACTGGAGCTTATCGTGCTTGATAACACGCAAATAGAACGGCTCGAAGCCGAGGCGGTCAACTCCGCCAAGACCCGGCAGCCCCTCTATGCCCCGCGCAGGAAGATCTTCCCGAAACAGGCCTCAGGCAGCTTTCGCCGTTTCAAATGGCTGGTGATGGCGATCACCCTCGGTATCTACTACCTGACACCATGGCTGCGGTGGGACCGCGGCGCGTTTGCGCCCGACCAGGCAGTGCTGCTCGACCTCGTTAACCGCCGATTCTACTTCTTCTTCATCGAGATCTGGCCACAGGAATTCTATTATGTGGCCGGCCTGCTGGTCATGGCCGGTATCGGCCTTTTCCAGATCACATCCACCGTCGGCCGGGCCTGGTGCGGCTATACGTGCCCGCAGACCGTGTGGGTCGATCTGTTTCTGGTCGTCGAGCGAGCCATCGAGGGCGACCGCAACGCGCGCATGAAGCTTGACGCCGGGCCGTGGACTGCCCGCAAGCTGGTGCTGCGGGTATCGAAACACGCCATCTGGCTAGTCATAGGTGCGGCGACCGGCGGCGCCTGGATCTTCTATTTCGCCGATGCGCCGACCCTGCTCGGCGAACTCTTCACCGGCACGGCAGCGCCTGTCGCCTATATCACCGTCGCCGTGCTGACAGCGACGACTTATACGTTCGGCGGGCTGATGCGCGAGCAGGTCTGCACATACATGTGCCCTTGGCCGCGCATCCAGGCAGCCATGCTCGATGAAAGTTCGCTCACCGTCACCTACAATGACTGGCGCGGCGAACCGCGCTCACGTCACGCCAAGAAGGCGCAAGCCGCGGGGAAGGCTATCGGCGATTGCGTCGACTGCAATGCCTGCGTCGCCGTCTGTCCGATGGGGATCGACATTCGCGACGGCCAACAGCTTGAATGCATCACCTGCGCGCTTTGCATCGACGCCTGCGACGGCGTTATGGACAAGCTTGGCAAAGAGCGCGGGTTGATCTCCTATGCGACCCTCTCCGACTACAACGCCAACATGATGCTAGCGACCGCGGGCGGTTCCAGTGCAGTCAATCCGTCGCTGGTCAGAACCGCTGACGGCCTGTTTTCAGACAGTGTGGCTCATTTCCACATCCGCAAGATCTTTCGTCCCCGCACCTACGTGTACATGGCTATGTGGGGGCTGATCGGCCTGGGCCTGCTCTATTCGCTGATGACGCGCGACCGGCTCGAGATCAATGTCTTGCACGACCGCAATCCGCAATTCGTGACGCTGTCCGACGGCTCTATCCGCAATGGCTACACCGTCAAGCTGCTGAACATGATCCCCGAACCAAGAACGATCATCGTCACCATAGGGGGCTTGCCAGGCGCAGAGATGAGCATCGTCGGTGTCGATCTCCCCGCCGATCGTTCTTTCGCGATCCAGGTCGAACCCGACCGGCTTAAGATGTTGAAGGTTTTCGTGCGCCTGCCTGCTGATGCGATCCATGGCGAAGCGCAGACCTTCACACTCCAGGTCGAGGACAAAGCGAGTTTCGAGTCGAACGAATACACGGCCACTTTCAACACACCGGAGATCGCCAGATGAGCGACACCTCGCGACAATCCCGCGAATTCACCGGCAGGCATATGCTGTTCACCATCCTTGGCTTCTTCGGCGTGGTCATAGCGGTCAATCTCACGATGGCGACGCTCGCCAACACGAGCTGGACCGGCCTTGTCGTCGAAAACACCTATGTGGCGAGCCAGCAATTCAACAAAAAGGCCGAGCAAGGGCGAGCTCAGGCAGCCCTCGGCTGGACTGGCAAACTGACCATCGCAGGCGGTGAGGTCCGCTACAGCCTCACCGATGCTGGCGGCAAGACGGTTGCCGTGCATGGCGTCAAGGTGCTGTTTCGTCATCCTGCCTACGAGGCCGAGGACAAATCCGTCACTCTTGCCGCTGCCTCCGGTCAGATATTCGCCGCGCACCACATCCCCAAGGATGGCGTCTGGATCGTCGAAATCGACGCCGATGCGAGCCTTGCGGAACCCTATCGCGACGTTCGCCGGATCGTGATTTCCCGCGGGGCGCTGCAATGAGCTGCTGCGCGCCAGGCGCCGAAATGGCATTGGACCTGGAAAAGGTCACACTGGTCCTGCCTTCTGCCCAGGAAATCAGACTGGCGAGCCGCTCGATTGGCGAAAATCTTCGCCAGACCGACCTCTCGGTGCCGGCTGTGCATTGTGCCGCCTGCATCCAGACGATCGAGACGGCGATCGGCAAGCTGGATTGCGTCGAAGGCGCTCGTGTCAATCTTTCGACGAAACGTGTTTCGGTCCGGTGGCGCGGCGACGAGGTTCCGCCATTCGTCGCCACACTTGGACGGCTGGGCTATGGCGCGCACCTGTTCGATCCCGAGGCTGATGGGAAGAACAAGACGCTCTCGGAACTGATCCGCGCCCCCGCGGTCGCCGGCTTTGCGGCGGGTAACATCATGCTGCTATCAGTCTCCGTCTGGTCCGGCGCGCAAGGCGCGACCCGCGACCTGTTCCATTGGGTCTCGGCCTTGATTGCCATTCCTGCGCTCGCTTTCGCCGGCGGCATCTATTTTCGCTCGGCCTGGAATGCGCTGCGCCACAGCCGCATGAACATGGACGTGCCGATCGCGGTCGGGGTATCGCTCGCTTACGCCATGAGCCTCTACGAGACGATCAACCATGGCGACCATGCTTATTTCGACGCGTCGGTGTCGCTGCTGTTCTTTCTGCTGATCGGCCGCACGCTGGATCACGTGATGCGGGAACGGGCGCGGACGGCCGTGAACGGACTGGCTCGGCTGGCGGCGCGCGGCGCCATGGTGCTGCGCGAGGATGGTTCGCGCGACTACTTGCCGGTTGGCGAGATCGAACCAGGAATGGAGCTCTTGATTGCGGCTGGCGAGAGGGTGCCCATCGACGGCAGGATCATTGGCGGGGCATCGGATCTCGACTGTTCCCTGGTTTCCGGGGAAAGCACGCCCAGAACGGTGGGCCCGGGGGCGCAGGTCCAGGCCGGTACACTCAATCTCACCGGTCCGCTGACCATCGAGGCGACGGCCGCCGCGAAGGATTCCTTCCTGGCCGAAATGGTTCGGCTGATGGAAGCGGCAGAGGGCGGCCGCGCCCGCCATCGCAGGATCGCCGATCGCGTCTCCGCGCTCTATGCCCCCGTGGTCCACCTCACCGCCTTTGTGACGTTCCTCGGCTGGATGGCGGCGACCGGCGACTGGCACCGGGCAATAACAATCGCCATCGCCGTTTTGATCATCACATGCCCGTGCGCGCTCGGTCTCGCCGTGCCGATCGTGCAGGTGGTCGCTGCGCGGCGGCTGTTTGAAAGCGGCGTCATGGTCAAGGACGGCTCCGCCATGGAGCGCCTGGCGGGGATCGACACGGCATTGTTCGACAAAACCGGCACGCTTACGCTCGGACTGCCAAGGCTGATCAATGCGCCGTCGATCGATCCGACGATGCTCGCCATGGCGGCCGAGATGGCAGCGCATTCCCGCCATCCCTTTTCGAAGGCAATCGCTGGCAATGCAGCCTTTGCCGGCCAGCCGAAACTCGCATCCGTCAGCGAGCATCCGGGCTTCGGCATCGAAGCCATCGCCGAGGGCAGTACCTGGCGGCTGGGTCGCCGCGGATGGGGTGAGTGGAAAGCCCGGACCGGCGGCGAAGGCAAACAAGGCTATGGCGGAACCGTTCTGACGAAGGACGGGGTCATTGTCGCGACTTTCGATTTCGAGGATGAGCTGCGTGCCGATGCCAAGGCGGCCATCGAGCAACTGAACGGCGCCGGCGTGTCGGTGGAGATGCTGTCGGGCGACACAGAAGCTGCCTGCGGCGAGGTGGCGGAAGCACTGGGCGTCGAGCGCTTCGTTCCCGCGTTGCTTCCCTCCGGGAAGGTCGAACAGATCGAAGCATTGACCCGAACTGGCCACAAGGTGCTGATGGTCGGCGATGGGCTCAACGACACGCCTGCATTGGGCGCCGCACACGTTTCGATCGCTCCGGCCACGGCGGCGGATATCGGGCGCAACGCCGCGGATTTCGTGTTCCTGCGTAAAAGTCTTCTGGCGGTCCCACTTGCTTTAGACATTTCGCGGAAGGCCGGACGGCTGATCCGGCAGAACATCGCCATCGCGATCGTTTACAATGGCATCGCCGTGCCGGTCGCCATTCTGGGGCACGTTACGCCACTGATCGCGGCGGTCGCGATGTCCGCCTCGTCCCTCCTGGTCATCGGCAATGCGCTACGTCTGCAAGGTTTCGTGTCAAATGCATCGGTGCAAGATGCCCGACATGACAGGCGCTCGGACATTGGCGCACTGGCACAATCCTCATGACGACGCTCGCCTACCTCATACCTGTGGCCCTGTTCCTCGGAGCGCTTGGGCTGGCGGGGTTCCTGTGGGCCTTGAGGAGCGGCCAATATGAAGATCTCGATGGCGCCGCCGAGCGGATCCTGATCGACCGCGACGAGCCACGCAGTTGACCCAGCCTGCCCTGCGAGGACTCGCTCGAATATTTTCCGCGGTTGCTTCGCGTCATGCCGATTTCGGCGCGCGACGGGTGCGAACGGATCAGCCAGAATACGTTGCCGAACTTTCGGCCAGGAAAGGGCCGCACCGAACGGGGCCGGCCATTCCATGATGACCTGACCAGACCATGGCGTGGCGATCGACCAGTCGACCGTGAACCCGCCGTTGCCGCGTTTATCGAGCCTGGTTGATCCACATCAGGGTTATCTCTTCATCGGCATGGTTTCATTAGCCATTTTTCAACGGAGAACGGATGTCTAACGGACGGTTAGGTCGCGTGGAGACGCTTGGGGAGATGAGCCGCAAACCGTGGATCGATTGCGATGCGTTCCAGTGCCCTTCGTCGCAGGTAGCCGACGCTATGGCGGCACGCTGATGGCCGGCTCTGTCGACAGATTCGACGTTATTGTCGTCGGAGCCGGGCCGGTCGGACTTTCCTTCGCCGCATCGCTTGCCCAGAGCCGACTCAAGGTGGCAGTGGTTGAACGGCAGTCGCACGAAAGCCTGGCGAATCCGGCTTTCGACGGTCGCGAGATCGCGCTGACCCACGCATCGGTTGGAATCCTTCGCGAGCTCGGCGCCTGGGATGCCATCCCCGCTTCGGACAAATCACCGCTACAAGGCGCGCGCGTGCTCAACGGATCGAGCCCTTTCGCCCTGAGCTTCGATTCTCCCAGCGGATCTGGGGAACCACTCGGAATTCTGGTCCCAAATTGTCGGATCCGCGACGCCCTGTTCAAGCTTGTCCACTTCCAGGATCATGCCCAGCTGCTGTGCGGCCGCTCGGTCGTCAATGCAACAACCAGCCACAAAGAAGCAGTCATAACGCTCTCTGATGGCAGGCAATTGGCCGCTCGGCTGCTCGTTGCAGCGGATTCGCGTTTATCCGCGACGCGCGACCTGCTCGGCGTTGGCGCCGACATCAATCGGCTTGGCAACTCCATGCTGATTTGCCGGGTGAGGCACGAGCGCGCCCATCTCCAGATCGCGGTCGAATGGTTCGATCACCATCAGACGATAGCGATGTTGCCACTCATGGAAGGCGTGTCGTCGCTGCTTCTCACTTTGCGCTCAAGCGAGGCCGACAGACTGCTTGCTGTCGACGACGATTTGTTCCTCATGGAATTGACGAGCCGGTGTCGAGGACGCTTCGGAGAGATGACCTTGGCAAGCACCCGCCATGCCTATCCGCTGGTCACGACCTGGGCGCACAAGTTCTGGGCTCCGAGTGCGGCACTGATCGGCGATGCTGCCCTCGGCATGCACCCGGTGACCGCGCATGGCTTCAACATCGGCCTCAGTGGCCAGAAGCAACTCGCCGATGGAATCCTGGCGGCATGTCGCGAGCGCCGCCACATTGCTGATCCCGACATGCTCGGCAGATACGAAAGCCGACTGCGTCTGTCGGCGGCACCGCTCTATCATGCTACGAATGTACTTGTCGCTCTCTACTCAGGCGAGCACCCGACGGCACGGCTTGCAAGACATGCGGGGCTGCGCTTTGCCCAATATCTTCCCTTCGTCCGCCACGGCATTTCGGCCATGCTCAGGCGGTGAATCGCAGATAGCGCTGCCGCTCTGGAACGCTGTCTGGGCGCGGCTTCCTTTTGTCTCTGACGTTGCCGATCCTGGCATGATTCGGATCAAGAAACGCGCGCGGACGAGACCTTGATGATCAGCCGGCAATCCTCAGAGCAGACCTGCGACCCGAAGCCATGGTGAGCGCACTGGCTACCCCCCCTGGATAGTTAACCCGTCCTTCAGCGGGCTTGGGGTAGGCTTGGTCCTCGCGAACAACGATGGGAAGCAAGCTGGTCCGTTCATGGCCCCCCTAAAGGAAGAAGAATCGCTGCAGGCCAAAATCCGTCAGGATCAGCTTGCTGACCTGAGGACCGGTCGCGAACCCGCGCTAGCAAGGCCGCGTCCGACCACGGCGCCTGTCCCACGAAATGCAGCAGAGACTGATGCTTGACCGACACCCGCGACGGCGCCGTGACGGCCGCCAACGGCTCCACGCTCTTGCGCTCTATCGGCATCAGAAGTCCGAGGCAATAATCGTTCAGCGGCTCAGCTCGGTCGGCGTGGCCGATCCCCCCCGATCAAAGCATCGACATAGGCGTCGACCGCGGCTTCACTCTCGGCTGTCCAGTCGGTCATGGCGGGGCGCTTCCCTGATCACCAAGCAGCACCCTAACAAATCCGCGACCAGCGCGAATCCCCCCGCAGCCCCGACTTTCTGACTCAGTAAGACTAGCAGCTGTTGAAGAAGTCTGACGTATTGCCTTGAGGATGGCCTCGTCGCCGTTGTGGTAGGCGAATGTGATCTCGATCGAGCCGTCGTCGAGCAATTCGGCATAGCCATCGCCTGTGACTTCATCCATCTCGTCACACCCGCCCCATGTGAAGTGAACTATCGAGGGGCTGTAGCTCAGATCGAGGCCGGCTTGCAGGGCACCAAAGGCGATCTCGCCGTTGTTGTCGGGTCCGACGGCGATGGTTGCGGGTCCACCGAGGTTCAGGTAACCGCGATCCCACAGGTCGGCTTCGATGATCCGCCAGCGGCCGATCAGTTGCCAGCCCGCGGGCGCGGTCATTTCGACGCCGCCAAGAGCTTGGCACCCGCACCAGATTGTAGGCGGCGGCCGCGAAGGTGAAGGCCCACCCAACGCGGTCGCGCGGCCGCGCAATTTGGTCTTCTCCTGCCCAGCGACGGTTTTGATCCAGCCGAACGCCTCTTCGATGCGCTTTCTGATGCGCTGGCTGACGGCATAGCCACCGTGGCGCGTGGTGCGGCGATCGATCGCCGAACGACGGCCGTTCGTGTTCTGCGCTACGTGGGGTGTCACCTTCATCGAGCGCAACTCATTGACGAAGTCCTCTGCGTCATAGGCCTTGTCGGCGCTGAGCGTGATCGCCCGCGGCCGGTCGGCACGAGGTTCGATCATGTGCAGGGCCGCCACCCGCTCGGCATGTCCGTCGGCCAGCGTCAGACAGGCTTCCACCAGCAGGCCGTGGCGGTTCTCCATCAACCCATGTCCCATGAAGCACAACCTGGCCTCCTTGCCCCGCCCTTTGCGGTAGAGCCTGGCGTCGGGGTCGGTAGTCGAGGTGTGCGTCTCGTTCGATCGCCTCTCGCCGTGGAAGTCCGCTTCCGCATTGCGTCCGCCGCCGTCTGCCGGCGGTTCGCCATGACGCCGCTTGGGCCGCCCTTTGGCTTGACGCTCTTCATCGAAGCCCAGGCCTCGATCAGCGTGCCGTCGATCGAGAAGTGATCCGTGGACAGGAGCTTCTTGACTTTGGGTTGCGCCAGCACGGCCGCCAGGAACTTCGCCGCGATATCGCCCTCCAGCAGCCGGTCACGGTTTTTGGAGAACACCGAATGGTCCCAGGCTGCGTCGTCGACGCCGATGCCGACGAACCAGCGGAACAGGAGGTCGTATTCCAACCGTTCCATCAAAAGCCGCTCCGAGCGGATCGAATAGAACGCCTGCAAAAGCATCGCCCGCAGCAGCTTCTCCGGCGGGATAGATGGCCGTCCGATCGGCGAATATAGCGCCGCGAACTCACGCTCCAGCGTCGACAGGGCTTCAGTCACGATCGTCCGGATCGTCCGCAATGGATGATTGCGCCGAACCCGGACTTCAAGGTCCACGTAGCTTATATGAGGAGTGTCAAGGCCTTTAGGGCTCCGCTTTTTTGGGTCCGTTGGTTTTACGGTATCCATGGTCTGAGCCCGATTGCATGACGCGGCTCGTTTCCCGAGCCAGATCCAACTTATATACGGTCGCTGTTCGAAACAGCGGCACCAACATCCCGCTTGCGGCGGACAGGGGCTCAGGAAGACGAGACCATTCTGAGACAACGGCGATTGAAGCCACGCTACGTGCCGGTTCGTCCACCTCGGATCCGCCAGGACTGATCAGATCCTGGAAGATGGCAGAATTCGATGGGTGTAGCGCATCAGGCGAACGTCATGATCGCTCCCTCGATGACAACGCCGGCGTTAATGTATTTCCACAGCGCCACGAGCAGCTTGCGGGCCAGCGCCACGATCATTGTCTTCTTCAGCCGGCCGTTGTTCTGCTTCACCCGCTCCTTGAACCATAAGGTGAGCGCTGACTGCGGTTGATGGCGCACCCATAGCCAGGCCATCTGGACCAGCGTCGTTCGCAGAGTCGGATTGCCAGATTTCGACACCCCCTGCTCGTGATCGATCGCCCCACTCTTCCAGGGCGTCGCCGCCAGGCCGGCATAGGCGGCAACCTGACGTCGGTTGTCAAAATGACGCGACAGCCCCTCCGACCAGGGACAATGGCGAACTCCGGCCCGATGCCTTTCAGGTTGAGCAGCATCGCCGGTGCTGGCGAGACGGCCTGCGCAGCAGCGAGCATGGCATCGCGTTCGGCCTCGACCGCCTTGATCTGCTCCAGTAGCAGTTCCAGTCGATCGAGTTCCCGGCCGATCTGCGCCTTCAAATGTGCGGGCAAGGGCCGGCCGTCGCCGGTCTGAAGCGCCGCCAGTTGCTTGCGCCGATCGCGGCGCAACGGCTCGTAGCCGGATACGCCCTGGCTGAACAGCAGGCCCTTGATGCGGTTGACGTGGCGCACGCGCTCGTTCGTCAATGCCTTGCGCTCACGCGAGATGCGGCGGCGGTCCTCTTCCTCGGGCATCGGTACCCGTAGCATCGCGCACACCCGCGGTTCACCCCGCTTATAGGCCAGCAATGCCCGAACCAGCGCCTCGCCGTCGATCTTGTCGGTCTTTGCCCGGCGCCGCCGGCGCGCGGTCGCAATCGACGCCGGATCGACGACGTGGCTTTCGATCCCCTCGGCCTGTAGCACGCGGTGGATCCAGAAGCCGTCGAGCCCGGCCTCCTGGATCACGATGATCGGAAAGTGCCGCCCGGTCCGCGCTTGCGCCTTCCTGTTGAGCTCGGCAAATCGCGCCAGCATGCCGGCGACATCGCCGGCCGCCACCGAATGTTTCGACATCTTCTCGCCGCCACCCGGCGACAGCGAGGTGATCAACCATTTCGAGCGACTCAATTCCAACGAGACGAAAATTGCGCCAAGATCGGTGCGGATAGCGGTCGGCGCTTTGGGTTGGTGAGCTGCTACGGGCATGCTTGCCTCCAGGGTAAGGTGTTGACTACGCGACCTGACCTTGCCACAGCGCAGGTCGTTATCCACCCTCCTCATAGGATCTGAAAAGTTCGCCAGTTCCATCGTCGCCGCCGCGCACTCGCCACCTCCGAATCCCTTCGGAGCCAGTGAATCATTGCTGCGATCCGGTGGCGAGGGCCTTTTTCAACAGCCCGCTAGCTCAAATCAAGTCACCAACGTATCTCATTTCACAATGCTCGGACCGCACGGTGCCAACAGTATTATCGAGATGCGGATAGCTTTTTTGTTGCGGCCACCGTTGGGCAGGATCTAAGTGTTCGGCTCTGGGAGTGGGGGCATAATTGTCAGAATCCGAAAAGTCAGTCTTCCAAAGCGATCTACCGCTAAAGGAGAAGCTCGAGCGCGCCAGGATGGAGTTGCTCGACCTCTCCGCACGTAATCGCCTTTTGAACGTGCCCCGGTTTTCAAAGAGTGCGAAAACGATCGACATCGTCGATGAGCGGTCATCCGAGGTCTATCGGTTGCTGGTGAATGAAGGGAAGGTCTTTACGTTCGTCGCAGGCAAGCCTGATAGACCAAAGGCTGGCCAAGAAGGCTCTGCTACGGAAGACGAGATCGACTACTCCCCGATTTCCCTTGCTCAGCCAGAGGACGATAAAGTGGACGACAGGGGAGTGTTTGCGCGACATACAGACACCAAACTGCAGACGCGGATGACCCCCACCGGCTTGCAACGCCGGCTTCTCGATCTCCATCACGATGCCAGGACGCTAGAGGAGGAGCAGGGCGTCAACATCCTCTTTCTGGCTCTCGGGATGCTGAAGTGGATTGACCCGAACAACAAGGAAAACATCCGTCAAGCACCGCTCATTTTGGTGCCGGTCCGGCTCGAGCGAGGAACGGCTGGAGAGAAGTTTCGGCTGCGCGCCAGGCCAGAGGATCAGAGCGCGAACCTCTCCCTTGAGCTCTATCTGGATCGGATGCACAAGCTCGCCATGCCGAGCTTCGATGCGGGAGACGACTTCGACGCCTCAAAGTATCTCGATGCCGTGGCCGAAGCGGTTTCAACCAAAGAGGGTTGGGAGGTGCTCCGGGATGATATGGTGCTGGGCTTCTTCTCGTTCGCGAAGTTCTTGATGTACCGGGATCTTGATCCTGAGATCTGGCCCGAGGCCTCCAAGATAATCGAGCAGCCGAAGATCCGCTCGCTCCTTTCCGACGGCTTTGAAGCGCGCGAGCCGCTGATGTCTGACGACATCGCGATTGATCCGCACATTGCGCCAGCGGAGATGTTGCACATCGTCGACAGCGACAGTTCCCAGACACTTGCGATCCATGATGTCAGAAAGGGTCGCGACCTTGTGATCCAGGGCCCCCCAGGCACTGGCAAATCGCAGACAATTGCGAATGTTATCGCGTCGGCCGTGGCCGACGGAAAGACCGTCCTTTTTGTGGCTGAAAAAATGGCCGCGCTGGAGGTCGTGAAGCGCCGCCTCGACAATGCCGGGGTAGGGGACGTGTGCCTGGAACTCCACAGCAACAAGGCGAACAAGCGCATGATGCTGGAGGAACTGCGTCGTACCTGGCAGCTCGGATCGCCTCGAGGACAATTCCCATCTGCGCTGACCGATCAGTTGTCGCAGGCGCGCGACAGGCTCAATGCGCATGCCGACCGGATGCATGTTCCGTTCGGCGCATCCGCCCTGACGCCCTACCAGGTTTTCGGCCAGCTAACCCGGCTCAGGCAGAACGGGCAAAAACCCGTAGATATCGAGCTCGAGGGTGCCATCCATTGGACGAGTGAAGGCGTTTCGTCACGCCGGAAGCTTCTCGACGAGGTCTCTCAACGGATCAACGAAATCGGGCTACCCATCCACCATCCCTGGAGAGGGGTAGGCCTGGACGTCGTACTGCCGACCACGGTCGAGCGGCTCGTCCCGCGCATCGGGTCATTGCTCGATCAAGCGAAGGCTGTGCAGGCAAAACTGATCGACATTGCCGCGCGGACCGAGGCCGGGCCTTCGCGAATTCTCAGCGACAGCGGCGACATAGAAGATCGCGCAGAACTGCTTGCGTCCGCACCAGAGCTTCCCGCCGATGCGTTGGTCTCGCCGGTGTGGGACGACCATCCTAAGGAGATCTCATCGCTTCTTTGGACAGGATCGGATTTCGCCCGCAAATTCGAAGACGTTTCGCAGCATTTGGTGGCGACGGCGATCGACACCCCAATTGAAGGTCTGGAGGCAGAGCTTGCAAAGCTGCCATCGGAATTCCCGAAAGACGGTTTTGTCCGTGCGCACCAGCTGACCGTTCTGCTCCCGCGCTTGCGGGATGAAGCGGAGCGGCTGAACCAGGAGCTGGGATCAACGGTTGTACCGGACACGTTGGCAGGGCTGGTTAGATTGATCGTGACGGGAGAGAGAGTTGCGGCCGCCCCTGACGCGAGCCCTGAAGCGTTTGCCGCGACCGTTTGGGACACAGGACTTGAACAAGCGGCGGACCTTGCCGAGAGCGTCGCGACGCTTGAGGCAGTCCAAGCAGAGCTGAAGGGCAAAGTTGTCGATGCTGCCTGGAACACGGAGGTTGCACCGACAAGGCAAGCCCTCGCTAGTCACACGGGTCTGTTGAAGGCATTGAGCGGCGACTACCGTCGCGCCAAAGCCCTTCTGCGGTCCCTTCTAGTCGATCCTAACGCGCCGTCGACTGAGACAGTGCGTCTCCTAGACGTGTTGATGAAGGGGCAAGCGGCGGCCACGAAGGTTCGTGACGGTGACGCCTTTGGTCGTTCCGCCTTCGGAGCAGATTGGCGCCGGGAGAAATCCTCGTCGGCACCGCTCTTGGCTCTAGTGGAATGGATGCGCACGCTAAGGGGACTTGGCTCGGAACCGCGACTTATTGCTGGTCGGATGGCCGAGCGCTCTGAAGCGGGCGCGCGGGCGCTCCGGGTTCGCAAGGTGATCGATATCGGCCGGCCGATGATCGAGGGTTTCTGGAATGATCTCGGCCACCTCGCGCCGTCCATGCTGGGTGACGTGGCCTCCGCCGAAAGGGCTTCACTGCAGCTGATGGAAGTGAAGGCGCGATCCGTGGCTCAAGCGGACGAAGCGTCTCGAGAGGTTCTGGCCAGCCTTCCTGATCAGCTATCCGGTCGGGTGGAGCTCGTCCGACGACTGGGCGCCCTACAGACGCTTGCTCAAGAGATCGATGCTGCTCACGGCATTGGCATGTCCGCATTTGGCTCGTCTTGGCTCGGGCGAGGATCCGACTGGGCCGCGCTTACGCAGGCCGAGCTCTGGTTGAAAAACAATACCGCACTCCGACATCTGGTCGCGCGTCTGCCTGACAGGGTCGAGATCGCACAATCAGCTCGTGCAACGCGAGAAACGACCCAGGCCGCGGCACTGCGGTTGAAGGCGCTTGCGGAGGATTTGAAAGCTGATGCTTCGTCTTTGTTCGGAGTAGGCGATTTCTCTGAGGTCGTGATTGCTGAGTTGATTGCCCGATTGGAGAGCTGGGTCGAGCATCAGGAACAGCTCTCGAAATGGGTTGCCTACGAAGAACGATCTGAGACTGCCCGAAAGGCGGGACTAGGACAGTTGATCGGCGGCCTGGCCAATGGCCAGGTTCCAACCGCATCGGCGCGATCGGTCTTCGACATGGCCTATTACGAGAAAATGCTGACGGCGATGGCGAACAAGGAGCCGGACCTCGGGAGGTTTGACGGCGAGCTACATTCGAGAGCTGTTCGCGACTTTGCGGATTTGGACCGGCAGAGGATCAAGGCTAGCGCCATCGAGGTCGTGACCGCGCATCATCGCAAGATCCCCTCAAGAGATGGCGGAGCTGGGCCTGTCGGTTTGCTTCGATCTGAGATGGCGCGCAGAAGAGGCCATATGCCTATCCGGCAGTTGATGCTGAGGGCAGGACCTGCTGTCCAGGCGTTAAAGCCGGTGTTCATGATGAGCCCACTTTCGGTGGCGCAGTTCTTGTCGCCCGGTCGAATGTCGTTCGACCTCCTGGTTATGGACGAAGCGTCTCAGATCCAGCCGGTGGACGCACTCGGCGCAATTGCCAGGGCGAACCAGGTAGTCGTCGTTGGCGATGAACGCCAGCTGCCACCGACGACATTCTTTGCGAAGATGACGGGCTCGCAATCTGAAGATGACGACGGCGAGGGTGCGCAAGTCGCTGACATCGAGAGCATTCTCGGGCTTTTCACAGCCCGTGGTTTGCCACAGCGCATGCTTCGCTGGCACTACCGCAGTCGACATCAATCGCTCATCGCCGTGTCGAATAGCCAGTTCTACGACAACCGGCTCTTCATCGTCCCAAGTCCGTATACCCAAGAGGCTGGTATGGGGCTGCGGTTCCATTACGTGCCGGACGGAGTGTTCGATTCAGGTGGGACAGGGACGAACCCGATCGAGGCGCGTGCCGTAGCAGAAGCGATCATTCGTCACGCGAAGTCCAATCCACAAGAGTCTCTTGGCGTTGCGACTTTTTCTGTCAGCCAACGCCGTGCGATCCAAGATGAGCTTGAAGCCCTGCGGCGGTTGAATCCGGACACCGAAGACTTCTTCCACGCCCATCCGAGTGAGCCGTTTTTCGTCAAGAACCTGGAGAACGTTCAAGGCGACGAGCGGGACGTGATCATGATCTCGGTGGGATACGCGAAGAATTCCCAGGGCTACATGGCCATGCGCTTCGGCCCACTCGGTTCGGAAGGCGGAGAACGTCGACTCAACGTTCTCATAAGCCGGGCTAAGCGTGCCTGTGAGGTGTACGCGTCGATAACAGATGAGGACATCGACCTCGAGCGCGGAAAGGGTAAGGGGGTCTTTGCCTTCAAGCTCTTTTTGCACTACGCGAGGACTGGACGCATCTCGCTTGCTCAGACGACGACCAGAGAGATGGATTCAATCTTTGAAGAACAGGTAGCCAACGCCTTGATTGAACGAGGCTATCAGGTCCATGCACAGGTGGGTATCGCGGGCTTCTTCATCGATCTGGCAGTTGCTGATCCGGAGCGGCCAGGGCGCTACCTGCTGGGCATCGAATGCGACGGTGCCGAGTATCACTCCTCCCGCTCCGCAAGAGATCGGGATCGGCTTCGCCAGGCTGTGCTCGAAGACCACGGCTGGATAATTCACCGCATCTGGAGTGCCGATTGGTTCCAGCGTCCGCGTGAACAGCTCGAGCGGACGGTGGCGGCGATCGAGGCTGCAACGAGAGAACTTGCTGAACGGGCGGAGTTGGGAAACCAGAGAAGCCGTGGGGCGGCCGTACAAGTCGTAACGGTCGACCGGGGTAACGTCACCGAAATCGCCTTGGAGACTACGAATGGAGCCGCGACACCAGATCGAGCCTACGCAGAAGCAAGTGTACAGAGACCGCCCGAGCGGTTTGAACTTCACGAGACGCCCACCGGTCTCCTGGCTGGGCTGGTCGAGCAAATCGTCGCCGCAGAGACGCCAGTCCATCTCGATGAGGTAGTATCGCGCATTCGGGATGCATGGGGCCTACAGCGGGCCGGCGGCAGGATTCAGGACGCGATTGAGCGTGGTCTTGTTATCGCCGAAGCGCGGGGAGTGGTGGCGCGTCGAGGCGACTTCTGCTTCAAACCGGGCGCGCCTATTCAGCTACGCGACCGCAGTGGTGTCATGTCCCCTGGATTGCGTAAGCCAGAAATGATCTCCTCGGAGGAAGTTGCCCAGGGTGCAATCGAGGTGGTGAGATCCAATCTCGGCGCGACGGAGGACGAAATCGCAACAAGCGTCTCGAGGATGCTGGGCTTCAAAGCCACGAGCGCGCAGCTGAGGCAATTGATTTCAGCGGCGGTCGCCGGTGCTGTTGCGAATGGATCGTTGCGGTACCAAGACGGCCTGCTGATAGACGGCGCAAACGGTCAGTAAGAAATCAGCGAGGACGCGAGGGTGGACCGCCACCCTCGCCAGATCGTGGCGAACCTGGGGACAAACTCTGCCCTTGGCTGGAGGCTGAATGGCGTTTCGATTTGTTCATACGGCAGACATTCATCTGGATTCACCGCTGCGTTCGCTAGCGTTGCGAAACCTCGAACTCGCAGAGCTCGTGGGAGACGCCAGCCGCCAAGCCTTCATTTCGATAGTGGATTTGTGCCTGGAGGAACGCGTGGATGCGCTGGTCATTGCGGGCGACCTCTACGATGGCGATCAGACTTCGATGAAGACTGCGCGGTTCATCGCGACACAGATCGGACGGCTGCACCAGGCTGGTATTAGGGTCTTCAAGATCCGCGGCAACCATGATGCCCTCTCACGCATCTCAAAACAGCTCGTGTTTCCGGACAGCGTGACTATTTTCGGCGGCCGCGCCCAATCGGTATTGCAGACTTCAGGTGGTCTGGATGTGATGTTCCATGGCCTGAGTTTTACGCATTCGAAGGCGCCAGAAAGTCTGTTGCCCAAGTACCCAACACCTCGTGAAGGCGCGGTCAATGTCGGTATCATGCATACCAGCATGGCCGGTTCGCTCGGTCACGACGTGTACGCGCCCTGCAGTGTGGCTGACTTGCACAATCATGGTTTCGACTACTGGGCGCTCGGACACATCCATGTTCGCCAGGTCTATCCAGGGGCACGCGCAACGGTCGTGATGCCGGGTATTCCGCAAGGCAGGGATATCAACGAGGCGGGCGAAAAATCGGCAACGCTTGTGACGATACGTGATCACGGTTCTGTTGAGATCGAGGAACGGCTGACCAGCGTCGCGCAGTTCGAACGCCTCAACATCGACCTTATCGGAACCGTTGAGTGGCCCGAAGTCGTCACGCGCATTCGAGACGCACTTGAACAGCTGCGATCCAATGTTCGATCGCGGCACGTTCTGGCACGAGTCGATTTGAGCGGAGCGACACCGTTGTCGTGGCAGCTCATTCGCGACAGGGACCTCCTCCTTGCCGAAGCTCAACAGGTGGCCGGGCAACTGGGTGACACGTGGATCGAAAAGCTCGATCTCAACGTCCTTTCACCTGGGACCGAAGCAGTTGAGGACACCGCTGATCCAATTTATGAGCTAGCCGCGTCGATGCGCAGTGACGCCACGTCCGAGGCGTTCCGCGCCGAGGCGAGGGCGTTCATTCAAAAGACAGTTGCCGAACTTCCGGCGGAAGGCCGCGACTTTGCTGGCAAGAGCGAAGCCGACCTCGACCTTTTCCTAGATACAGCGCTGGCCAGGGGCATTGACCAGGTCACCGCACGTCTCAAGGCTGGTGCCTCGTCATGAGACTGCGACGCCTTGACCTCGTTCGCTATGGGAACTTCACCGATCGTAGGATCGACTTTGGACCGAAGCCCACGTCCGGCCCTGATTTGCATATCGTGTTCGGCCTGAATGAGGCTGGCAAGTCGACCGCTCTTTCTGGCTTTCTCGACCTCTTGTTCGGGATCGAGGAGCGTAGCAAATACAACTTCATTCACGAGTATAGCGCCATGCGCCTTGGTGGAGTGCTCGAACTGGCAGGTCTGGAGCATTCATTTACCCGCACGAAACAGCGGAACAATTCGCTCCTTGATGCGACCGGCAAGCCGGTCAGTGAGATGGCAATCTCGGCACACCTCGCCGGCCTGTCTCGCGATGCCTACGCGACAATGTTTTCCTTGGATGACGAGACGCTGGAAGCCGGTGGAAAGGCGATCCTGGAATCGCGCGGTGATCTCGGCAAGCTGTTATTCACCGCCAGCGCAGGACTTGGCCATGCAAGCGATACGCTAAATGCCTTGGATGCAGAGGCCGACGCGCTACATCGCAAGCAGGCCCAAGGTACCGAGATCGCGCTGCTCAAGAGGCGGCTGGCCGACCTAAAAACTCGGAAGGATGATATCGACACACTTGCTTCGACCTACGAAGGACTGGAGGCTGAACGTCGCGACGCGGCACAACAATACGACGCCCTGATCAATGAACGAGCGGTGCTGGCGAACCGGCTGGAGGCGATTGCGCGGTTCGAGCGTGCACGGCCGATGGTGGCAGATATTCGGCGCAAGCTCGTCCAATTAGACGGATTGCCGAAAACCGCTTCACCTACGCGCACTTGGGCGGGCTCGATCGCGGAGCTGATTGGTGACGATGCGAGCTTGAGAACGCGTTTGGCGGGCAATGTCGGCGAAGTTGAACGTCTGACGTCAAGCATTGCATTCCTCGACGTAGACGAGCTGATCTTGGGGGTCTCGGAGCGCATCAGAAGCTTGGCAGAGAGCAAGGTGCGCTATTCGTCGGCAGGCCTTGATTTGCCCACTCGCAAGTTCCAGCTGCAGATCCTCGACAACACCGTAGCGACTTGCCTTAGCGCGTTGGGACGCACTTCTGAACAGGATCCTGCGAAGCTACTTTTGCCAGCAGCGACGGTGGGCGTCTTGCGCACAATGACTGAGCAGCGATCCGGGATCGCCACGGCGGCAAGCGCTGCCCATGACGAAATTGCGGCTGCTATCGATGCGCTCCAATTGGCTCGACAGCGAGTTGGCGAAGAAAGAGCCGTGCCCGAATCCGTCAGAGCGAAGCTCAGTTCAGCATTGTCGAAGGCCCGCGCCAGCAACCAGTTCGCGGAAGTTGCGGCGGCCCGCGAGGAGGAAGATGCGGGTACAATACGATTCGAGGAGTTGCGGGCTCAGCTGCCGCCGTGGGCCGGCGATGCGAGCGCGCTCGCGAGCATCGCTGTTCCGAGCGCTGGGCAGATTGCTTCCTGGAAAATGGCCGCAACAGATTTAGCCAGAACCAGCTCGGTGATCGCCGAACGCCTTGAGGAATGTGAGAGCAATTCCACGAGGCAATCGGCACGACTCGAAGCATTTCGTGTGTCGATCGATGTGGCTGACGACGAAGCCGCTGCAGTGAGCCGACGAGCACGTGACGCAGCTTGGGAAACGCATAGGGCGGCGCTGACCAGCGAAACAGCTGATGACTTTGCTCTAGCGCTAGCCCGCGACGATGGCGTCGGCACGGGCCGTCTAGCGAACGCGTCGGATTTGGCAGAGATACGCGCAACGACCAGGGCGCTTGGCGAAACTTCGGCGGATTTGTCTCGTTTGCGTCAACAATACGCGCAGCTTGCCCTCGATCATGAAACCAAGATGGCTGAAGTCCGTCAGGCCGGCGGTGCGTTGCTAGAAGACGTGATCGAGCCATCACTAGAGCGCCTGGTACAGCGCTTGGACGATCGAATTGAGTTGCGTGCTGATGCACTCGGTGAATGGCGGCAGATCGAGCTCTCTCGGAAGAGGGCGGACCGGGCTGCCGAGGCGGGCGAGCAGATCCGACTGGAACTTATCAGGGCGTTGACGAGCGTCGGAATAGTACCGGCGCCGCATGACACGCTTGAAGCCGCTATGGCCCTCGCGGAATTGTTTCTAGAGCGGCAGCGCAAGTTAGACGCAGAATACGCTGAAGCACTAAGAACCGTGAATGGCAGGGAGGAGGATCTTACCGTCAGGCGTCGGGCTCTCGCCATGGCGGAGCGGCGCGAGGAGGAGTGGCTCGCCACGACAGGTGAGACGCTCAAGGGAACTTGGCTCGAGAGCGGCGTATCCGCTTCCGGCTTAAGCACAGTGCTCGAACAGTTGAGTAATCTGGCCAAAAGCGTGCAAGAGCGAGACGCCCTTCAGCTGCGCATCGACAAAATGGAAGCTGACAGGGCCGATTTCCTCAGTGAGGTCAGCTCTATCGCAGCAGATCTGGGAGAGGCTACGAAGGATGGAGAGCCGGAGCAGTTAGCGGTTCGCGTTGGCGACCGCTTGGATCGCGCTGAAAGGGCGCGTGACTCGAAGGCAGGCTTTTTGGCCGATCTCAAACGCTTGCAAGGCGAGCGCAATGTCCTCGACAATGAGACTTCGGTCCATGAGCGCCGCAAGAATGAGGTGCTGATCGCGTTCGGCGTCGAAACCTTAACCGATGTGGCGCACCGCGACGAGTTGCTGCGCGAGAGGGATCGTCTGCGCACCAGCGTGGCCGAGCTTGAGGATCGCGTGGCGGCTGAACTTTCATTGGAGAAGTTTGAGCAGGCCCGCTCGGTCCTTGACGAAATCGACTTCGACGGCCTGGCGATCGAGAAGGGACAAGGCGAGCAGAGGCTCCAGCAGCTAGACAGCTTCCTCCAACAACAGCTGATCCGACAAACGCGCGCTGCGGATAAGATTGACGAGATTGGAGGCGACGGCGCTGTCGCTCGGCTCGACGCCGAACGCCGAACCATTCTGCTGGAAATCGAGGACAGCGCGGTTCGCTATATTGAACTGAAGCTCGGCATCATGTCAGCCGGGAATGCTCTGCGCGCCTATCGCGAGCGCCACCGGTCAGGAATGATGGCGCGTGCATCGGACGCTTTCAAGCTGATGACGCAAGGCCAGCATTCTGGCCTCACGACGCAGCCCGTGAAGGGTGGCGAGGTCCTGATCGCGATGCAGCGCGACGGCCAATCCAAGGTCGCCGATGCGCTGTCAAAAGGCGCGCGGTTTCAGCTCTATCTGGCCCTGAGACTCGCTGGATATTACGAATTCGCGCAATTCCGACAGTCGGTCCCATTCGTCGCGGACGACATCATGGAGACGTTCGACCATATCCGGTCTGAAGAAGTGTTCAGGCTTTTCGGCGAAATGGCGGGCATGGGTCAGGTGATATATCTAACGCATCACAAGCATTTATGCGAAATCGCCAAGGCAGTTGTGCCAGGGACTACCATCCACCAACTCGAATAGGATGGCCGCCCAAACAGCGTCTTCCAATCTACAAGGAAATCGCTTGGCGTTGGCCGCGCTGCCGGCAATTGCGGCTTCTTACCCCTAGCCTTGCTTGCCAAGATCCCCCGGCAACTTTGCGCCTCATTTCGGTCGTCCGCATCGGATGCTTCGCCATTGACCACGTCCGGAAACGCCAGGAGCGGACGTTACAAAACAAAGCAACGCCGCAATACCCCGCCATCAGGTGATTTGATACTTGAGTCGACGTTGTACGAAGGCTGGCCGCGACCCTTCGAGCACCCTTACGATATGGCCATTGGTGTTCGGGTTCTCGATCGCGCCGCAATCATAGCTGAACCTGTAACCGTTCACCTTGTCCAACCGGACATAGACGATTTGTTCGGCGTCGGCTCCGATCGCGAGGTTTGGGTTATGCGTCACCAATATGACCTGCCGGGTTTTCTTCGCGTCGCGAATACACCTTGCGAGTACCGCAAATATGCTGTCGTTGTCGAGATTGTCTTCGGGTTGGTCGATGATGAGGGGCGAGCTGTCGGTGTCTAGGTGTAGGTAGAAGACCAGCAGCAGAAGCCCCTTCTCTCCGGGGGAAAGCTGGTTCAGGTCTTTGCCTCCCAGTCTCAACTCGTACCGGGGTTCGAAGTATCCGAGGGAATAAAGGAACTCGTAGAATTTCTTGACGTCTTTGGTCTGCCGTCTGATGCCACCGGATTTCATCGATCCGACCACATCGTGCACAAAGGCAAAGATGCTTTCGAAGGAGTTCCAGTCGACTATCGATAGCTTCTGTTGAAGGGCGCGCGCGCCTTCCGCGACTCCGCGGAAGGGGCCGCTCACGTTTTGGTTCAGATGGTTGAAGAATTCATCACCGAACTTGGGAGACGGTACAAAAGACGCGTCGATCGACACCTTGAAGTCCCCGGTACTCACCGCAGTGAGCCGCGACTCAACCTTGGTTTTCAAACCCTCGTAAAACGTTCTTATCTTGTGCTTGCTTTCGAAGAGGGTCAAGCAAAGTGCCTTACGGTCCTCAAACGCCTTGGACAATTCACCCGGCAGATCGTTGTCGATCCGGGCAATGCGGGCCTCTAGTTCCGCGATCGTCCCTAATTTCGGCGAGGCCTTTTGACCGACGATATCGCTGATCTGCTCGGATATTTCGCGGACGGCCTGCACATACCTTTGATAACGCTGTTGAGGTGCCGAGAGAGCGGCGCGCGTCTCGGCAATGCGATCGGCAATATATTTCTGCGCAGCACGAAGCTCGGGTGCACTGGCGACTTTGGAAAGATCGGTCTTTGAATCGAAAACAATGGCGCTCTCGCGCTCAATCTGAGCGATTTCTTCGTTCGCATCCTCAATCTTCTTCGTGACTTCTTCGAGGTTAACGGTAATACGGATGACCTGATCAACATCTAAGCCGAGAGCGCTATACTTAGTTTTAAAAGCCTCCTTGTCGCCTTGCACACGGTTTTTCAGGGCATTTACGGCGTCCTTGAATTCACTGGCCTCTTGCAGGGTAGTCTTGTGCCAGCCGAGCCGCGTGACGGCGCTCTTTTCACGCGCAGAAAGGTCATCCAGCAACCGGGTTTGTGACGCGATTTCTTCTGTCGCCGCTTCCTGTTCCGCACTCTGAGCAGCCGGGGCAGCTTCCTCCGGAGGCTTCGACGCTTCGAGTGCGAACACCTGCTTCTGAAGGACCCCTAGTTCCGCCTGCAGTTTGGTCTTGAATGCAGGTTCGCTCTGGTCCTCGAGTTCGAGAATCCTGATGTTGAGTTCCCGCAGCTTCGTTTTGATCTGGCTAGCTTCCTGTCGACTGTTCAACGTCTTCCGTTCTTCGAGATCGCGGAAGCTCTTGGCGTCCATCTTGTCGCTGATGTCGACGTGTGAAAATACGACGTCTTCGATTTCCCGGCGCAGCGCCTGGACTTCGATTTCGTTCGTCAGGCTCTCGAAGTAGTTCTGTGGTAGGTATTTGACCGCCTCCGGCTCGAGTTCATCGACATCATCGCTCAGTGTCCGTTCAACAACGCTCCCACTCTTCCATACGAGACGACCCGAAAAATTCTCGGCGAAGCCGGGCCGCTTGAATTTCTTGTTCGTCTGACTGTCGGTTAGAAACGAGAAATATTTCGCTTGGCGAGTATTTCCGAGCAGCGCGACAATGTCCGCGACGGCGCTTTTGCCGCTTCCCTTGTTGCCGATTATGGCAGTCAGTTCAGGGTTGAACGGGATTTCGACGTTCCGAAACCAGGTGCCGTTATGATCGGCATAGGTGGCGAGGGCATTGATCTCCAGCCTGTCGATGAACTGCGTCGCCTCTCGCTCGAGCCGGACGAGAACGGTTGGACGGTCTCCAACAAAGACGCGATGTTCCGGTTCAAAGATCGTCTGCCGGAGACCTCGGAAAGTCAGATTGGCCTTGATCCAGGTCGATTGATAGCTCGGCTCGTCACCTGTCAAACGTCCGAGGTCCTCGAAGGAATGAGCGTCACTGGCGTCATAGAGGGGCTTAGGCTCGGACTTCGACCCGTCCTCGTACCGAGAGTCGCTCAGGAAGAATGCCGTGCTGTTCGACTTCCCAAAGAAGGCCCTACTGATCCTGTCGAGTTCATCGGAAATGGATTTGCTACGCTGGGAATTTTTGGCGGTACCGCGTAGGCCATCGTTTCCGGCGGCGGTGACGATAATGTATTGCTCCGGCGCGAAGCATCCTTTTAGCGAGTCCTTAACATCATGTATGCTGACGGTCGCCGCAGCGTAGTTCGCAGACGTCAGTTCACTGCAGCGTAACCGTCTGCCACCAACGGATATGTGCGTTTCGAGGTCGTTGAGGAATTTACTCAAGGCTTCGGCCGTCGCGACAGCCGGGTCTACCAGAACATGCGCGTTGACGTTTTTGCCGTCGATGCTGACCGTCTCGGTCAAACGCAGCTCTAGGTTCGGGATCACTAGCTTGGTCGAGTCCGGATACGATTGGCGATACCACTTGACGGTGTTCAGGTAGCCGTCGAATGAAAAATAGTCCGTTATGCCAAAGGCCTTGACCTCGGATTGTTCGAGAATAGCCACGAAGCGTTTCCACGTCGCGTCCTCCGGTTTGCCATATCCGCAAGAGAGCTTCGTACCGGGCGCGTGTAAATGCAGATCCCACTTAAGCCACTGCGACCCTCGATGAGCCTCTCGTTTGGCAGCACGCGGCGTTGAGGACACACTCATCCGAAGCACTCCAGGTGACGGGGTTTCCGATCCGAAAAAGCCTTGCCTGTCGTCCGGCAGGATCACGAATCGGCGCCCAGATGAACGCGCGGGTACAATCTAGTCGGATGAAAAAATCAATCAAGGCGTGTTCTCATGACCTTGGAGCACAAGTCACCGCCTGTCGCCGAAAGATAAAAGCAGTGCTAGAAACAAAAGGCGGGCATGCAGCCGCCGCTGCCTATCCAGGTCCAGAGGTTGCTAGGCGTGTTCTTGTGGTTTCCAACTTCCGCAAAAAAGCCGACTGACGGGGTGACATTCGGCTCCGAAACGCTGCCTCAGTTGAGCAATGGCACCGTTGCCGAAAAGCGTGACGTCCGTTATCGGCCTCAGCGGCCAGAAGCAACTCGCTCGTAAAATCCTGACAGCATGTCACGCCCGCCGCGACATTGCCGATCCCGACATGCTCGGCAGATACGAAAGCCGGCTGCGCCTGTCGGCGGCACCGCTCTATCATGCCACCAACATGCTTGTCGGTCTCTACTCAGGCGAGCACCCGGCGGCACGGCTTGCAAGACATGCGGGGCTCCGCTTTGCCCAATATCTTCCCTTTGTCCGCCATGGCATTTCGGCCATGCTCAGGCGGTGAATCGGCAGATAGCCCTGCCGCTCTGGAACGCTGTCTCGGCGCGGCTTCCTTTTGTCTCTGACGTTGCCGATCCTGGCATGATTCGGATCAAGAAACGCGCGCGGACCTGCGACCCGAAGCCATGGTGAGCGCACTGGCTACCCCTGCTGGATAGTTAACCCGTCCTTCAGTGGGCCTGCGTAAGCTTGTCCTCGCGAACAACGATGGGAGCAAGCTGGTCCGTCCATGGCCCCGAAGAATGAAGACACGCTGGAGGCCAAAATCCGTCAGGATCAGCTTGCTGACCTGAGGGCCGGCCTCTTCGTGTCGATGCCGATAAGCGCTATCCTGTCAGGCCTGATTTGGGCGGTGCACGCCCTTTCTGGCAGCGGCTTTGCAGCTGCAATCTGGTTCCTGGTCGTCAATGCGATAAATGCCGCCCGCCTTGCACTCGCGCGTTATCAGCTAAAGGAAACGGGGCGCCATGACGGATTAGTGGGGGGTTTGCCGCGGCTTCGCTGGTTTGGCATCCTTGCCCTTCTGGCAGGGTTTGCCTGGTCCTTCCTGGCCGTCCTGACTGGTGGATACACGACACCTCAAGCACCGCTGCATCTGGTCATTCTGGCGGGCATTTCAGCTGGTGCGGTTACATACGGCAGTTCGTATGCCGCGGCGGCGACCAACTTCATCACACCTCCGCTCCTCATCACGGTGGGTTGCCTTTTGGCGAAAGGCAATTTTGAAGACTACATTCTGGCTTTTACCGTTCTGCTCTTCATGGGCGGCTTGGTTCGAGCTTCGTTTGTTGGGCAAGCACGGTTCCGCGAAGCGAGCCGCCTGAGGCATGAGGCCGAGCGGCTTGCGGCGGAGATGAAGGCCAGTTCCAGGCAGAACCACCTGACGGCCCTTCTCAACAGGCGTGGCCTCGAAGACGCTATCGGACGGTTCGAGACCGCGGATAGCCCCTTCGTGGCAATGCTGATTGATCTGGACGGGTTCAAATCCGTCAACGATACCTACGGTCACAGGACCGGTGATGAACTGCTTGTCAGGATCGCCCGCCGCATAGAGGAGGAAGCACCGGAAGGCTCAACGCTCGCTCGTATCGGCGGCGATGAATTCGTGCTGTTTTTTCCCTCAACGAGGGTTTCGCTTTCTGCCAGTGATCTCGCCTCCAATATCATAGCCAAAATTGCCCGCCCCTATATCGAGGTCGCGTCCGTCCGGGTCGGGGCATCAATAGGAATATATCTGGCGGAAAGCCCGGGCCTGACCGAAATGTTGTTGCGGGCGGATATCGCCCTTTATACGGCCAAGCGTCGTGGCAGGAACGAATTTTGCCTGTTCGATGCCGAACTCGACAGGGAACTGCAACGCCGCCAGTCCGTCGAACGGGACCTTCATTCGGCGATAAAGACGAGAAGCTTGCAACCTTGGTTCCAGCCGATCGTGAAACTCGACACCGAGGCCGTGGTCGGCTTTGAAGCCTTGCTGAGGTGGTCCCATCCGACTCATGGTGCCATCTCTCCACCCGAAATCATCACAGCTGCACGCGAAACCGGAATGCTTCAGCTGCTGACGCAAACCGTATTCGCCGACTGTTGTGCTTTTATCGACGGCTTGGTGAAAGCTGACTGTCGTGATCTCCGTGTGGCGATGAATGTTTCACCGCGCGAACTGGAAGCCGGCGATATCGACGACATGGTTCTGGATGGTCTGGCGGCAAGAGGTCTCCCTGCAACGATGTTCGAGATCGAGATTACCGAAGAATCCCCGGTTGACCCGGACAGAGTGGATGAAAAGCTCGGACGGCTTTCACATGCCGGCATTTCCATCGCGCTCGATGACTTCGGCACCGGCTTTTCTACGTTGGCATCGCTCAAGGACAGTCGGATACGCAAGGTCAAAATAGACCAGGGCTTCATTCGCGGCTTGGCCAAGTCCCGAGAGGACCGACTGCTTGTCAAATCGGTCATCGATCTCGGTAACATGCTCGGGATCGAGGTCATGGCCGAGGGCGTCGAAACAGAGGCGGATCGGCAAACCCTGCACAAGCTTGGCTGCCGAACCGCTCAAGGCTTCCTGTTCTCCAAGGCTGTGCCTCTGAGCCAAGCACTGGAAATGGCAGTCAAACAGCACGCGAACCAGTTGTGACCGCTCCCGCCGCGCCGTCTCTCGCGGCCGTGCGCTCATGAGTGACGGGTATCTGAACTTCCTTGTTTGAAGAGCATGACAATCCGTGCTGTGCGTCAGCCGGCGAACAGTTCCTTGTAGCCGGTCGTCACCATCCAGTTCGCCCGGTCGATATGGCTGCGAAGAGCCTTGCGGGCGCGGACCGGTTCAAGGGCCGGGTCGATGCCGAGAATGAGATCGGCCATCTCCTCTTCGCTGGCATTGTCGGCGCAGGCATCCAGGATCCGCAGGTAGATCGTGAAATGCTCCCTGTCGTAGCTCGTGAGGTTCTCCGACCAGGGGACTTCGTCGCACAGAGTTGAGTTTCGAGTCTCATCTGTTCCCATTGATCGATTCATGCCTGCGAACCTCGCCTGTTGAGCGCCCGCAGCATATCCCAAAATGGGATAATCCGAAACCGGGATTAGTCGCTGATCCGGTCTTTACCCGACCGGTTCGCCTACATGCCCAAGTCTCTTCGATCGCCCCGCCACCAGCGGTTTCTGGCCCAGCTGGTTTCCCTGCGCAAGGCCAAAGGCCTGACTCAGGCGCAGGTGGCCGAGAAGCTTGATCGTCCCCAATCCTTCGTGGCCAAGTACGAGGGTGGAGAGCGTCGTCTCGACGTCATCGAGTTTCTCGACTTAACTGCGGCGCTTGACGCTGATCCGTGCGAGATTCTGTCCAGCCTGCGGTCCTAGCGGGCGCCCGCGCGCCTAACGGCTCGCGCCGGTGCCGTGAACCGAGCGCGCTTTTCTTCGGCAAGCTGCCATTCCGCTGCGGGTGGGTCTTTACCAGGCCATGCCGATATAGGATGATAATCCTAGGTGGGGCGATTCCTCAACGGAGATCGCAATGGCTAGGACCAAACTTTCCAGGCAGCTTTCACAGGCTGAAATCGAGCGCTTTCTGGCGGAGGCGGAACGGCTGCACAAGAGCATCGTCCAGCCGCTTCTATCACCTAGCAGCGACCATTACCGGGCTCTTCAACGCACCCATGACGCGCTGTTAAAGACGGTGAAGGATATCACGGGTAAGGATGCGCCGTTCATTCAATGGTTCGGAACAGGGCCGGTGAATTAGACCAGACTTATAGACTCCAGGCTGCAAACGTCGCATTCTCTCTTCGGGGAGAAGGGGCGTGGGCAACCATCGCTATCAAGACAATCGGTACAACCGTCGCAGGTATGGCGAGCGCCATCGTTCGAAGGACGTTCCGTTGTGGGCAAAGATCGTTGCTGGTGGAACAATCCTGGCTGGCTTTCTTGCCTTCGAAATCGGCCCTGCCGCTGTCGGCTGCAACATCAAAGCCAATATCAGCTACAACACGGGCGAGCGAATCTATCATGTTCCCGGACAGGAATATTACTGGGAGACGCGCATCAACCTGTTGAAAGGCGAGCGCTGGTTTTGTTCGGAGGAAGCCGCGCGCAAGGCTGGGTGGCGGAAGTCTCGGGTCTGAGCGTCCGTGGTAAATGCTTGCGAAAATGCTGCATCGCACATGTTTTCGGTGCAGCATTCATTTGAAGTATTTATCGCGATCCGTTCGAAAAATCTGTCCAGCCTGCCGTCCTGGCGGGCGCCCGCGCGCCTGACGACGCGCACCAGGTGCTCGTGAACCGAGCCCGCTTTTCTTCGGCAAGCTCAGGCGGTCTCGGCCATTCGGCTTCGCCCCTTGGCGTGGGCAGCCCTTCGGGCTGTGACGGCCGCCGCCCTTGCGGGCGGCGGGGTTTGTCTGTTGGCCTTTCCCGGTGGCGCGGGGTGGGCGGCACTCCCTTCTAGGCCCGCCGCGGCAGCCCGCAACCCTTCGCGTGCCGCTCAGGGTCCTCCTCTTCGTTCCGGTCCTTCGGATGCGGTCCGCCTCCCACGGCGGGCCTTTCCGGTCGCGACTCGCCGCCCACCCCGCTTCCGGGGAAAGGCGCGGCGATTGGCGAGCGGAGGATGAGACGATGCATGCAAACAGCAAGCGTTCCGCCAGCGGAGAGGCTGGCGCAGGCAAGGGCGGGCGCCCCAGCGCCAGCCTTTATCAGGAGATCACGGACCGCATCATTGCCGAGCTGGAGCGCGGCACCGTGCCATGGGTCAAGCCATGGGGCAGCGCAAAGGCAGGCCTTGGCCTGCCGAGGAATGCATCCTCTGGGCGCACCTATTCCGGCATCAATATCCTCATCCTGTGGGGCGCGGTCATCGAGCGCAGCTATCCCAGCCAGAACTGGCTCACCTTCCGGCAGGCGCTCGTCCTTGGCGGCAACGTCAGGAAGGGCGAGCGCGGCACGACCATCGTGCATGCCGACCGCTTTGTCCCCAAGGACGAGAAGGAGCGCGCACGCCACGAGGGCGATGAACCACAGGCCGTGCCTTTTTTGAAGCGCTTCACCGTCTTCAATGTCGCGCAGTGCGATAATCTTCCGGAAGACCTCTATGCCGCCGCCGAGCCGCTGCCTCAGTGCGAGATCGTGCCGCAGGCCGAGACGCTCATTCGCGCCAGCGGTGCGGATTTCAGAGTCGGCGGCGATCGCGCTTTCTACATGCCGGGCAGCGACCACATTCAGGTGCCGCCGCAGCGGGCGTTCCATCAGCAGATCGACTATTACCGGACCTGCTTTCACGAGCTTGGCCACTGGACCGGCCACCCGACGCGGCTTGCTCGCGACCTCTCCGGCTCGTTCGGCTCCAAGGCTTACGCGCGTGAAGAATTGGTCGCCGAAATCACTGCCGCCTTCGTCTGCAGCAATCTCGGTATCGAGCCGACCGTGCGTCATGCCGATTACATCGGCTCATGGCTGAAGGTGCTGCGCGAGGACAACCGCGCGATCTTCCGTGCCGCCAGTCTTGCCTCCAAGGCCGCCGATTTCCTGCTTGGCCTTCAGGCCGATGCCGAAGGCGAGGCGCAGGAAGGGATTGCGGCATGACGATGCGCGATCCTCAACTGACCGCGAGCGAGCCGACGCCGCAAGGCGAGCAGATGCTCATTCCCGGTGTCCGGCCGATCACCACGCGCGATCGGCTCACCCTCCTGATGGACGCGCCGATGTGTCCGCGCGCGGCGCAAAAGCCGCTCGATATCGGCCTCTTCGATGAAGCCAGCAGAAATCAACTCGACCTGTTCTGATGACAAGGAGTCTTTCCATGATCCTGATCACCGATCCACTGCGCGCACGACTGCTCGCCAATGGCGCCGCCGACGCCGAAACCGACCATTTTCCCGTTGTGAAACTGTTTAATCCCACAGGTGCCGCCACGTGGCTTCTGAGCGAACTCGACGCCGATGGCGACACGCTGTTCGGCCTTTGCGATCTCGGCTTCGGCTTCCCCGAACTCGGCAGCGTCAGTCTGGCCGAGCTTGCATCCGCAAAAGGTCCGCTTGGCCTCGGCATCGAGCGCGACCTGCATTTCCAGGCGCGCTATCCGCTCTCCGCCTATGCCGAAGCCGCCCGCATTTGCGGCCACATCACCGAGGCCGAGCGACTTCTGCGGCAGGCAGCAGACGCCCTTTCAAAGTCCCATTCCGAGCTTCCGCCCGACACGGCGGAACAGCAGCGCCGATAGGCGCAAAAACCGTCCCGCCGCGCCGGCCGTCGGCATCTGCGGCGGGGACAACCTCACCAAAGCGAAGGAGAGTAGCCATGCAGCTTGCCCACATCCCCTTGGATCACCTCAACATTTCCGCGCTCAACATGCGCCATGGAAGACGCGCGCCCGACATTTCCGACATCCTGCCCTCCGTGCGTGCGCGCGGCGTGCTGGTGCCTCTCCTTGTGCGACCGAACGGGCAACCGGAAAGCTTCGAGATCGTCGCCGGCAGGCGGCGCTATTTCGCCGCGAAATCGCTTGCCGACGAGCGCGGCGAAGGCGATCCCTTGCCCTGCGCCATCATGGAGGATGGCGACGACGCCGATGCGCTGGAAGCCTCGCTGATCGAAAACCTCGCCCGTCTCGATCCTGACGAAGTATCGCAATGGGAGACGTTTTCGCGGCTCGTCAGGCAAGGCCGCACCGTTCCCGATATCGCTGCGACCTTCGGCATCACTGACCTGAAGGTCAAACGCATTCTGGCGCTTGGCGACCTCTTGCCCAAAATCCGCGAAGCCTACCGGCGCGAGGAGATCGATACCGAGACGGTGCGCCATCTCACCATGGCGTCCAAGGCGCAGCAGAAGGACTGGCTGGCACTCTGTGCCGATCCCGATCAATACGCGCCGCGTGGCTATCAATTGAAGCAATGGCTGTTCGGCGGCCAGTCGATTTCCACCAAGGTGGCGCTGTTTGCCATCGACGAATATCCCGGCCTGATCACGTCGGACCTGTTCGGCGAGGACAGCTATTTCGCCGATGCCGACCTGTTCTGGCAAAAGCAGAACGAAGCGATTGCCACCAGACGCGACACCTATCTCAACGACGGCTGGAGCGAGGTGGTGCTGCTGGAACCGGGCCAATATTTCCACGCATGGGACCACGAGAAGACCCCGAAGAAGAAGGGCGGCAAGGTCTTCATCGCGGTCACGTATCGCGGCGAGGTCGAGTGTCACGAGGGCTGGCTGTCACACAAGCAAGTCCGCCGCGCCCGCGAGGGCGGCGAGCAAGAAGAAACAGCCGCCAAGCCGCCGCGCCCCGAACTCACCGGCCCGATGCAGAACTATGTCGATCTGCATCGCCATGCTGCCGTGCGTGCGGCCATGCTCGACCATCCCGCCGTGGCGCTGCGCCTCGTGGTGGCGCACGCCATCACCGGTTCCGGCCTGTGGCAGGTGCGCCGTGAACCACAGCGCGCAGTCAACGAGACGGTGACTGCCAGCCTTGCCGGCTGCAAGGCTGAAGCTGCATTCGGCAAAAAGCGGCGCGAGGTGTTGGCCCTGGTCGGATCACCGGATGAGGATGGAGTGGTGGCCGGCGGCAATGGCGACGCCTTTGCTATCGCCGGCGTGTTCGCGCGCCTCTTGGCGCTCTGCGACGACGATGTCATGCGCGTTCTCACCCTTGTCATGGCCGAGACGCTTGCAGCCGGCAGCGCTGTCATCGAGGCACTTGGCAATCATCTGAACGTGGATATGGGCGCATGGTGGGAACCGGACGATGCGTTCTTCGACCTCTTGCGCGACAAGGAAATCGCCAATTCGATGCTCGCCGATGTCGGCGGCAAGCTTGTTGCCGACGGCAATGTCGCCGAGAAGGTCAAGACGCAAAAGAAGATCATCCGCGACTTCCTGGCGGGCGAGAATGGCCGCCAGAAGATCGAGACCTGGCTGCCGCGCTGGATGAAATTCCCGGCCGAAAGCTACACCAGCCGCGGCGGCTTCGGCACCGCCGATCAGTGGGCACAAGTGCAGCCGCTGTTCGTCCGCAAATAGTCGATCAGGGCCCGAGCGGCGGTTCTCTCGATTACCGCCACTCAGGTCGCGCGCGCCGCTCCGGGTCGCGCCGGCTGCCGATTGGGCGTCTTGTCGAGCCAGTGCCGCGCGCGAGAAATCCCGACGCCAATTCGCGCCCGTTTCGGCAGCCCTGCACCGCGCCGGGTTGCTTGCCGAGGCGCCAGGCGCATGGGGCCAATTGTCCGATCCGGTTGCCGACAGAGCCCGCGCAGCCAGCCCCCTGCATTGCCGCCCGCTCTTGTGCCACCGATCGCGCCACCTGTCTCCATGTGTCTCAGGGACCATTCCCCTGCGGCTGGCTTGACGACCTATGGGCGGATCCGGCCCGCCCGAAACCCTCGCCAGCAGCTTTTTTCCCCGCCGCCTGCGGCGGCTTCCTCGCGCCGCTTCGCTTCAAAAAAGCTGTCCGCTCGGGTCCTCCGCTATCGCTGCGGCCGTCCCGGTTCCGGCGGTCCGGACGCGCCCATCACGGTCCGCCATCGCAGGGGAATGGTCCCCGGCGAGCACCAAAAGGAGACTAAAATGACCGCGATCGGATACGTCACCAAACAGGAAAACGGCGGCTACAAGGGCCAGCTCAAGACGCTCAGCGTCCGCGCCGACATCGACATCGTGCCCAATCAGGCAAAGAGCGCCGACACCCATCCCGACTTTCGGGTGCTGACGCAAGGGGTCGAAGTAGGGGCCGGCTGGATCCGCACCGGCGAGACCTCCGGCAAGGACTATGTGAGCCTGTCGATTGCCGCCCCGGAGTTCGGTCCGCGCAAGCTCTACGCCAATCTCGGCCGCGCCGCCGGCCAGGACGACGACGACACATACGCCATCATCTGGAACCCCGTCGACTGAACCGCCAGCCTCGAGCCCCGCGCCGCAACCGGCGCGGGCTCTTCTCAAGAAGGGGCGGCGAAAACTCGCCCCCCACTCTTCGCCCGTCCCCGAAACGATCTCGCTCGCCGATCCTCGCCTTCGCTTGTCCGTAGCGAAACGAGGATCATCATGGACGACGAAAACGAACGCGCGGCCCGCGCGAAGAAGGGCAGTCCGTTTCTCAACACCGCGCAGGCCGCCTTCTATATCGGGCTGTCCCAGCGCACGCTGGAGAAGATGCGGCTCAAGGGCGGCGGCCCGCAATTTCGCAAGCACGGCCGCTATGTCCGCTATCACATCGACGAGCTCGACGACTGGTCGAAGGGACGCGCGCAGGCGACCAGGCCCGAGGATGGCGGGCACAATTCCGGCTCGGCCGGTGAGGGAGGCCGCTCATGAGCCGGCGTCCCACTATCCGTCTGATCGGCAGCCATGTGCGGCGCATTCGGGCGCGCAAGACGATCGCCGTGGCCACAATAGGCCTCGGCCTGATCGGCTTCGCCGCTTTCGACAACCCATCGCCCTGGCTGGTCTGGAATGCCTCGGCCAGTGCGCCGGTCGGCCTCTATCGCCTCGCGTCCGGATCACCGGCTCGTGGCGATCTGGTGCTCGTGCGCCCGCCAAAACCGGTCGCCGATCTCGCCGCCGAACGCTTCTATCTGCCCAGCAATGTGCCGCTGGTCAAGCGCCTTGCCGCGCTGCCTGGCGAGCATGTCTGCGCCTTCGGCGACGCCATCATCATCGGCGGCGAGATTGTCGCGCGCCGGCTGGCAACCGACACGCAGCACCGTCCGCTGCCTTGGTGGAATGCCTGCCGCAAGCTCGCCGCCGACGAGTTTTTCCTGCTCGGCAACGATAGAAACCGCTCCTTCGACAGCCGCTATTTCGGGCCGGTGCCGGCCGAAAATATTGCCGGGAGGCTCGTGCCGCTATGGACCGAGTAACCCTCCTGATGCTGGGCATGGTCGCGATAGCGCCATGCGCCTGTTCCGCCGCGACCGACGCTCAGCCGGCCGCCATCTCCCGTGGTCCGCAGCTGGCAAGATGGCAGCACTACGTAGCTGAGGCAAGCCGGCGTTTCAGCATTCCACAGCCCTGGATTTATGCCGTCATGGATGCCGAAAGCCGGGGGCAGACAAGGCTGGACGGACGGCCGATCGCCTCACACGCCGGCGCCATTGGCCTCATGCAGGTGATGCCCGGCACCTACGAGGAGATGCGCGCAGAGCTTGGCCTGGGAGCCGATCCGCACGACCCTCGCGACAACATTCTGGCAGGCACTGCCTATCTGCGCGCCATGTATGACCGCTTCGGCTTTCCCGGCCTGTTTGCCGCGTATAACGCTGGGCCGGACCGCTACGAACAGCATTTGCAGCGTGGGCGACCGCTGCCCAGCGAGACGGTTTCGTATCTGGAAGAGCTCAAGGCGGCGGGGATCTCGGCCGCCGACATGGACGCGTTCACCGGCAAATCCCGTTCCGGAAAAGCGCCGGAAATCCCGTCCGGGCAGTCGCTGTTTATCCTGCGAAACGGTGTTTCCGCGACCGATCCGAATGGCCAAATTGTGGTGCCGCTCGGATCGGAGCGAGCAAGGTCAGGCCGGCCGGATCGCAGGTGAGGGCAGGGGTACCGTGGGTCGGGCGGGGCAGGGATGCAGGTCCGGGAAGGCAAGATAAAGGCATCGCCTCCTGGAGGCGGCGAAGTCTTTGTCTGCACATCGTTTTTCATGGAGGCTGCCTTCAGCGTCAGGAGAGCTTCTGCCGACAAAGCTTTGATTCTGCTCAAGATTGCTAGGAGGCTCAATGCAGGATGAAGAGTTCAAGCCGAGCCTGGGCAAAATCGGATCGCGCGGCTCGAAGGCAGGCAAGCGTTTCGCCGGCCAGATCCGCGCCGCGATCAACCGAGCCGGCGGCGGCAGCGGTCGCCGTGGCCGCTTCATCGGAAGCCGGGCGGGGCGCGGCGGGGCTGCTGCCGCCGTTCTCAGAGCGCGCGACCCCCACGCGGCGTTTCGGCAGCGGCGCACCGTCGTCAAGGCGCGTATCGTCAAGCTGGCCGGCAAGGGTGTTGACGGGGCACGTGCACACCTTCGCTACCTCCAGCGCGACGGCGTCACCCGCGAAGGCGAGCCTGGCGAGCTCTATAGCGCCGACAGCGACCGCGTTGATGGCAAGGCCTTCATCGATCGTGCCGATGGCGACCGGCATCAGTTCCGCTTCATCGTCGCCCCTGAAGACGGCATCGAGTATGACGACGTCAAGCCGCTCACGCGGCGCCTCATGGCGCAGATGCAAGAAGACCTCGGCACAAAGCTCGACTGGGTCGCTGTCGATCATTTCAACACTGGTCATCCGCATACCCATATTATCGTCCGCGGCAGGGACGACCGCGGCGAAAATCTTGTCATCGCGCGAGACTACATCTCGTCTGGAATCCGTGAACGGGCGGCCGAGCTGGTCAGCCTCGACCTTGGCCCGAGAACGGACCGCGAGATCGAGCAACGCCTGCGCCAGGAAATGGAGCGGGAACGCTTCACCAGCATCGATCGGCAGCTGCTCCGCATCCGCGACCATGAGGGGCATGTCTCACCGGCCCGCCGAAACACGTTTCGCCAGACGCTGCACCAGGGCCGCCTGCGCAAGCTCGAGCGGATGGGTCTGGCTGAGGAAATCGGCTCGGGCCGCTGGCGCCTTGATGGCGAGCTTGAAGCGACGCTGCGCCGCACAGGCGAGCGGGGCGACATCATCAAGACCATGCACCGCGAACTGACCGGCAAGGGGCTCGCCCGCAGTGCCGCCGACTATGTTGTCCATGATCGATCTGCAGAGCAGATGCAGCCTGTCGTCGGCCGCATCGTTGCGCGCGGCCTGGCCGACGAAATCACTGACCGCCATTACCTCGTCGTCGACGGCGTGGACGGCAAAAGCCACTATGTTGATATCGGCAAAGGCGAGGCCACCCAACCGACGCCAGAGGGCTGCATAGTGCGGGTCACGCCGAGGGACACCGGGCCAAGGCAAGTCGACCGCACAATTGCCGAGATCGCCACGGCCCATGACGGGCGCTACAGCATCGATATCCATCTCAAGCATGACCCGTCGGCCACCGAACGCTTTGCCGAAACGCACGTGCGGCGACTGGAGGCGATCCGCCGGGCGACCGGTCGTGTCGAGCGCGAGCCGGACGGCACCTGGATCGTCGCACCGGATCATCTCGACCGTGTGTCTGACTACGAGCGTCAGCGGGCCGGGGCCGAGCCTGTCACGGTTGACAAGCTCCCATCGACGCCGCTGGAACAACAAGTCAGCTTCGACGGCGCCACCTGGCTCGATCGAGAGCTGGTTTCCGACATACCGGAGGCCTTGCACAGCTCTGGTTTCGGCCGCGATGTCCGAGAGGCGCAAGGCCGCCGACGGCAGTGGCTGATTGCGCAAGGTCTTGCTCGGGAAGAGCAGGACCGGATCGTCTATCGCGCCAACATGCTTTCGATGCTGCGCCAACGCGAGTTGAACCGCGTGGCCGGCCAGTTGTCGAACGAACTCGGTCTGCCCTATTCTGAAGCCCAGAGTGGAGATCGAATAGAAGGCACGCTCCGCCGCTCCGTCGAGCTCGCCGGCGGAAAATACGCTGTCATCGAGAAATCGCGCGAGTTCACGCTGGTGCCATGGCGGCCGGTGCTTGAGCATCATATCGGCAAGGAGGTTTCCGGCGTCGTGCGTGCAGAGGGGATTTCATGGACCATCGGCCGGCAGAGAAGCGGACCAAGCATTTCGTGACATGGCTACACAACTTCTTTTGCCCGCGTTGAAACAGGTACTCAGTCCGGACGGAGTTCGCCTGCTAATTGCCCGCGGCATTTGATCTCGCGAGGGATAAATGGCTGGTCGTGCAAGACTTATCGTTCGCTCTACAAAAAGCGCCGCGATGATTCATCGTGTTCCATGATTCTGAGCCAAAACCCTCCTGCGCCACCACGGCACTCTTCCCGGTGCCACGGAAGCCGCGCCGACGCGGCGGTGCCGGCCTGGTTGCGCAGGGCTGCCCCCGACCCAAACAGTTGCGGCGCATTGAGGACATTGCAATCACTGACGGTGCGGCCATCGGCGCGCTCGATGAGATGGTCCGCCAGCTAGAGAGGTGGGCTGGCGCCTGGTGACAGCGCCTAGGGCTTTCGGCGGCCGTGGTACGGCGAAGCAGGCTCGCGGCGTCGAGGATGAAGCCGCACTTCGCGATGTTCTTCTGCTCACACGACCGGGAGACAAGGTCGACCCGCGGGCCGGATGCTGTTGACCGGGCGTGAACTGGCAGCCCATCCCGCTGAGGATCTTCTAACGGGAGAAACCTCGCTGCGGTGGGGAAGATTTCGGTCGTCGCCCGCGACGACGAGGCGGTCAGCGACCTGGCCAGACGAGCTTCGGCAGCTTTCGGCTGCGGCATGTTGACGTGCGCGATCATGGCCGCCGAATGAGATCGCTTCGAACGCACCGTCGGATGCTGGCTCGCCGACGCTTTACTGGCGCAGCGCCTGGGTGGGGCCATGCGGTGCCGCTACTGGGCACCGAGGCAGCTTTGGGCATGAGACCCGATCAATCGCGCCGGGCCGCGACGGTCATTGCGGCATCTGGAGTCGAGGCCGGGTCAGACCGGGGGAAAAAACTGCTCGTCGCGTAGGAGCCCCCGCGTTGCGCGCCGTCGATCTTTCCGCCCAACTCGGCGCCGCGCGGACCGGGGCTTGCCATTGCCCCGAAACTGAGGCCAAGGCGACGGACCCGCCCTGCGTATACCGACGCCCGCCGCGCCGCCGTCGGCGGAAACGAGCGAGCCGTGGGCCTCACACAATCTGAGGTGCTGGTGACGATGTGCATCGCCTACTTCCATCCGCACTCCTACCCACGAGCTCACCCGTGCGCCCGCGGTGCTGCGAACCCGCCGACGAATATTTGGCAGAAGCCGGAGTGGGCGCTCAGCCGCGACGATTTTTTTGGCCTTGACCGGGCCGGGCGGCGCGACCCGAGCGTCGGGACAAAAAGCCGGGAAGGGGAGGGCACCAGCCCGGTTGAAGCCAAGGGCATGATGATGTGAGGACGATCTGCTGGCAAGAATTTGCGGAGATCGATGCTGTCCTGGCGCGCTCGTCGAAGATTCTGAGCGGCGCCGACGTGGCTGCTCGAGGGAGAACAGTTCACTGCGTGACCGGCCGGACCTGATTGCGATCTCGATTGGAATAAAGAAGACGACGGGCCGAATGGCAGGATTGATCGCCAAGATGCGCGATCTGCCGGCTGTCCTGCGCGCGTGCGGGAGTCGCCACCATGAACTTTACGACAAAATTGCCGGCACAGGCCGATTTCAAGAAGGTGTTGCTCGATGCCATCAGGAGGCGATCGCACGCAGCGCAAGGGCGGATGCTGGCCAAGCTGACCGGCGCGTCGTGAGATGTTGCCCGTCGGATGGTGACGCTTTAGATCAGGCGGATCTCCACCCAGTCGCCGCGCAGGTCGAACCCAGCGATTTTGTGGCACGCGCTCGAAAGGTGCTGCGCCGCGGGAATTGCCGCCTCATCCATGCACTGCAAGAGTCGCGAAAGGACGGTGACCCCCGAAGCAAAGTCCTATCCGTGGGCAGTCACGTGCCTGATGCGCATGTATTCATCGTGCGCATGCTTTCCATAAACACAATCGATTTTACCGACCAAAGAGAATAGCGGATACCATCCGTTTTCTTGAGGAAGGCTTATGGACCGACCGGCGCCGCTTGACCATTCGAAACCAATCGAAGTTGGCCGGCGCGAGCCTGAGTTCCGGTTGATCCACATTCCAGGCGGCGGCACTGCCGCTATTTAGGCGATGAGGACGAAGTTCAATGGAAATATTGCGGCCTTCTAGCCCAGAACAGGCCTGTTCCGCTTGTGTCGTGCTGCGGCCCTCCATCCTCTCCATTACCGGCTGGATTGGGATGCGACAATCCAGAATGGGATCCGAAGATGCCCTGCGTGAACCACTCTAGAAGCAAAGTGGGAGCAGTAACGGCAGGATATCGGCTGGAGGTCTGATGCTTAATCACAAAACAGTCGGTTCGAAGGGGCGAGACTCGCGCCCAGAAGCGGCAAAGGCCCGAGACCTAAGCTTCGATTTCGCCAAAGGCGTACTCATTATCTTGGTGATAGTTGGGCATCTATTGCAATATGTTGTCTATCGAGGCACTGACGCCTTTTGGCTGTCGCCCATATTTTAAGTCAATCTACATGTTTCATATGCCTCTCTTTATGGCGATAAGTGGATATCTTTCTTCGGGAGCGATTCTGCGCAAATCGTTCCATCAAGGCGTCAGTGATCGAGCAATGCAACTAGTATTGCCCATGCTTTTTTGGTGTGCGTTGATTTGGATATCGAAGGCCGCCGTAATGTCTTCGGCGAACAGTTTAACCAGTGGAATGTTGGATTTTTTTAGGGAGTTCATTGGCACATACTGGTTCATCTGGGCAGCTTTCGCGTCCTTCGTCCTTATTAAGTTGCTCACGACTTTCAATGGCTCGTCGGTGTGGATCATAGGCGCATCTGCAATTGCGATCGCATTCGCGCCCGTCCCGTGGTCAATAACCCCGTTGGTACGATACGCATACCCATTCTTTTGTTTGGGGTTCTTGTTTGCGCAGCCGATCGGATGGCAGCAGCTAGCATCAGGCGCTACAAGGCTATTTTTGTGGTGTTACTTTCTATGGCTGAGTTCATGTGCTTTCTTGCTTGGGGAAAGGAGACGTACGTCTACAACAATCTCGTTTTGATCTGCGATGCACAGTCGGCAAAACAAGTGTTGCTGATGTTCGCTGGCTCGGTAGCAACTTCTGCAGTGGCGATGCAGCTTATATTCCTATGCTGGAGAGTTGGCTATTCAACTCGCGTAGCTCGCTTTGTCGCGGTGGAGCTTGGTCAGAGCACACTGCTGCTTTACCTGCTTCAGGGTGCCGTGTTTCGCTTCATGGATCTAATACCGTTCGGAGAGCTTTGGGATCTCACGAGCAGAATCGAGTTCGCCACTTTGCTTGGTGCGGCGATTGTTGTCACAGCGATGACAATTCGCAGGATTGTGCGCCACCTTGGATATGTGTCGCGGAGCTATGCATAATTTATGATGTGACTGCCGACAGTTGGCATTGAAATCATTGGCGAGCCATGCCGGCGTGGCGTTCCCCTCACGGATCACTTGATCCGCCGCCCGAAGTAAGGCGTGCCTGTAGGCCGGGATCGGTCCCGAATGCTCGTAGGACGGCAATTCGCTCGGGAGCCCGATCAGATTTGAAGCTCCGCGACCGTCTGGCGCCGAGCGCAGCCAATAGAAGCGCTTCTGACCAATCGTCGCGTTCATCTCCAGGAAGCCCGCCTAGCAGGTTGTGACCACTGCTGTGGCAATGCAGCAGTCCTGGATGGCTGCATCAAATAATGCCCCGGGTGCGCTTCCACCGCACCACCGGGACCTTCGCTGCAGCTAAACGCAGAAAATTCAGGCGCGTGCTGAAGCATCGTGAAAAATTCATGGATTATGTCAGCTGATAAAATGACCCGATCCAATTTCAGTCGATCAATCAGCGCCCTTCGTCGGGGCTGTCGGTCCGCATCGCGCCTGACGGCGGCGCTATGCTGGTGCCCCTACGGCCGCCCTGTTGAACCGCTTTCTCCAGCACCGAACCGCTCGCCGCGATGCAGGGGGACAGGCGACCTGAACCCCTGCCCAAGCCGATCTGATGCCAGAGGCGGTGGGGCTGGACATGGGCCCGTGGTGGACATACGTGCCACACAAATCCTCATGCTCGCCTAACCGGCCGCAACGTATGGCGATCCGGGCAGACCCGACGAAAGAAGGAGTAGGTCTCGGCCATTCCCGTGTCCGAACCCGAACCCAGAAAAGTTACTGGTTTCCTTACGGGCGCGATACAAAGGGGACAGGCTGGACTTGGCTGCCGGGGGCGGGGCTTGTCGACCGCTCGATCGAAAGTGAGAGACGAGGAGGAGAATCACCGACCTGCAGAGCGGCAAGGCGCTCGCCTACCTCCCTGTCAGTCACCGTTAGCCGATGGTTTAGACGAAGATAGTCCGTCCATGTCGGCGTGCGGAATGTCTCGGTCCAAAGAGTCGAGTTCTGAAGATCGCGCTGGAGGGTCCAGTCCCGCGCACCGGCACGGCTCTGTACGCGCCGCCTTTCGCGCATGCAGCTCAGAAATTCCTCGATATTCTCCTCCGGTATCGAGTACTCCACCTTGATCACGATCGGGCCGCTCCTGGGCTTCAAATCGAGGGCCAGTTCTGGTGGCCTGAAGTCGAAGGCCCCTTGATCCGATTCCTCCCATAGCCGTACCGGCAATAGCTTTCCCACAGCTGCAACCAGCAACAGCGCCGCTGCAGCACCTTCCAAAGCCCACGTCAGGGAATAGTACTGCGCGACAGCACCCCAGATCCAGCTGCCCGCTGCCATGCCGCCGTAGGTCAGGGCGTAATAGATCGACAGGGTGCGACCAACGACCCACCTTGGGCTTGCCAACTGCACACACACGTCGGTTCCGGTCCAGGTGACAACCCAGCCTGCGCCAGCGATTGCAAGCGCGATCGCTGCTACAGCCACCGATGATGTGAGAGCCAGTAAAAGGCAACACGTTGCGCAAGCAACGGACGCGAGCGTGATCAATCGATTTTGGGACGTGATGCGTCTCAAGTAGCTATTGCCAATGCCCGCGATGAAGGCGCCTGTGCCGAAGCCGGCCAACAGGACGCCGTAAACAATTGGCCCCCCCGCCAGTTGGTCGCGAACTAGGAGGGGGAGCAGAGCAAGGATCGAGATGCTTGACAGCCCGAACAGGGTTGCACGCACGATCGCCACTCTGATCTCCGAGGAGATTGCCGTGAAGCGCATGCCATCATGAATGGCCGTCGTCATCCGCTCGCGCGGAAGAGGCGAAGAGCGAACTTGCCACTTGGAGCGCAGCACAGCGCTCAACGGGACCAGGTCGGTCAGCGCAGCGAAGGCGAAAGCCGTAAGGGGGCCCAGCAAAGCCAAAATTACACCGCCCAGCGCCGGTCCTATGCTCCGAACCACGTTGTACCCCACCGACATCAGCGTCACTGCAGCGGGTATGTCGCGCTTTTCCAGGATGTCGCCGACCGAGGCGTGCCAGGCTGGATCATTCAAGGCAAAGCCGCATCCCGCCAAGAAACTCAGTCCCAAGATCAGCCATGGACTGACAAAGCCCAGTCCAACAGAGAGAGCCAGCGCCGTGGATGCCAGTGCGATCAGGCAATGTCCGGCAAGCATCACGCCGCGGCGGCTGAAGCTGTCTGCAATCGCTCCAGCAAGGATCGACAAGAAGAAGGCGGGCAGTGTCGATGCAGCCTGCACGAGCGCAACCATCAGATCGGAGGCTGAAATCGTTGCCATAAGCCAGCTTATAGCCACGCTCTGCACCAGCCAGCCAAGGCTGGATATCTGCGTGGCTGTCCAGATCGAACGAAAGACCGGATTCTGAAGAGGAATCAGTGTGTTTGCTGCAAAGGGCGGGGAATCTTGACGCCGCATGACTTCTCACCTCCACCACGTAGTTCTTTCGCTCACTCACTTGCTGACAGCGGTGCGCTTACGCACAGCTGCGTCACAACCAAGTTCCGATATCGCGCTCGCAACAAAGTAAACAAAGTAGATGTCGCATCCACGGTGCTGATGCGCGATGAGTGTGCCAGTTGGGCGTCAGCTGGTCTGGGTCGCGCAGCCCGATGGGGTGCGGTCTGCCCTGCGACTCTTGGCCTTGTACGGTGCTACCGCCCCGATGGCCGGGTTGTCAAACTGCCACGGTGCTAGCAGCGCCCATCGATCCTGACAGGCATGAGCATACGACGCAGCGCATCGCTGGTATCGGAGGCGGGTGCAAGATCAAGGGTGGCATCGTCTTGACAAGCACGAGCTGGTGGACGCCTTTGCCCGACCTATCTCATCGGCGATTTATGGGGCCGCCGTTCAACTCGTTGGTCTATGCACAAAAAAACATAATACGCTTGAAAAGACGTTTCGGGCCGGTGCCGGGGCCGAGGAAGGGGCTGAAGCCTTCACCATCGTCATCCCGCCGCCGAACGTCACCGGCTCGCTGCATATGGGCCACGCGCTCAACAACACGCTGCAGGACATTCTGGTGCGCTTCGAGCGCATGCGCGGCAAGAACGTTCTTTGGCAACCAGGCATGGACCATGCCGGCATCGCCACGCAGATGGTGGTCGAGCGCCAGCTTATAGAAAAGCAGATTCACCGCCGCGACCTGACGCGCGATGAGTTCATCGACAAGGTGTGGGAATGGAAGGCAGAATCCGGCGGCGCCATCCTCAACCAGCTGAAGCGGCTCGGGGCCTCGGCCGACTGGAGCGGAGAACGTTTCACCATGGACGAGGGCCTATCCAAGGCGGTGCTCGAAGTGTTCGTGACGCTCTACAAGGAAGGGCTGATCTACAAGGACAAGCGCTTGTCAACTGGGACCCGAAGCTCTTGACCGCGATTTCCGACCTGGAGGTCGAACAGCAGGAGGTCAACGGCAACCTCTGGCATTTCCGCTACCCCGTCGAGGGCGAGGTTTTCGATCCGGAAAATCCTAAAACGTTCATCACCATGGCGACGACACGCCCCGAGACGATGCTGGGCGATACGGCGGTGGCGGTGCATCCCGACGACGAGCGTTTCCGGCATCTTGTCGGCAAGAACCTCATCCTGCCGATCGTCGGCCGCAAGATCCCGGTGGTGGCGGACGAGTATTCCGATCCCGAAAAAGGCAGCGGTGCGGTCAAGATCACGCCGGCGCATGACTTCAACGATTTCGAGGTCGGCAAGCGCCACCGGCTGCCGGCGGTCAACATCCTCACCGTCAATGCGGCGGTGAGCCTCAAGGACAATGAGGACTTTCTGGCCGGACTGGAGGTGACGCCGTAGCGCCATGCGGTCCGGGACGAGCTCGACGGTCTCGACCGTTTCGTCGCGCGCAAGAAGATCGCCGAGCTGATGCAGACCGGCGGTTTCCTCGAAAAGGTCGAGCCGCATCGCCAGACCTGAAGCGGCGGTTACGGCGATCCTGAACAAGGTGCGGTCTCTCCGCGCCAACGCATCCGACACGGAGATTTTCGATCGAAATCTAAGCATGGTCGAAGATGCTTTGCCTGATCTAGGCGCCCAACCGTAGCAGGCCGCATTGCTGCGCCAGCCGCCACGTAAAGCGCTGCCAGAGTTCTTGCACCCGCGTCATTCGGCTGCCGCTTTGAAGGTTCCGCCTAGGGCCTGCATCAGATCATCGACAATGTCCTGAGGATGCTCAAGTCCCACTGACATTCGCAGTAATCCGCCTGGCGCCTTGGACTTGGCACCCTCGACGGATGCGCGATGCTCAATCAGAGAGTGCGTCCCGCCAAGGCTTGTCGCCCGGGCAACAACCTCGAGGCGGCCGGCCACGGCCATCGCAGCATCGGCTCCGCCTTTGACGATAAAGGATAGCATCGCTCCGTAATGGCTCATTTGCCGCTTAGCGAGATCGTGTCCCGGATCATTTTGCAGGCCCGGAAAAAGTACTTTTTCGACACGCGGATGAGACGCCAAAGCCTCAGCAACCTTCTGCGCGCCTTCGCAATGCGCGCGCATGCGTACCGACAATGTCTGCAGGCCCCGCAATGCCAGCCAACAGTCGAATGGCGCTGCGACGCTGCCCTTGTGTCTCTGGACCATCCGCAGTGGGCGACCGAGGGGTGACGAGTGCGGGACAATGACGACGCCCGCCATCAAGTCCGAGTGGCCGCCGATGTACTTTGTCGCCGAGTGCATGACCGCGTCCGCCCCAACTTCGAGGGGCCGTTGAAGCACTGGAGTTGCCCACGTGTTGTCCACTACTGCCAAGGCGCCAGCCTCGTGCGCGATTTTGCAGATGGCCGAAATGTCGACAACGCGGATCATCGGGTTTGACGGCGTCTCAACCCAGACGAGGCCAGTCCGCTTCGATGTGACCGCGGCGCGCACGGCATCCAGATCGCGCATGTCGACGGCCGCAAAGTCGAAGCGAGACCCAATGTCGGTCTCGTCAATCAGCGAACGAATGCCGAAATACATGTCATCCGGCAGAACGATCCGACCCGTCGACGGATGGCTCTCAAAGACTGCAGCGATTGCAGCCATGCCCGACGCGAAGGCAATGCCATCTTCTCCGCCCTCGAGCGCGGCCATGGCCATTTCGAACGCGTTGCGTGTCGGATTTCCATCCCGGGTGTATTCGAATCCGGAAGGAAACGAGCCGTCGACGCTACGTTGGAACGTCGTGCTGGTGTTCAGCGGCAGGGACACCGCCCCCGTGGAAGCGTCGACAGCTCGGCCGCAATGGATCGCCTTTGTTTCAAAACGCATCGGTCATTTCCTCGCTAACGGGGCAGTTGCACAATTTCAGGCCGGTCATTATATTGACCGTAATAAGTGAGCCGAGGCACTAAGTCAATATAATGACCGATGTTACGACAGCGTTGGACCCCGAGCGGGTGCTTGGCCAAGCGATAGCGGTTCGGATCCGACAATTGAGGCGCGACCAAAACCTGACCCTGGATCGACTGGCAAAACTGAGCGGCTTATCCAAGGGAACCGTCGTCACGCTGGAGCAAGGCAAGGCGAACCCCAGCATCGGCATACTTTGCCGACTGGCGGCGGCGTTTTCGCTTTCGGTGGCCGATTTGTTGAATGACCATCCTTCCACAGTTCGCCTTCCTATTGAGCGGACAGAGACGAGGACGCTTTGGACAAGCGCTAAAGGAAGCTTTGCACAACTTCATTCATCGATCTCGGGACGAACGATGTTCGAACTGTGGAGCTGGGCCATTATGCCGGGCGACGTGTTTTCCGCAGATGCTCATAGTCCGGATACGCGCGAGCTGATCTCGGTGACTCAGGGGTCCCTAAGTGTCGTGGTGGGTACCCACGCAGTAATTTTGAGCCAAGGCGAGAGTGTGCGGCTTGTCACTGACCAACCGCACTCATACGCGGCGGCATCTGATCTGCCTGCCCACTTCTCGATGGCAGTCCTTGAGCGTGGTGGACAGCGAGATCCGGGGCCCTCTTCGCCGGCAACGAAGATGCCCGGGCCCGTTCCGCAAGACACCGCCGCTCGCTAACGACCGCCCATTCGCGACAGGAGATCCACCATTGTACGTTCCGCCCCATTTTGCCGTCCCCGATCGCAACACCCTGCTTGACCTAATCGAGAGACATCCGCTCGGTATCCTGGTCACCCACAGCAAAGGCACACTCGACGCGAACCACATTCCCTTCGAGCTTGACCGCTCGAAGGGAGACAAAGGCGTCCTCAATTGCCATGTTGCACGCAAAAATCGAGTCTGGGAGGAAGTTGCCAATGGCGATGAAGTCCTCGTTATCTTCCGTGCGGCCGACGCTTACATCTCGCCGAACTGGTATCCAAGCAAGCATGAATTCCATAAGCAGGTGCCGACATGGAACTATCTCGTCGTCCACGCCCACGGACGCATCACTGTCCGGGATGATGAGCGCCATGTGCGCCGCAACGTGGCGAAGCTCACTCACATGCATGAAGCCTCGCAGCCTGGCCCCGTGGAAGATGGGCGACGCGCCGAAGGACTTCATTGACACGATGGTTAAACGCGATCGTCGCCCTGGAAATCGAGATCACCGGCCTGGTTGGTAAATCAAAACTCAGCCAGAACAAAGAGGTGCGCGACATTCAGAACGCTGGTGAAATGCTGAATGCCCGAGGCGTCAATGGGATGGGAGAAGCGATGCTCGTGGCTGCGGCGGCCAAATCCCAATAGCATCTATCTTGTCCCGACAAGCCGCTGGTGCTGGATTTCCAAGGGGTGACCTTGAGAGACAAATGCTTCGGCTCGCCGGAAACGCGACCAGCACCTGACCACCCGCTATGCGGCAGATGGACAAGAACTCAGGCCGCCATCGCCAGCCAGATCCGCAATGCCGCCGGATCAATGGAAGCTGCTTACCCCGCCAGCCTTTCCGGTCACGTCGCCTGCGTCGTCAATACCTCGAACAGCAGCCTGGCGCTTAAACCGAGTTGCGTGTTCGGTATGGCGGCATAGCGGTTTCGAGATCGGAGCCGACTGGCAGCGAACGCCACGCCCCACGGTGGCGATGCCTCGCAGCCAGGTTGGATGACCAAGCAGCCGGGATGTTCAGCAGGCTTGCACCCGCTTCAGATGCGAGACGGGTCAGACGATCATCCTGCACAACGTCACGCGGCGGTGGGCCGGTTCCGAAAAGGGCCGGCCCCGGCCGTTCATACAAGTGGAGTTGGGGGCGCGGGGCCGGGTCAAGCCTATCGGGTCGGACCCGCCGGGACAGCGCGTACATCATCCTGGCAACGCCAGGCGCTCGTCCGGCGTCATGCGGGCTTCGGCTTGGCGCGCCGAATGTCTGGACCGGCATCGCGGAGCATGGCGCACCCCATGCTGCCCCTGGCCAGATCGCAAATGACGCACGGCTTGTTCGTAACCGTTCGGCCAAGGCCGCGGTGGCTATGATTTCGGGCGATGGTTTCTGCAGTAGGTTTGGGCGGTGCGTGGCCCGCAGCCCTGCGCTCGTCGACGATATGCCGAAGGTTGTTGATGCCGTCTTCGGTGAAGACGACGGTAGGTTCGCTTAATTCGGATGCGGGATAGTCGTCGTAGCGGCCTGGTGACGTCTCGTGGACGGATGGCCTCAGGACTTCTCGCGCGTCGGTACTTCTCGGCTTCTCGCCCGCAATCGCCATTGCCGCAATCCAGAGCAAGGTGGCTTTGGTCAGCTCCGGCGGATCAATACGGCTTAGGACGCGCATGTGTTTTTTAGCGGCCGGATGAGCGGCTCCAGAAGCGAAGTCGCTGCCATGACTGTCGCCGGAAGCCCCGGCTATGCCGAACCCTGATGAACATCTGACGCGATGGCGACTTTCGAGCCGTCACGCCACAAAGGAGGAACGGCTATGGAGGCTGGGCGGCGGCACTTTCATTCTCAGGCGCCGCTCTATGCCACCTGCCGGCCAAGCGCAGTTTGCACAAATCTTGAACCTCTCTTTGCGCGGCGGCAGGAGCTGCAATCGCACGTTCGGCCTCACGCAATGAAAGACCGGTCACGATTGCCATGATGCACAGGCTTGCCATGCGCTTCCGCTGCATTTTGCGGGGCCGTGAATTGGACAAGCTCGACCACCTGGATCGACGATGCCGTCAACGCCGGGCTCGTCGCCATCACGCGTTTCGCTCGGGTCCTACGCCGTGACATTGACGCCGTTCGCAATGCCATTGAATTTCCGTGGAGCAACGGCCAGGCGGAAAGGCAGATCAACCGCCTGAAGACGATCAACGATCACCACACAAAGTGAGGAAGAACCTCGTTAAGTGCAAAGCGACATTGCCTCGACAGCGGGTCCCGGAAGGTTTATGCTGCCCAGTGTTACCGCAATCCGGAATGGCGATGAGTACCTTCACGAGTGAAGGGATTCCCGCGGTCTTAGAGATGAGTTGTCGAATGGCGCGAAGTCGCACAGAATCGTGTGTTTGATATCGATCAGGATCGCGAGCTATTTCAGGCGCAGAGAGGTCTTGCGCCCGAACAAGTTGCTCCCGGTCCAACGGAAGTGAATGGGGTGGAACTGCTTTGTCGGCCAAATTGTTGACGGAACGTCCGGCGCCCATTGTTGCTACATGTCTGGATTCTTGGGGCAATTTGGATGATGCAATCCACCATCTCACTCCAAAGGGGACTGGAATCTGGAACAATGTCGCTTTTGTACGCACGACATCCTTCGCGCCCGATTGGCATATTGTCTTTAACTCTGCTTCTCTTTTTGGGCTCCCTGTTGATATCGAGGCGAGCCCAAACAGGATAATTTTTGCAATCGGCGAACCGCCGACGAAAGCTCATCGCGCATTTCATGAAGGGCAGGGGAAAAATACTATCATCCTGACGTCTGACGCAGAGCTGGCTGCTCGGCAGAATGCAGGGCGCCGATTCGTATTGTCTCCACCTATCACTCGGTCTTGGTCTGTAAACAAGACATATGACCAACTTCTGGTCAGCGAAGTCGTGGACAAGCCGCTTCGGCTCTCATGGATTACCAGTAACATCGCCCTGCTTAAAGGGCATCGATATCGGCTGGCGTTTCTGGAACGGCTGAGAGAGGAGCTCGATTTTGACCTGTTCGGCCGAGGTTTTCGGCTGATTGGAGATAAATGGAACGCACTCGCACCTTACCGTTACAGTATAGCTTTCGAGAATACTCGTGCTGATTACTATTTTACAGAGAAGCTTATGGACTGCTTCGTTGCTGAAACAATGCCGATCTATTACGGCAGCCCGGCAATCACGAGGTTCTTCCCTTCGGACTCAATGGTTCTGATTGACCCAGAGGACAAGAACGTAATCCAAAAAATTCAAGGAATCATTAACTCGGACCTGTGGAAGGAGCGTCGCGGCGCAATACTAGAGGCGAAGCGGTTGGTTCTCGAGAAATACAATACGTTTGCTTATCTCGCGGGCTTCATCGAAAGCGTTCAGGATAAACCGTTACCGCCGGAAGTTATACACATCGGTTCGCCTGCGGTCGATTTTGGGAGAGACGCATGAAGTACTCCAACGCTCGCTTCGTGTGCCCGGCGGTTGGTGGTCTGGCGAGATCGGTACGGAACGCTCGGCGGAGAATGCCTACCTGCGCAGACGGGCCGGCAGGGCGCACGAGGTCATGCGCCCCCGGCCGCCGCTGATCAGACGAACTGGGGAAGGCCAGGAACGGAATTGAGGACCTCGTCCACGAGTTCGTCGCCGGCATGTTCCTTGGCGAAGGCGATCGTCTCGTTGGCGAGGGCGGCGATGTTTAGAATGCTGAGACCCTCACTCATCAATTGCTGGCCGAGCCCAATGAGGCCGCCTCCGTCGTCTGGGTCGTCGCCATGATACTTCGCCACTAATTCCGAAGCTCCGGGAATGGCCTCGATCATGCGCGCAACGGGACCGTCGGCCGCGTGGCGTTGCAGGAAACCCAGCATTAACCCAACGGCCTTCTCTGCGAGAGCCGGGCCGATGCCGGCACCAGTGGCGATGCGCGATAAGAATTCTTCCATGGCAGGGTTCCTCTCTCTTTAATGAGGTTTACACGGGGCCGGGCCGGCGCCCAAAGCGCCGAGCTTGGATAGCGGCATCGCTATCACGCTGAGAGCCCGTTATGCTGGTCCAGCGTTTGATCGCAGTCTTGATCCATGCGAGCAGCTTGTGAGGGATGCAACCGAACGAGGCGCTGCTCCCACAGTCGTCGCAGGCCCTCCATCAAAGCGTCACGCTTAGCCTGATCCGGCGCAATTGTATTGAGGAGATCTCCCAACATGGCTTCGCCCTCAATCCGCATCAGCAGATTAAACAAGTCGTGTGAAATTCGCACACTGTCACTGCTGAAGTGGGTCGTGCTGATCTCGCAGTGAGTCTCCCGACGATCTGGCGCTTTGTAAGCGCGGGTTTGATGGAGGGACACATAGGGCGGCAACGAAACCGCAAGCGCAGTCCAATCCTGCAGCGTTGCAGCCCGCTTTTTTACCAGGAAGGGCCCGACCACAAGTCCATCCAGCTCTGTCGTCAGAAAGGTGGCAATCGCGTCTGCAACCGAATCCACGATCGGTTCGGCATTGTTGTTAAAGGAGGTATTGAGCAGAATTGGAGTGCCTGTGCGCTTCTTGAACGCATTGATGACCTCCCAGTACGCGGGACTGGCGTTGCGCGATACTGTTTGCAGGCGAGCGGTACCGTCGACGTGCGTGATGGCACCGAGCAAGGCGCGCTTTGAGTCACGCACGCGAACGACGAAATTCATGAATGGAAATTCGTGCCTACCGTCCGGGAGGTCGAAAAATTCGCTCGCATCCTCCTCCAGCACAGATGGCGCGAAGGGCCGATAGCCTTCGCGCTTCTTGACCATCGCATTGATCCGGTCCTTGTTTGCGGCGGGCCGAGGGTCGGCAAGAATGCTGCGGTTGCCCAGCGCACGTGGCCCAAACTCCGAACGACCCTGCACCCAGCCGATCACGGCGCCGTTGGCGATCCAGTCGGCTGCACTGCTTGCCACGTCATCAGAGCGTTCAACCTCGAGATGTCCGGCCCATGCATTCAGTTCCTGTTGCACGGCGCGCTCGCTCCCGAGATCAGGACCCCAATAGACCTCCTGCAGTCGCTCACACGGCGCGGGGCGGCCCATCTCGTTAGAGACTATCAGCGCAGCTCCCAATGCGCAGCCAGCGTCGTGAGACGCGGGTTGCACGAAGATGTCTTCGAAAAGCCCTGAATACAGCAGCTTACCGTTCATCGTGCAGTTGTGGGCCACCCCCCCCGCCAGGCACAACCGCTTCATGCCGGTGGCCTCACGGTGATGCCGGAGAATGTGGAACACGATCCGCTCAAGCGCTTCCTGCAGTGACGCACTCACATCTCGATGCTGCTGGGTGAAGGGCATTCCCTTTCGCCTGACCTCGATATTGCGGAGCAACGCCGGACCGATGCGGTCGAGGTGAACACGGTAGCCACCGCCGTTGGCGGAGAGCTCGTAAAACTGCTCGAAGAGCTCGCGATAGGGAGCGGGGTCGCCGTAGGGCGCGAGTCCCATTACCTTATACTCGTCGAACAAGCCGTAGCCGAGATAGCGGATCGTCTCGAGATAAAACAGCCCAAGAGAATTGTTCTCGGGAAAAGCCTCGAGTTGCGTAATTTCTGTGCCAGACCCTACCGCCACGAGGCCCGATAGGAAATCACCAGAGCCATCAATCGCTAGAATGAGACTTTGTTCGAAGCCCGACATTGCAAAGGCGCTCACGGCGTGCGCCTGATGATGACTTACGAATGAAATACGCGAACTGTTCAACTTAGTGCCGAACTCACGCGTTAACAGATCCTGCACCAACGTTTTAGCACCCAACGGAATGGAGAGAATGTCCGGGTGGGATGCGGACATACCTTCAAGCATGGCGTTGGCATAGGGCTCGCTGGCGTAGAGCGCGACACGATCAATGTCGTTGAGCTGAACCCCCGCCGCTGACAGACAGTATTGAATCGAACGAATTGGGAGCTTGTTGGAGTGTTTCATCCGATTGAGGCGTTCCTCTTCGACGGCTGCTATCACCCGTCCGTCTCGGACGAGCACCGCGGCGCCATCGTGCATAAAGGCGTTCCGAAGCTCGAATCGGTTTTCATGGATTTGGTCAAGTCCGCCGCTAATTCCTAGACACAGCATTTCTTTCTCCACATAGTGACGGGCAAGCCAAATTGGCCTGCCTCCGTTTCCAACTAAATAGGCCGCATTGTCGCTTGCAGCTGCAACCGCCTGTCAGGCATCACCGGCATCAAAGAACGCCTCATAAGGGGTCCGCCTGAATCAACATGAGATGCTTCGATCGTGGCGCCTGCCGTTCCATGACGCCGAGAGTTTGGCTGGATCCGAATCTTGAGCGGCTGCTGACTTGCATGCCGGCGATGCCGTTTTCATCTGCAGCACGAACGTGTGACGCGGAGTGCCTGTATCCTGCGAAGGGGCGGCTGTTGACGAATAATACCGCGCCGTGAACTGGCCCGATTTCATTCCCCGAAAGACCGTCGCACAGGCGAGTGACACGTGCTGCACTGTCCGCCTGCTTCCCGGTCGCACATCCGATAACGCCTTCGCTTGTGCAGGAGGCCGCATCGCGTCATGCGTCGGCCAAACATGGCACCGACTGGAAGCACGGCAATACCGCGTAGATGTAAAGTGCGCTGATGTTGTATGGTAGCGCTGCCGGCCGGGTCTCCAATCCGCTGCCCAGACGAGCCGACCATCTGCCTGCGGCAATAAGCCTGTCACAAGCAGAAACGCGCTGGGCAGCTGGCTCCCTGCAAGACTTCGCAGCTCAGGAACATTGAGGGACGACTAGCGTCGAACCGCCGACATGGTCGGCCAGTTGCAACTCATTTCTCGGCACGACCTCCACTGCACGTCAGGGCGCATGGAAGATTTTCTCCTTTGGATGGGTGATCGGTGCGGGATGTGCTTCTGTCCATGCAAGATTTCCGAAGAGTTATGAAATCGTTTGTTTCGATCAAAGTCATCCACGCTATGAATAGCTGCCGGACATGCGCTTCGAAGGGCTTCAGGCTTCCCGGATGGCTACTCCGATTTGAAGCGCGTGGCATTCCATGCGCTCTGTCACAACATTTTTCAGCAAAGGGTATGAGAGCAAACCCACACTTCTTGTTCGAAAGTCGCTTCGCGCATTCGGGATGTGGTGCTGGGCGATTCACGCATCCACGAATCGAAGAGCTCTATTCCGAAGCCTTCGAAATCCTTCGGATTACGCGTTACCAGAGTGAGCCCTGGGCAATGGCTGTGGCTGCGATCAATCCGTCCATTGACGTCAGCACGCGGCCGCGGCGCTTCGCAAGACCAATCAGATCGCGCAGGCCAGGGCAACCGGCTCGTCGACGGGGAGGACTCTCTGCTCTAAAACGCTAAGGCAGGTCTCGGGCAAGCCATTCGGCCAGCGCCTCACGCTTCCGACCTCGCCCATGAGAGCAACGCCGCGCCGGATTTCGGCGATCGAGACCACGCTGATGAACGAGCGATCCTCGTCGAGCTTGTCCAGCCATTCCAGAACGCGTGCGTCCGGCGCCGGCCTTGTCACCTCGGACAGGATATTCGTGTCCAGCAGTAGCCTCACAGCGGCAGATCACGCGGTTCATCGCGTTGAGGCTCAAGGTCGAGTTCCGCGCCGCGTAGTGGCGACTCCAGCAGAAACTCCTCAAGCGTACCCTTGCGCACCGTCTTGCGTTGCCATTCCTCGGCGGAGACGACAACGAGGCTTGGCCTACCGTTGCGCGTAATCGTTTGCGGCGCCGCCTGCGCACGCTCGATGATTTCCCACAGCCGCGCCTTGGCCCGAGCGACGGACCAGTTGGCATCCTCTTTTGGAGCAGACTGCATTCTGGCCTCCGTGACCATTGTGACTATCGTGACTACATAAAAATGACTTAGTGACCGTGACAGGGGAGGGGGGGACTTTTTTCTAGAGCCCGGACGCCTTAGTGAGATTGACGCGAAAGCGATCGCGCCGACGCTGGTATTTACGCGTCATTTCCGCTGAGGTATGGCCGAGCTGCTTTTGCACATAGCGCTCATCGACTTCGGCTGAGGAGGCCAGGCCTGCGCGCAACGGATGGCCCGCGAACTTTTGCTGTCGTTCGCCTTCCGACAAGTCGCCGCGGACGCCGGTGGCCAGCGCGGCACGCTTGACCAAGCGGGCCACCTCCTGATCGTTCAATCGCTCCGCGCCGACTGCTTTGCCCTGTCCTGTGACACGCCGAAACAGCGGCCCGTGGGCAATGCGGGCCAGCTTGAGCCAGGTCTGCAGCGCAACCACGGGGCAGGTGGCGTTGGCGGAGCCGCGGCCGATTTCGACCTCGCGCCAGCCCGTCTTGCCACGTAAGGTTACCAGAGCGCCTTTGTCGAGAATCTCGACCCAGCCACGGCCGTCATCCGTCTGATCCCTGCCGACGTCGAGGCCGACAATTTCGGAGCGACGCAGGCCGCCCGCAAAGCCGAGAAGCAGCATGGCGCGGTCGCGCAAGCCGCGCAGGGTGCCCCGGTCGAGCGTCTGCAGCATGGCGATCAGGTCTTCGGGAAGTATGGCCTCCTTCTGCACAGACGGTTTTGCGTGGCTCTTACGGATGCCGGCGAGCACGGTGGCGATATGGCGGTCCTTTCGATCGAGCGGCTCGCCACGCTGCGTATAATTCCAGGCCAGGGAGGAGAGACGGCGCTCGATCGTCGCCACAGAGTTTGGTTTCTTGTCTCCTGTGACCTTTCCGGATGCACAGGCGGTGATGTAGAGGCCGACGATCTGCGGATCAGGTGGCAACACCTCGAGATGCTGCCGGCGCGCCCAGGCGCAAAAATGCTTCCAGTCGGATGCGTAGGCGCGCCGCGTGTTGGCCGAGCTCGCCGCGTCCACATAATCACGCGCGCGATCGGCAAGACGCTCCAAGTGGGCCGGCAGGCCGGGTGCGGGCCGAAGGGCATGGAAAGGCGCCTCGTCCGACGCTTCGCCGCGGCCCATCTCGGTGCTGATGATGTCGACGACGTCGACTATGTCAGGCATATCGTCGGTGTTAGGCACAGCAAGCCCAGTCGACGGCTGCGTGGACGAAACCTCCTCTTCCGGCCTCCTGCTGTGGGACGGTCCGGAGGCTCGCCGGGCGCGATTTTTCGGCTCCTGCTCGACGAAAACGGTCATTCCTCTAGAAACAGCAAAACGAATGATAATGCAAGATTATCGTTCGTTTTGTATTTTCGACAGGCGCAGCGCTTTCTATCTTTCTATGCAATTCGATTGCTAAAGCGCCGCCATGATTCATCGTGCTTTCGACGATTCTGCGTCCCAAGCCCTCCCCGCGCCACCACGCCGCGCTTGCCGCTGCCTCTTCGATCGCGCCGATGACTCCGAGGTGCTCGTGCTGATGTGCATCGGACACTTCCAGCCGATCACCCGCGCCGAGTTGTCGTCTTTCTTCGGCAAGGAGATCAGTCGCGATTTTATTGATCATCTGCGCGGTGCCGGCCTGATCGCTTCCGGTCCGCGTAGCCCGACGCCGGGCGCGCCCTACACATACGTGACGACAAAAGAATTCCTGCTGGAGTTTGGGCTCGATACGCTGCGCGATTTGCCGGATTTTGAGGCGCTCGAAGATGCCGGGTTGCTGTCGAAGGAGAAGCTGTTTGCTGGTGACATCATGCCGGACTTTGCTGGCCTCCCAGAGGATATCGGAGTCGAACTCGACGAATAGTCCCGGCGTCGTGTGTGTACGCGTTGTCCGAAATAGAACCTCAGATTTCGGACAAAGCCCTCCGGCATCAGCCCATCAATTCGCCGATCTGCGGTCTTCGCACGAAGTGTCGACTCCAAAAGGCGATATCGGCCTCTAAACTGTCGCGCCGGCAGGATGGCGCGCGGGCGTTCGTTTGAGAACACATCGGGCGAAGCATTCGAAAAAAAAGGCGCTTTCGCTGCAGATCCCCAGACGGAATATCATGGAGTGTACCGAGGCCGCCTGCACTCACCGTGTGAAATGAAAGCGTCAGGCCAGGCTGCCGCTATTCAGTGGGCGGTTCCTGAAGCTGAGGCACCATATCCTTGAGCGATCTTGCTCCTGACGTCCTCCTTCGAAAGGCAGTAACGAAGCACGTCGGCGCCTCTGAAAGAGGTAAGCAGCCCATCGCCATCTTTGCGGTTCTCTTCCCGGACGAGGCTGTCGAAGCCTTGGTCAGTCAGGTGACGCTCGATGAATGACCTCAGCCTCGGCCCCGCCTCTACGTTCCACAGCAGCAGACGGCGTACTGCCCGGTATAAACTGCCCGTAACGGACGGATTTGGCTCCAAGCTGATTTCTATCCGCCCGCTGCGCAGGTGGTCGAGATAACTGTCGGAGCATATGACCTTGCGCTCCTTCAGATCGTAAAGGATCGCGTCACAGTCGAAGAAGGTGCAGTGGGCGATGTCTTCGAGTTTGTGAACACGGGCGTGCCCCGCTCTTGAAGCCCAAGTCGTCCCTAGAGCCCAGAAATCTAGTTTCCAGCCTTCGGCGTAAAACGAGAAGCCACCATACTTGTTGGGTTCTGCGCCGCATTGCCGGGCGAAACTGGCCACGGCTCCGACATCACCTTCGATTACCAAGTCCACGTCGGAGTGGAAACCATCCCGGCCAGCGCGCGCTAAATCCCTTACCATGCCGCCTACGATGGCAACCCGCTCGAACTGAAAGAAGAACTCCGTCAGAACTCTTCGCAGCCTTACGTTCGATTCCGACTCTTCCCTCCACAGGAAATCGTCCAGCCGCCGCTTGATCGCTCGCTTGTTCGTGGCGACCTTCACCCTGGTATTTGCCTTACCTGCGCCCATAGCTTCAACGCAAAGGAATTCGTCATACCCGACACCATGTCCGTTAGGAGCCTAAGCTCCCTGTACCGGACGGCAGCCGAATCCTTTGTATCATATTTCGGTCGGCATGCCTCCTCGATATAATTCGGACTCACAAGGGACCACCCGTATTTCGCAACCGCGCTCGTGCGACGTGACGAAATGTCTTGAAAGTCTTTTCTTTCAGAGATCGCGCGCCAAAAGAACGACATTAAGCCGTCTAGAGCCGAAGCGCCGATGGCTTCCATCTTCAAAACCGCCGTGTTGCTAAACGCGTGCTTCCTGGCAACGCTCTTAAGCGCTTCGCAAAGAGGGATCGCGTCCATCAGAGGCTTCTCGTGGGTGAAGGAAAAAATTGCTTCAGACGCGTCGCGGAAAGCAGCGCTCGCGCCTTGGATCAGCTCCTCGATGAGGAAGGCCCGAAGATAGCCGATCTTGATATCGCGAGCCACGTCAGCGTCACGGCCGCTGTCATGGACTTTAGTGAATCGAATGCCCGCTTCGACGACCGCCTGTGAGGTGCTGCTCCTGGGATCGTGCATGAGGATAGTCAAAACGTCGTCCGGCGAGATTATCTTCTTCTTCATGACGTCGTCTACGTCGAGAATGCTGTAGGCGATGTCGTCGCAGGCCTCCATAATCCAAGTGAGAGGATGCCGCTGCCCTTCGGACAGCCCGGCCTTCGCCCGCACTCCCTCAACGATGGCGCTCTCCGATTCGAAGTATCCCACCTTCTTGTTGGACGCATGGCTCTCGTCGAGGTTCCGGGCACCGACCGGATACTTCAAGAGCGCCGCCAGCGTTCCCGCGGTTAGGTCGAGTCCGACGCGGTCCACGTGGGTCTGAAGCCTGGTCACAAGTCGAAACCCTTGAGGGTTCCCGTCGAACTTCAGAAACTCAGTGCGTAGGGCTTCTGCTACTTTTTCCTTGTCGAGCTTCTTGGGCCTTTGCTCGGAACCGTGAGAGTCAAAAATCCAGTCTTCCCGGACCTTGAACCAGTAGCCGATGGCGGCCTCACCCTGATGTCCGAATGGAGGATTGCCGAGATCATGTGCAAGGCCGATCGAAGACAGGATTGGTTCGACGACCGCATGCAAATCCGCGCCGAAGATGTCCGTCGTGCTCGCATGTGCAATCCGCGAGCCAATAGACCGCGCGAGGTTCGCGACTTCATGCGAATGCGTGAGCCGGGTGCGGACGCCATCGTTTTCGTCCATCGGCCAGACCTGGGTCTTGTCCGCCAGCCGCCGCACCGGCGTGGAGAACAGAAGGCGGTCGTAATCCTGCTGGAAATATGACCTCCAGCCGCGGGGATCTCCGTCTGACAAATCCTTCTCGCGAAGGCGGCGCGCTGACCAGATTGTGTTCATCGTGGACCTCCCGGTTTCTGAAGGCAATAGACGTAGGCGCGGACGAATGAAAGCTCGACACACCACGATGTGGCTGATCCTACCTATCGGGGGGACGAGGTCTGCGACGACCATGGATCGGTTTTAGGGCCGAAGGCCAAGTAGCTGGACTTGATGCCATGATGCAGATCGAAGCCGTTGCCGACGATGTAGAGGCGGTTTGGCATCCTGGGCCTATCCCTCGGACAAGTCTCGGCGCCTCTTTTCAGCTATCAACGCGCCGATGGTATTTTCCTTCGCACCGCCGACCTTCCTGGCATCGTCGAGCAACTTGCGCATGCCCGCGAACTTTCCGGGAGGGTTGGCGCGAGCCTGGGTGTGCTCCGTCAGCCAAGCCTCTAACTCGGCTGCCGTCGCTTCCTCAATGGCCTTGCGCGTGAACGTGACTTTTCCATCTGTCCCGGCGCCCTTGACGACGATGGTCTGGCGAATGCCGCTGTAACCGCTAAAAAGCTCGGCTTGCCCAGGAAGACTCGAGCCGCTGCGGCGCGCTGCAACGTCGTTGACGACTTTGGTCAGCGCCATGTTCTCGAGTTCGACGCTTGCTGCTGCGATTATGTCGGCGTGGTCCCGTCGCAGTGTTTCGATCAGGGCCTTCGTCCTGATATCCTTGCCATCCACGGCTTTAATGATCCTGTCGATGGTGTCACGAACATCGATTAAGGACATCAGGCATCTCCCGTTCTACAGTGGACGAGGGCGGCTCCGACAGCGTCCCTCAAGATCTCGTCAGCGTTCCCAGAAGTTAGTTTGAGGGCAAGCGGTCGGTGACGGTCGATGATGGCGGTTACGTGGCGCGCAGCGGCCAAGCGGAAGTAGGCATCCGGGTCACGGTTTGGATCCAACGGGATGGCCTGGTCGAGTACGGTGACGATCAGCAGGTCGTAGCGCGTGACATGCGCGGCGGTGATTTCGTTCAACTCGGCGAGCCTGACTCCGTCCATCTCTCTCCTCGATACCTCTAGTGCGGCGTTCAAGTAACCAAGGGCATCTGGTACCGGTCGGTCGACGAGGACAACGTCATTGCGCAGTAGCGCCTCGGTCTCCTGGCGTATTCCTTCGGTCATGATCCAAAGGGTGCTCTCGTAAGTATGCCCGGTGAGAATCGGAAAACCCAGGTTTCTGGCCTTAGTGGCAAGGTCGCCGATCCTGCCCACTAGGAGCCCCCTCGCTTCGATCGCTTCGGCGGCCCTGGAGACGAAGGTCGATTTGCCGGTCGAGTGCGTACCGGCGATGCCGATCATGAAAGGTAGTGTGCTCAAAACAACGCTCCTTGTCGCTTATCTAGGATGTCGGCGTCCATCAGCACGCGTTCGCGGTCTTTCTCGGACACGGAGGTGATGAGCTCGATGAAGAGGAGGGCCGTCAGTACCGTGTCGAACAGAGCCGAGTGGTGTCGTCGATCGGTCAGTCGCTCCGCCTCCGCCGAGAGTCCCGTCGCCCGCCCCAAGCTCTCCAAACCATACGACACCAAGCCAGGGCGAATGATCTTTGCGAGCCGGAGCGTGTCCACCGCCATCGCCGGTTGCCAGCAAGGGATCGAGCGCGAGATGATCTCGAGCTCCACCCTCACATTGTGGCCAATGATTCTGCGCTGATCGGTCCAGGTCACGATGTCGGGGGCGATATCCTCGATAGTGGGCGCGTCAACGACATCTTCATCCGTGATTCCGTGGATGCGGGTTGCGCTGGGGGCGATCGGTTCCTTCGGCTGGACACGCCATTCCCATCGCCTTGGACCAAGCTGGAGATCGGCGATCGACGCGATCGCGAGCTCGATTATTTCTGGCGGTTGACCACCGTTGCCTTCGACATCGATTGCGTAGAACGCCTCGTGCTCTAGTCCCATCCCACATTCGCCCTTCCATGCCAGCCAAGGTGATGAGGCTGGGCCCGATCGTGAACCTGATAATTGAGCGAGTGCTGCATAAAATAGCGTTGCTGCTCGACGCTGCCCGCAACCTCGATCTTCCGCTCGTCAATCTGGATGGTGGACGCGTCCAAACCGGCGGCTGCGGCGAGCGCGGCCACGAAGTTCGCTTCGGGTCGTATGTGCGATCTGCCGCAAATGGCCGCCTGCGCGGCCGGGCAGATGTCGCAGATCTCGCGGATGCCGTAGTGGCCGTTGTAGTCGGCCATGCCGTGGGCGAACGCGACGGCGCACGATGTCTTGCGAAACAAGGGCCGAGACCCGAAGGCGTCGATGATCTTGCGCTCCAGTTCGCGGGGCATGATTTTCCTTCGGGCAACCGTGTCGTACATCTCTGGCACCCCGGCCGCCTCGAAATGCGCCTTGATCTGAGCCCGGTAGAAAAGCCCCGTAAAAGCGGTGGCGTCAGCTAACGCCGCCAGCTCAACAGCACGACGCAGGAGTGGATCGGTGTCGTTGACACCCGCTATCAATGGTCTCCAGTACAGGACAGTTTTCGTGCGCATCTTGTGTTGAGCAAGTGTGGCAAGCGATCTCTCCGCAATCCCGCTATCCACTGGCTCGATGCGCCCGTCGCCGATCCCCGACCAAGTAATCAAGACGGTGAGGCGAAGGTTTGATAGCCGCTCGAGGCGAGCAACGTCCTTATCGGTTACGTGCCAGCGCGTTATCACCAGCACTGGGTTGGTTAGCCCTTTCGCGTCCAACGCCTCAAGGCAGGCGAAAAGGTGATCCTTGACGCCCGGCAAGAACGGATCTGTCGCTCGGTTGAACAACTGCAGCGGCGTGTTGTGGCTACGGAATGCCCAGTGACCGAGCAAGGTCTCCACCGCCTCCTTGTCCGACATGACCAAATGCGGCTTCTTCATATCATAGTTGTCGAACAGATGTCGCACACAGTAGCCGCAGTCCAATGGGCAACCCACCACGTGGTTTAGGCTTAGACCGGATTTTCTGTAATCGACAACTTCTCGAAGTATTTCTGGCAGAGACTCGCCGGCCATACGCAGTTTTACCAATTAAGCCTCCACCCGAGTCGTCGAACTGTGAGATTGTGCCGAAGGGGTTGCAACGTACACTACTGCTTAGAAAATAGGCAATGATTCCGATACATTTGCGCCGCACATCCATCGCTTTTTAGGGCAAGGTCCTGTGCACGAGCATGGATCAAACGTTTCGCCCTGAGTGGACACTGGATTCTGAAGAAAAGAAAGAAATTGTTGTTCAGTCAGGGTATCGTTGGTTCGGTTGATTTCGAGGGGCGAAACTGTGACCGATCTAGCTGCCGAGGGGGACGTGGACGATGCACCGACCGGGCCGTCCTCGTCGATTGTTTCTGGCACACGACACCGCGATGCGCTGCGACTGCTCTTTATTCTCGCAGGCGGCGGTCATGAGACGACGACCGCGATCGATGCTGAGGTCACGCACGTCTTTCAGAGCGAAAAACGGCTGATGGCGATCGATTTCCTGGTGAGATATCCCGACTACCTAGCCGATGCCCTCCTTGATCAGTTCGAGGCGTCGGGAAACTCCGATCTCATCGACGCCGCTGACAGGATATTCATCGACGACGAGCCTTCAGTAAGGACGGTCAGCATGGTGCGCTGGCACTTCGGTGCCTACCAGAAGATCGAATCCGCGCTTGCGACGCTGCATGCATACGGCTTCGTCCGGCCGATGAAGCTTGTGAAGGACGGCGAAAACAGGCGGTACGACTACTACCTCTACCCCAAGGCCTTCGCGTTCCTCGAAACCGCCGTGATACAGGTACCTGCGCTGGCCTGGTACCGTGACAGGGTTGCCCTCGCTATACGCGTGGCCGCGGCAAAGAGTGGATCCGAGCTCAAAGGGTGGCAGTATGACCACGAGGAATACAGCAATACCCCTCGCGGCGGCGTCATACCCAGCATCGCCGTCAAGGTTAAGGCGCGACTGGACAAACTGAAAGAGGCCCGATGATGAGCGCGTCTGCAAAATCGGCCCCAATGGCCACCGAAGGCGAGTGGCTGGACAGCATAGCTGCCGCTGCTTCATGCGAGCGGCAGGGTGTTGAAGACGTGCTTCGGCAGCATGGCATCAAGGCACAGTCCAGCGTTCCGCGTGCGCGTCAGGTGTCGTTCACTTCCGTGTCTTTCGCCGGCGTGAAGGAAGAGACCGACGCCGACGGTCCCTTCTCATTTGACTGGTCAAATCTAGGACAGGGGCTATGGGCGGTCATGTCCGATCTCAACCTCCGGGGGAAGTCATCGGTAATGAACATCCTCCAGGCGGCGCTGCGGGGCGATTTTCCCAGCGACATCAAGCCTGACGTCTGGCGATGGCTGTCGCGTGTAACAGTCGGATTGATGATGGATAGCGTTCACTACCGGGTGAGCGTAGAAAAGCTTAGCGGTGGCGAAGATCCGGATGGAGCGAAAGCTGCTCTGTCACGACTGAACCGCGACGAGTGGGTACCCCTGTATGAAGGTGGCATCGCGGGCCTAAAGGGTCACGTGGAAGCTCTGTTCATGGAGGAACTTGGCTTTTCCAGGCTTCAGGCAGTCAATGAGGCCGGAACGCGTTACGAACATAGCTGGCCCGCAGTCGCCGCCTGCCTGTCGATCGGCGGAAACGCCGAAAGCAAGGCGCTTTTCGGCGAGATAATATACGACGCGCTTCCCCAACGGCTCCTGCAGCTCTTTATCGGCATGCCCTGGATCTCGACCCTGACGGCGATCTCTGCAGCCAAGAAGGTGATGACTTCCAGCACGCCCCGTGGTTTCAGCGACCCGTTTGCGCCGCTGAAAGCTCGTATAAAGACGGCAGACCAGGAACTGGCAGCTGCGAGGAAGGAGACGCCGGCTGCCGCTGGCCGTACGGACGTCCGCAAGCGGATGGCCACGTTGGACGCGGAGCTGGTCGCGAAACAGGAGACTTTGTCGGCAGATCGATCGAAACTGCAGGAACTGGAAGAGCGGTACGAACGCACCCGGACGGAGAAGCTTGCCCAAGCGCGACTGGTACAGGAACTTCGGGACGAGAAGGATGCAGGCTACGTGTTCCGCAATCTCCGGCCCGAACGCTGCCCCGCATGCGAGGCGGATTTTCACGATCACTACGTCCATGCCGATGACGGTAACTGTCCATTGTGCAAGACGACCATCGTCCTCGAGGACGGCGCAGCGGACGACCGGTTGACTGAGGCCGACAACAACCTCAAGGACATAACGACCGCTCTGCAGATCGTTGCCGCCGAATGGAAAGCCGCTCGACGATCCGTTAAAGATTCCGAGAAAGCCCGAGACGCTGTCGCCTCAGAGCTCTCGGTGGTTCAGGGTCAATTTCGTGACCGGCGCGACGATGTGGAATTGCGGATTGCAGAGCTGGAAGCCACCATCAGGGAACTGAAGGCGCTGGTCGGCGAGGAACCCCAATCGCAGGATGCAGGTGGTGGCTTAGACAAGGCAATCCTTGACGCCGCTGAAAAGAAGACGAAAGCCATCATTGAAGACTTTCAGAACGAAGTGCTGGCGGATGTTTCCAAGGCCGTCATGCGCCTGTCGACGCGGTTCGGCGTCGGGAACCTCACCGACGCGAAGCTCAATGGCGCCGGTCACCTGAAATTGATTCAGGGCGGCGCCGAGACTTCTTTTTCCAAGCTGACGAAAGGTGAGCGCCTTCGCGTAAAAATCGCCGCCGCGCTCGCTGCGGTGGAAGTCGCCAGGGAACGAGGGCTCGGTCGCCACCCGGGCCTTCTGCTTCTGGACTCCCCCAGAGCTGAAGAGGTCGTGGATACCGACTTCCTGGAGATGTTGAAGAGCGTGTCCAAGGTTGCGACCGAAATGGGCGGAGTTCAGGTCATCATGGGGACGATACATCGACCGGATCTCGATGATGTTGTACCTGGCTCACATCGGCGGCATGCCGTCGGCAGCGCATACCTTTTCTAGGCGACGCCATGTCTGATGCAGATCATCTGTCCGCCGCCGTGAGGCAGGCGAGCGAGTTCGCTTCGCTCGGTTTCGACCAGGAGCAACTTCTGTCACTGGTCCGGCGGGCCAGCGACGGACCGGAAGCGAGCGCCTTGTTCTTTTGGCTATGTGCGCAACAAAGCCACGCGCCGGCAGCGAAGGCTGCAGCGGAGTTTGCATCCGCGACCCGCGACCCCGCGACGATCGCAGATATTCTCGATCAAATGAAACCGGCGGCTTTGGGTGATGACCTGCGCCGAAGTCTGTGGCACGCCTTTATGGTTCGAGCAGAAGATCGGCTCTCCAGTTACGGACTTCGCGGCCAGGCCCTGCACGGCGCATTGCTACTGGCACAGGATCACAAGGCGCTTTTGCTTCGCCTCAAAGGATCACTGGCCGACTTAAGCCTGGACGATGACCCGCATTTCCTCCGCCATGCGGCCAGAATTTTGGGGGTGGTACTTGCCCACTCCCCAGAAAACGAGTTTCGGGAAAAGCTGGCTGGCCTAATTGACGTGGAAGAGGCGTCGGACGAGGCCGCCATGGAGTTGGGTCTGGACGCGTTGCGTCGGGGGCTGGATTCAACGACTTCTGAAGCCGCCGGGCTCGCCTTTGAGGAGGGGGTGGCCTGGTTCCGAAAAGCGATTGCCGCGAGCGAGGATCGCGCGGATGCCGAGCTTTATGTCAGGTGTACCGAAATCCTGGTCTCGGTGCATCTGAATGGGTTTGACGGGTCCCACAGTGCCGAAATTCCCGAACTCATCGAAGCCGCATTCCGCTATTCAGCGGTTCTTGGGGAAGAACAAGAGCACGCGAAACCCTCCTGGCTTGGGTCCCAGTCGGCCGAACGTCTCCATTGGACCTTGCTGGCCGCCAAGCTCGGCACCTTGGATGCCACGTTGAATAAGAAGGTCTGGATGAATGTGGCGCGGGTGGTCGAAGACGAACTGCTGGCGCTCTACCGATCCAGCCGCTCGATCCTGCTGGCAGACAAGGACGGCGGTCTGGATCTCATCGTAAGGCCCGAAATCTCCGCCGCCCTGTGGACGCACCGTCGCCACTTGGATGGTCTGGACCAATGGGTCGAGGAAAACGAGGGCACACCCGATCTGCCCGACGCGGTAGCCATGAGGGCGGCGGTAAATCGGTCCAAGGAGACCGGCCTTCTACACCGCCCTTTTCACGCGGAGAGTGACGGCCGTGAGCTCACCGCGATTCTGGACGCCGGCCAGGTGCCGTTGGGAGCCCGTTCCGGCATAGCCGAACGCCTTCAGGCCGCCGTGCGCGACTTGTCGGGCGATGAAAATCCTATCGTGGGTCAGGTCGTGAATGGCATACTTTCCGATATGGTGCGGAACCCACATTATTCCGGGTTTGCCGCCGCCAGATCCCTTTTTACGGCCGTGCTCATCATGACGGTATTTTTCCTGCTGCACCGCCAAGAAACCGGACTTTCCAGCGATCCCGATGCGGAATACCTGTTCGTGAGGCGTCCAAAAACGCTGCCCCTCGAGAACGCAATCCAACGGGATTACTTTCGGTTTTTGCGCGGCTCCAGCCTTCGTGATCATGTGAATATGGAAGTGCGCGATTCAGGATCCGGGCGCGCTGACGTCTATTTTTCCGCCCGCGGCCTGCACACCGTCACCGAGGTCAAGCGCAGTCTGACAAACCGTGACCTCCCGGGTCTGTTAAAAGACCATGGTTTCCAGACTGCTGCGTATCAGACGACCAACGTCTCGTTCGCATTCCTTCTCGTCCTCGATCTCTTCGATCGATCCAAGGGCCTTCAACCTCACCTAGAAAAGCAGATTTCGCTCGGATCGAAGACGCCTCAAGGGCAGGACACGTCGTACGATGTTGTGGTCATGCGCGTTCAAGGGCAACGCAAGGTACCCTCCGCGATGGGATAATGATCACCCAAACGGCTTCATCCCCACATCTGTCTCGCTGGTGCAGGCACACCAATCAACGTGCTACGGAACCTTTCGACCTCCTCCAACGTCAGCTAATCATCAAGCAAATGCCGATAGTGTGCTGAAGGTTCTGCAAAAAGTTTTGGAGAGAGAACGGGGCTTGCTCTGAGGGGCGAGCGGCCATGGCACGGTGGTGACGTTGCGATCACCGATTCCCGTGGAAGGGGAAGTGCCATGACCAATCGAGACGTTAGACTGAGCAGAGGCGAGTTGAAAGCGTTGCTGTTGTCGGATGAGGACGGCTTTCGCCAGGCATTGCAGAGTGTCGTGCAGGAGGTTCTTGAAGCCGAGATGACGGAGGCGATCGGGGCCGAGAAAGGCGAGCGGACGGCGGAGCGGACGAGTTACCGGTCCGGCTATTACGAGCGCAAGCTGGTGACGCGGGTCGGGGTGCTGGAGCTTCGCGTTCCGCAGGATCGGGCTGGCCGGTTCTCGACGGAGTTGTTTGAGCGCTACCAGCGTTCGGAGAAGGCATTGGTGTCGGCGCTGGTCGAGATGTACGTGCAGGGCGTCTCGACCCGCAAGGTGAAGGCGGTGACGGAGGAACTGTGCGGCCACTCTTTCTCGGCCTCGACGGTGAGCGAGGCGACGATGCGGCTGGATGAGGCGCTCAAGGCGTTCTTCACGCAGCG
>NZ_JAMYQV010000025.1:0-101824 GCF_040321065.1 Mesorhizobium sp. M0563
TTTCCCCCCCGCGCGGGGGTTTGCAGCCACCGCCCGCCCCAATTATGGGGGCCCCCACACGCCCCCGGGGGGGGGCGGGGGGGGCCTGGGCCCCCCCGGCGTTGCCCCCCCTGCCATTCGCCCGTCTTTTGCGCTTCGGTTGAGGACAGATCGTAGCGGCCGATGCCGGCATGGGTGTCGATGACCCGAAACGCCTTGTCCTTCTGCTTCAGATATTCGATCAGCCGGCTGAGCACGGCATGCTTGACGACGTCGGCGAAGTTCCCGGCATGGTAGGCGTGGCGATAGTTCAATTGGAGCCCCTGCCCCAGCGCGGCGGTGGCGGCTGCGAGTTCGGATTTTCCGGCCGGCGGCCGCCGAAACGGAATGCCAGCGCCAGCCCGGCCAGGCCGGCCGCCATCAGGGAAAAACCGACCGGCCGCGCCCGGCGGTCGACCTCGCCGGCAGCCGAGCGCAGGACGAGGTCGACGGCCCGCATCGGAATGCCCTCGGCGTCGCCCGGACCGACGGTGAAGATGTAGGAACCGGGGGTAACGCTCGGGATCAGGCCGGCCTCGTCGCGAAAGATCCTGTCCGGCAGCTGTGGGCTGACCTGGCGCGGATTGTCGGAGTGATTGAACTGCAGCGTCGAGGCGAGCACCGTCCTGCCGCCGGTGGCGGCGGTCAGGGTCAGCACGGTGCGCTGCTGCGAGACGATGCGCTCGGCTCTTGCAGTGAGATCGACCAGCACGCGTAGCGGCCCGTCGCGTGCGCTCAGGGCCACCGTCACCGGCTTGAACCGGCCCTGGTCGTAAACCCGCCAGGTGCCGATCTCACGGCCGGAGAAATTGGTCATCGCCCAGGGATAGACGACGCCGATGCCGGTACCGATGAGCAGGATCAGAAGAAACAAAAAGCGCATGCGGACAATGCCCCGTTGATGCAACTACCTCGCATTGGCACCGTCGCGGATACGCTCCATCTCGTCCAGCAACATGTCGAGGCCTATATCGAAGGTCTTGTCAAAACCGGCTGTGCCGAAATATGCCCCGGCAGCCATGACGCCGGGGAAATCCCGCGCTAGCGCTTCATCGCTCACCGTGGTGACCGCCGAAGGCCCTTTGGCGTAGCCGGCCGTCTCGTCAAGGATCGCGCCCATCAGATAGTAGCTCGTGGCTCGGAACAACCGGGCGCTGAGTTCCAAACCGAAACCGCCGGCTTCGAACAGGCCGATCACGTCGTTCAGCTTGGCGAGACATGCCGGCGAATTCATGCGGTAGACCACAATGAACGGCGCAAAGGCCGGATGTTCGGTGGCGACCCGGCGGTATTCCTTCACGGCGACGTGGATCCGCTGGCGCCAACGCATGCCGTCGTCAGGAATCTTGATCGAGCTGATCTGTCGATCGACCAGTGCCTCGTAAAGATGCGCCTGGGAGGGGAAATGATGGTAGATGCTCATCGCTTCGCAGCCGAGTTCTGCCGCCAGCTTGCGCATCGAAAAGCCGGAAAGCCCCTCCCTCTCGATTACCTCGAAAGCCGCATCCTCGATCATCTCGCGAGACAGCCGGCCGCGCGTTCGCTTTTTTTTGACTGATATGTCCATGGTGCCGCTTGACAACTTACGCTGTAAGGTTAATTTTCGACATTACCTTACATCGTAAGGCCAACCAAAACCAGAGGAGAACGCCATGAACAGCTTCCATATCGTTTTCATTCCACGCCCTCTTCGCTTCATCATGCATCCTTGCTCGCCTCCACGGTCCACGCGCTGACCCTGACGCTGGCCTCCGCACCGGCCCGTGCCGACGACTATGACGCAACCATCAAGGACATCCAGTCGACCATGGGCGCTTGGAGCTCTATCTTCAACGGCATGCAGGTCGATTTCGATCTTCAACGGCATGCAGGTCGATTTCGATACGTTCAGGAGGGAGACGGGCGGTCAGTAATGCTTTCGTTTTTGGAGCGGGATGCGTTCAAACTGAATTCTCCATCCCGCTCTAACTGTTTGTGTGATCCGCCAGCACCTCATTGATAACCCGCCACGATTTTTCCGCCTCGCGCTGGTTGCCGTCATGTCCCGAAGCGACGATCAGCGCCTTCCAGAGCGCCCAGCCCCGAGCGCGCGCCCAGCTGTGCTCGTCAAGGGAAATGGCGTCGCGGAACGCCTGGCGGCTCTCGCCGTAAAATTCCGTCCATGCGATCACCAGGTCACAGGCAGGATCGCCGATAGCCGAACTGCCGAAATCGACGACCGCGCAGAGCTTGCCATCTTGGACGAGCAGATTGCCTGAGGCAACGTCGCCATGGACCCAGACCGGCGGCCCTTGCCATCGCGAGCCGAGCGCGGTCGCCCACACCGCCTCGGCGGTTGCCTTGTCGATGCGGCCGCCGAGCGCCGAAAGCGCGGCTCGGGTCTGGGCGTCGTAGACTGAAAGCTGGCCACCGCGGTGGAAATTATGCTGACCTGCCGGTGGTCCGCCAGCGGCGTCGATCCGGTAGAGCGCAACCAGAAAGCCGGCCAGCGAACGAGCGAATTCATTGAGATCGGCAATCAGCCCACCAGCCGCCGGCCGACCGCGAAGCCAGCGATAGACGGACCAAGGCCATGGATAGCCTTCACCGGGCGCGCCTCTGGCCAGTGGCACCGGTATCGGCAGAGGCAAGTGAGGCGCGAGGCGAGGCAGCCAGCGATGCTCCTTCTCGACCTGGGCAACATAGGCGGCAGCGCTGGGCAGCCGCACCGACATTCGATCGCCCAGCCGGAAGGTGCGGTTGTCCCAGCCGCCAGGCTCGACCGGCTCTACCGGCAGGTCCGCCCATTCAGGGAACTGCGCGGCAATCAAGCGGCGAACAAGTGCGGCATCTATCGATATGCTTGGTGTTTGATCATCAGGCGGCATCGGGCTTGCTCAGGTCTTCTAAGCCTTGCGTTCCCAGCGCCGGTCCGGTGTTTGCTGCCAGTAGGTCACGGTGTGGCCGGCCTCCTTCATTGTCTTCCAGTGCGTGCGTGCCGCCTCTAGCTGGGCTGCATCGTGGCCGTCGAACAGGAACACGGCGCGCTGGTAGCCGCCAAGCTCCGGCGGCACCGCGCCATCGACCAGGAAGCGTATCTGCGCCTGGTTCGGATTGTCAGGTCCGACGGTCAGAAGCACCGGCTGCTCGGCGGGATGGGCTTCGCGGTCCGTTGCATGGGCCAGGAACGAATCGTCCCGGAAAGTCCACAGATGCTGGTCCAGCGCGTCGCGCCGTTCCTCGGTGCCGGTCTGCACCACGGCGCGCCAGCCGCGATCGATGCTGCGCTCCAGGAGGCCGGGCAGCGCGTCCTCCAGGGTCGATTCGGTCAGGTGATAGAACAGGATTTCGGCCATGACTTCAGTCTAAATCATTTAGCGCGCCGCTCATTGCTCGTAATGATCGCGCACCAATCGGTCGAGCAATCTGACGCCGAATCCGGAAGCCCATGACTGGTTGATCTCGTTGGAGGGCGAGCCCATCGCGGTGCCGGCAATGTCGAGATGCGCCCAGGGCGTGTCCTTGACGAAGCGCTGCAGGAACTGCGCGGCGATGATGGCGCCGCCATAACGGCCGCCAATATTCTTCATGTCGGCATTCTTGGACTCGATCAGCTTGTCGTATTCGGCGCCGAGCGGCATGCGCCACAACCGCTCCTGCGTCGCCTGACCGGCCGCCGTCAGCCGGTCCGCCAGCTCGTCATTATTAGAGAACAGGCCGGCATAATGCTGGCCGAGCGCGACCATGATGGCGCCGGTCAGCGTCGCCAGATTGATCATGAATTTCGGCTGGAAGCGGTCGTTGCAGTACCACAGCGCATCGGCCAGCACGAGGCGGCCCTCGGCGTCGGTGTTGAGCACTTCGATGGTCTGGCCAGACATCGAGGTGACGATGTCGCCCGGTCGTTGAGCGTGGCCGTCGACGGCGTTTTCGACCAGCCCGACAATGCCCACGACATTGACCTTCGCCTTGCGCGCGGCCAGCGCGTGCATCAGCCCGGTGACGGCAGCAGCGCCGCCCATGTCGCCCTTCATGTCCTCCATACCGGAGGCCGGTTTGATCGAATTGCCGCCGGTGTCGAAGGTGACTCCCTTGCCGACGAAGGCGACCGGGCTTTCCTTGGCCTTGCCGCCGTCCCACCGCATGACGGCGATGCGGGCGCCACGCGGCGAGCCCTGCGCTACGCCCAGCAGCGAACCCATGCCGAGCTTCTTCATCTCCTTCTCGGCCAGGATCTCGACCGTGACGCCGAGCGCCTCCAGTTGGGCGATGCGGGCGGCGAATTCCACCGGTCCCAACACATTGGCCGGTTCATTGACCAAATCGCGCGCCAGCAAGACGCCGTCGATCACCGCCGCTTCATCGGCAAAGGCCTTCTTTGCGGCCGCCGGATCGGCCGTGTGAATGGTCACCTTTACCGGCTTTTTTGGCTCACGCTTGCCGTCACCATTGTCCTTTTTGGTCTTGTACTTGTCGAAGGAATAGCTGCGCAGCAGGATGCCCGCGGCAAGCTGAACGGCTTGCCTGCCGCTGACGGCGGCGCCGGGAAGATCGAGCACGACGGCCACTTCGGTTGCCTTGCGAAAGGATGCGGCAATCGTGCCGCCGAGCTTCAGCCAGGCGTAGTCATCGAGATTGGAGCCCTTGCCGGCGCCGACCGCCACCAGCCGCTCGAGCGACGTCCCTTCCGGTGCCAGCACTTCGACCTGGCTGGCGAATTTGCCGGTGAAGTCGGCGACGGGAAAGGCCCGCTCGAGGGTCTTTGCCGGATCGCAGGCCCTGACGGCATCACCGAGGCCGCCCTCGTCGGCCGCCAGAACGAAAACGCTGCCCTTTTTGGGCGCGGCGAATTTGGCGAAGGCGATCGAGGGTCTCGAATTCATCATGTCCTGCTTTCGGGGAAATGCGTTGGATTGTCGGGAGAGGCGTTCGATTGGGCAGATCGGACCTAAGATGCCGTGTTGTTGCGTCAGTGAGCGGCGGGTTGAAACAGCTCGATGACATTGCCGGATGGGTCTTCGAGCAGGGTCTGGGAACCGCCGACGCCCGTTATGATATCGTTGCGAAAGACAAGTCCAGCACTCTTGAGACGCGCAACCTCTTCTTTCAGGTCCGGCACCACCAGCAGGATGCGGTTCCAGCCTCCCGGCACCGGCTGCCGGCCGTCGGGCATCGCCCGTGCACCCGAACTGCCGGGTCCGCTTAGAAGGAGCCGTAACGCGCCGCGCGTGACGGAGGCAAAAGCCGGTCGCGCGTCCTGTTGGACGGTGAAGCCCAGATGTCCGCAATAAAAGTCGATCGAGGCGGCGACATCATCGACCATGTAGCGAATGCTGACTGGCGTCATGATCATTGACCTTTCGGTTCGAGAACGTTCCAACAAGGCGTATCTATTGCGGGGCGCACAGTCGGCATAGTCCTGCTCATTATCGCTGCTTGACAATCCGCGCCGCTATCGCCCTAGCCTGAATGCGGGCATTGGCGAAACAACCGCGAATGCTCGGCCGCATGCCGGTAAACCACAGACCGGGCAATCGCGGGTCGGCTTCGCCGCCGTTGAAAAGCGGAACGCCCTTGCCGTCGAGAACGCCGAGCTTGCCGACCATCTGCTCCAGCCCGGTCCGGTAGCCGGTCGCTGAGATGACGATATCGGGCGTGATAAACCTGCCGTCGTTCAATATGATGCCGTCGCGAGTAAATTCTCGCAATGGCGGCACCACCACGATCATGCCTGCCTTGATGGCGCGAACCGCGCCGTCATCGGCTGCGATCGCGGTGTAGTCGGCGCTCAGACGGCTCGCACCTCCTATGGAGGCCGGCGGAAGCCCGAATTTCGTCAGGTCGCCGAAAACCAGGCGCTGGGTTGTCGCCATCACCGCATCGGCAATCCGTACCGGCAAGCGCGCCATGAAAGGCGAAAGCCTGTGGACGGCGATCTTGCAGATGCGTTTCGGCAGCAATGACGGACCATTGCGGGCCGACAGCCAGATGCTTTCGGCGTCTGCATCCGCAAGATGATTGAGGACGTCGAAACCCGAATTGCCTGCACCGACCACCAGCACCTTTTTGCCGGCATAGTCTTTCGCCTCGCCAAAATCTGCCGAATGGACGATCCGGCCGGCAAAATCCTTCATGCCTTTCCATGCGGGAATAAACGGCTGCCGGTCGCGCCCGGTGGCGACGACGACATGGCGCGCCGGACGGGATCCGGAATTGGTCTGTACGGTCCAGTGATCGCCATCGAACGTGATCTCTTCGACGGCAACGCCGAATGTGACAGGCAGCCGGTGCACTTGGCTGAAATCGTTCAGATGGCGAATGACGGCGGTTCTGTGCGGGAAGGCCGGGGTGCCTGCGGGATAGCCGATGCCGGGCAGCGTCGAGAGATCGCGATGCGTGTTGAGGTGCAGACGTTGGTGCCGCCGATGCCAGGGCTCGGCAAGCCGGCTCTCCTTTTCCAGGACGAGCGTCGGTACGCCGGCCTTCATCAGGGCGTGGGCGGCGGCAAGGCCGGCCGCGCCGGCGCCGATCACAATCGCGCCATCAAAGACCGCTTCCCAACCGGTTTGACTGCGCAATTTTTCCGCTTCCATGCTGGGGCTCAACAGATCCTGACCCGTCTTATCACGCCGCCGCGGCGGCGATCGGCGCGACATTTGGTCGTTTTGCCGCATTTGACAAGACTTTGGCCGAAATCGCTCCCATATGCGACATTGAACCATCCACGATTCGTCGCGGCACGGCCCCGCTTCCCGCCGCAACCTGTTGTTAACCAACAATGTTCGCCCTTTCTTATCCATTGCCGCCGACACTCCGGCCCAGCGGAATTTGCGATACGGGACAGAACCCAGATCGAACCGCCAAACTGAGCCAGTTGTGCAGCCGGCGCCGGACGACTACCTTATTCCAAGGCATGATGCCGTTCGAAACCGCCGAGAAAAGCCTTCATGAAGGTCGTTGAACGTTACATCATGCGCCGTGCTTTCGCGGTATTCGCGCTGGCGCTCGTTTGGACGCTGGCGATCGTCTGGACGACTCAGGTGCTCGCCCGCATCGACCTCGTCACCGATAGCGGTCAGTCGGCCCTCACCTTCTTCGAAGTCGCAGCGCTGATCGTCCCGTCGATCGTTCCGATCGTCGTGCCGTTCGCCCTAGTCGTCGCGGTCGCGCAGATCCTCAGCGTGATGAATTCGGATTCGGAGCTGGCCGTCATCAATGCCGCCGGCGCTTCACGCTGGACCATCGTCAGGCCGATCATGCTTCTGGCACTCGCAGCCAGCGTTTTTTCGTTTGCTGTCGACAATGGCGTCGACCCTTACGCACGCCAGAAGAACCGCGAGTTGATTGCTTCGTCGCGTGCCGATCTGTTGTCGTTGATCATCCAGGAAGGCACCTTCCGCAAGATCGATGATGGCCTGTTCCTGCAGGTTGGCGAACGGCTTCCCGACAATCGCCTCGGCGGCATCTTCGTCGCCGACTCGCGCGAAGAAGGCGTCAATCTCATCTATTATGCCAAGACCGGCAGCATCATCGAACGCGGCGACGAGAAGGTGCTGATGATGAATGACGGCGTCATCCATCGCAAAACCATGACCGGCGACCTCTCGGTAATCCGGTTCACCTCCTACGCCTTCGACTTGTCCGCTTTCTTGTCGGCGTCATCTGACATTCTGCTTTTGCCGAAGGACCGGACGACCCAGTACCTGCTCAATCCCAGTCCGAACGACAAGATGTACCAGCAAAAGCCGAACAGGTACCTGGCCGAGCTCAACCAGCGTTTTTCCGAGTGGTCCTATTCGCTCGTCTTTGCGCTGATCGCGCTTGCGGTCGCCGGAGATGCGCGCTCGCATCGCGAGGCGCGCGTGCACCCGCTGATCACGGCAATCGCGATCGCGCTGTTCGTGCGCTGGCTCGGGTTCTTTGCCGCCGGCAAGGCCGACAAGGTGCCGCAATATGCCTATATGGTCTACGGCGTCCCGATCCTGGCATCGGCGATCGCTATCTGGTTCATCGTTTCCAACCGGACGATGGAACTGCCGGTTGCTTGGGCCGATTGGATAACCAATCTTGCCGGCCGCTTCAAAGACGGCTGGAGCGCCGTCAAGCTCCGCTTTGCCCGGCGTGGCGCATCCGGACAGGGAGCCGGCTGATGGGCTGGACTCTGGGTCGGTACTTCTTCTTTCGCTATGTGACGATCACCATCTGGTTCTTCATCGGCCTTTTGGCGCTGGTGTTCCTGATCGATTTCACCGAGCTTTCCGGCCGCACGACCGGCGTGCCGGGCTTCACCTACGCAACTGCGTTCGCCATTTCGGGGCTCCGGATGCCGATGATCATGCTGCAGACGGTGCCGTTCGTCGGCCTGTTCTCGGCGATGGCGACCCTGGTGTCGCTCAACCGCAAATATGAATTGGTCATCGCCCGTTCCGCCGGGGTTTCCGCATGGCAGTTCCTGCTGCCGTGCTGCATCGGGGCGCTGCTGTTTGGGGCCTTGTCGGTTGGCGTCATCAATCCGATAGCCGCGCACGCCTATTCCTGGTCCGAGCAGATCGAGACCCAGCTCCGTTCGGGCAAGTCGAACACCGTCTCGGCCGACGCCGCGCCCTGGATCAGGCAGAAAACCAGCTCCGGCGATACCATCATCGGCGCGCGCGCCATTCTCAATCAAGGCCTGGAGATGGCCGACGCGGTCTTCTTCAGTTTCAGCCCGCAAGGCGACATCATCGAGCGCAAGGATGCCGCGCACGCCTTTTTGCGGGACGGCTACTGGGAATTGCGGGACGTCAAGGTGTTCCGGGACGGCACCATCCAGTCGTTACCCAGCGATCGGCTGCCGACCGATCTCAAGCCGGAATTCGTGCAAGAGCGGTTGGCGCGCCCTGAGACCATCCCCTTCTACGATCTGCCCGGCAAGATCGAGGTGGCCCGCTCCTTCGGCCTCAAGGCAAATGCCTTCGCCATGCAGTTCGATTCCCTGATTGCGCTGCCCTTCCTGCTCGTGGCGATGACGCTGATTGCGGCAACGGTATCAATGCGATTTGCGAGGATGGGGCAGTCGGCGACGATGATTCTGGGTGGCATCGTGGCCGGCTTTCTGCTTTATGTCGTTTCGGTGCTGGTCAAGGCATTCGGCGTAGCGGGATTCGTACCCACTGCCGTAGCGGCTTGGGTCCCGGTTGTCGTGGCTATGTTCTTCGGGGTGACATTCCTGCTATACAAGGAAGACGGCTAGTGAGGGAGGCGGTTTTGCGCAGCCATAGGCACGCCGGTTTGGCACGCCTCTCTGCGGCGAGCGCCTTGGCATGCCTGCTTGCCGGCGCTGCCCCGGTTGCTCCGGTTTTCGCCCAGGACGTCAGTGAGCTGGCAACGAAGGTTCCGAGCGGCACGCAGATGCTGCTGGCAGCCGATACGCTGGTCTACGACAACGACAAGCAGACTGTGACGGCCGTCGGCGGCGTCCAGATCGACTATGGCGGCAACCGTCTCGTCGCCCAGCGGGTCGAATACAACCGCAACACCAAACGCCTCGTCGCCAGCGGCAATGTCGAGCTCGTCAACAGCGACGGCACCAAAATCTATTCGCAGCATGCCGACATCACCGACGATTTCGCCGAAGGCTTCGTCAACGCGCTGCGTGTCGAGACCGTCGACAAGGCGTATTTCGCCGCCGAAAGCGCGGAGCGCATGGGCGGCGTGCTGACGACGTTCCACAATGGCGTCTACACCGCCTGCGAGCCGTGCGAGGACAAGCCCGACAAAGCGCCGACCTGGCGTATCAAGGCCAGGAAGATCATCTGGAACGGCGAGAAGAAGACGGTTCGCTTCGAGAATTCGAATTTCGAGTTCTTCGGCTTTCCACTGGCCTATCTGCCGGCTTTCGAGATCGCCGACCCGACGGTCAAGCGCAAGAGCGGCTTCCTGATCCCCGGCGTCGCCTACAAGAGCGATCTCGGCGTCGGTGTTAGAGTTCCCTATTATTTCGCGCTCTCGCCGACCTACGATCTAACTGTCACCGGCAGCGGCTATACCAGACAGGGTTTCCTCGGTGAGGCCGAGTGGAGGCAGCGCTTCAACAACGGTCAGTACAGCCTGAAGATTGCGGGCATCCGTCAAGAGAATCCCGATGCCTTCATCGACGACAATGGCCACAACGTCAGTTCGGGTACCGAGGGCGATCCGAACAGGTTCCGCGGCATGATGGGCACCCAAGGCCAGTTCGCCATCAACCCGCGCTGGGACTTCGGCTGGGACATCCTGCTGCAGAGCGACAAGAGTTTCTCGCGCACCTACGATATCGATGGCTTCAACGATAGCGTACACCGCTCCGAGGTGTACCTGACGGGGCTCAACGATCGCAATTATTTCGATGTGCGCGCCATGCACTTCGACGTTCAAGAAGACACCCTCGCTAGCGATCCGACCGCCCGCGCCGCCAAGCAGCCCTGGGTGCTGCCCTCGCTCGACTACGCCTATATCCCCGACATGCCGGTGGCCGGCGGGCAGCTGTCGTTCGACGTCAACGCGCGGATCATAGACCGCGACAGGCTCGATACGGCTCTTGCAGATTCGGGCATCCCTTCGTCCGTCAACAACGTCCGCGGCATCGACGGTCAATCCGGCCGCGTTACCGCTGAGGCCGAATGGAAGCGCACCTTCACCACCGATGGCGGGCTGCTGCTGACGCCGCTGCTGGCGCTGCGCGGCGACGCCGGCTATGTCAACGCCTCCTCGGCCTCGCTCGACGCCGTCAACCAGATGGCGACCAATCTCGGCGTTGACGACGACATGCGTTCGTCGCTTGCCCGCTACATGGCGACCGCCGGCCTTGAGATGCGCTGGCCGGTACTGTTCTCGATGACCAGTTCCAGCCATGTCTTCGAACCGATGGCGCAAGTGTTCATGCGTCCGAACGAGCAATATGTCGGCGGGCTGGCGGTCCCCAACGAGGACGCCCAGAGCTTCGTCTTCGACGCCACGACGCTGTTCGAGCGCGACAAATTCTCCGGCTATGACCGCATGGAAGGCGGCACGCGCGCCAATGTCGGGCTGCGCTATTCCGGCGCGTACGACAATGGCTGGAGCACCAATGCGGTGTTCGGCCAATCCTACCAACTCGGCGGCCAGAACTCGTTCGGCACGCCGGATCTGGTCAATGTCGGCGCCTATTCGGGTCTTGAAACCGCAACCTCCGACTATGTCGGCCTTGTCGGCTTCAATAGCCCCAGCGGATTTTCCGGCTCGGTCAGCGGCCGTTTCGACGAGCAAAGCTTCGAGGTCCGCCGCGCTGAGGTAAAGGCCGCCTTTTCAGGCCTGCCCGTATCGCTGAGCGCCAAATACGCCTTCATCCAGGCGCAGCCGCTCTATGGCTTCTCCACGGATCGCCATGAGATCACGCTCGGCGCCTCGACGCATCTTGCTGAGAATTGGCGCGTCTTTGGCACCGGCACGTATGATCTGGAGCAGAGCATCCTGGTCAAGGACGGGGTCGGCTTTGCCTATAGCGATTCGTGCTTTACCTATTTGATGACGTTTTCGGAAAGACGTGACCTGAACACCAAGGAAGTATCGCAGAACGTCGGCTTCAACCTGTCGTTCCGCACGCTCGGCGATTTCGGCTCGTCGCAACGCTCCATCGACACCATCCAATAAGGGGAGCAGCAGTCGGCAACGGGGCGGCTGGCGGACGACATTGTTTCGCCGCATAGAGCAGGCACGAATTTCCGCGGCCTGAACTGGGACAGGTTGGGCCGAATCGAGATGGAATTGGGATGCTTTCGATGAGGAAATACCTCTTTTCGGCAGGCTTCGCGCTGCTGGTGGCGGTCTCGATCACCGCAGTGACGCGGCCGGTTTTCGCCAGCGAGATCAAATACGTCGTCAACAATATACCGATCACCACCGGCGACATCCAGCATCGCGCGGCTTTCCTCCGCCTGCAGCACAAAAAGGGCGATGCCGGCCAGGAAATGATCGACCAGACGCTGCGCATGGCCGAAGCCAGGCGGCTCGGCATCCGCATCAGCGACGCGCAGGTCGATGCCGCTTATCAGCGTTTCGCCACGAGCAACAAGATGCCGCTCAAGCAGCTTGACGGCGCCATGGCGCAATCCGGCGTCTCCAAGGAGCATTTCAAGGAGTTTATCCGGGCGCAGATGGCCTGGAACCAGGCGCTGACCGCGCGTCACCGTTCTAGCGACGGCGGCGGCGCCATAAGCGAGCAGGACCTCGTCAAGCGCATGCTCGAGAAAGGCGGTAGCAAACCGAGTGCCACCGAGTACATGCTGCAGCAGGTCATTTTCGTGGTGCCGGCCGCCGAGCGAAGCGCGACGCTGGCCAAGCGCAAACGCGAAGCCGACGCCATGCGCGCCCGCTTCAACGGCTGCAACACCACGCGCGAATTCGCCAAGGGCCTGATGGATGTCACCGTTCGCGATCTCGGCCGGGTGCTGGCGCCGCAATTGCCGCTGGACTGGGCCGAGCAGATAAAAGCTACAAAGGTTGGCGGCGCCACCACGACGCGCGAAACCGACCGCGGCGTCGAATTCATCGGCATCTGCTCGTCGCGCGAGGTGTCAGACGACAAAGTCGCGCAGATGGTGTTCCAGAATGAAGGTTCGAGCGACAAGAACGCCGACGAGCTCTCGAAGAAATATGTCGAGGAGTTGCGGAAGAAAGCCCGCATCATCGAGCGCTGAAGTCGCGATAGCCGTGCCTCACGCAGAGCTTCCGCTGGCGCTGAGCGTCGGCGATCCGTCCGGTGTGGGGCCGGACATCGCCATCGCCGCTTGGCAGGCCCGCGATACCGCCGGCGTTCCGTCTTTCTATCTTCTTGCCGATCCGGCACTGATTGCCGCGCGGGCGCACAGGCTCGGCGCCGATATTGCGATGGCCGAGACAACGCCGGCGCTAGCGCCGGAGATGTTTTCGCGCGCGCTGCCGGTGGTGGCGCTTGCCGCCCGTTTCATCGACAGTCCCGGCCGCTCTGATCCAGCCAACGCCGCCGGCATCGTCGAGGCGATCGACCGCGCCGTCGCCGACTGCCTGGCCGGCCGCGCTGCCGCGGTCGTCACCTGCCCCATTGCCAAGAAGCCGCTCTACGATGCCGGCTTTGGCTTTCCCGGCCACACCGAATATCTGGCGCATCTGGCATCGCTTCATACCGGTACCGAGGTGACGCCGGTGATGCTGCTTGCCGGACCGGACCTGCGCACCGTGCCGGTCACCATCCACATCGCGCTGGCCGAGGTGCCGAAGGCGCTGACGACCGACCTGATCGTCACCACCGGCCGCATCACCGCCGCCGACCTTGCAAACCGCTTCGGAATTGCCAAGCCGCGGCTCGCCATTACCGGCCTCAACCCGCACGCCGGCGAAGGCGGCGCGATGGGCACCGAAGATGAGCGCATCGTACGCCCGGCGGTCGACAGGCTGAGGCAGGAAGGGATCGACGCCTTCGGGCCATTGCCCGCCGACACGCTGTTTCATGCTCGCGCCCGCGCCGGCTACGACGTGGCGCTCTGCATGTATCACGACCAGGCGCTGATCCCGGCCAAGGCGCTGGCGTTTGACGAGGCTGTCAACGTCACGCTTGGCCTGCCCTTCATCCGCACCTCGCCCGACCATGGCACCGCCTTCGACATCGCCGGCAAGGGCATCGCCCGCGCCGACAGTCTGATTGGCGCACTGAAGCTCGCTCGCCTACTTGCCGATACTGGGACAAAAACTGCAGGCCAATGAGCCCAATCCGATGATCCTAACCCAATGAGCCCAGCCCGATGAGCCCAGCCCGATGAGCATAGACGGGCTGCCGCCGCTGCGTGAGGTGATCGAGCGCCATGGGCTGCAGGCGAAAAAGGCGCTCGGCCAGAATTTTCTGCTCGACCTTAACCTGACAAGCAAGATTGCGCGGACCGCCGGCGACCTGAGCGACGTTACGGTTATCGAGGTCGGTCCCGGTCCGGGCGGGCTGACTAGGGCCCTGCTCCTCAACGGCGCCCGGCGGGTCGTCGCGATCGAGCGCGACGAGCGCTGCCTGGCGGCCTTGGCCGAGATCGCGAACCACTATCCGGGTCGGCTCGAAATCGTGGCCGGCGATGCGCTGAAAACTGATTTTGCAGCGCTTGCCAAAGGAGTGCCGGGAAGCAGCGGGTCGGCGAAAATCGTCGCCAACCTGCCTTACAATATCGGCACCGAATTGCTGATCCGTTGGCTGACCGTCACCGAGTGGCCGCCTTTCTACACATCGATGACGCTGATGTTCCAGCGCGAGGTCGCCGAACGCATTGCAGCCAGCCCCGGCAGCGAGGCCTATGGCCGGCTCGGCGTGCTGGCAGGGTGGCGGACGGAGGCGAGGATTGCCTTCGACGTGCCGCCGCAGGCGTTCACGCCGCCACCCAAGGTGACGTCCTCGGTTGTGCATCTGGTGCCACGCGCCAGCCCCTTGCCGGCAGAGGTGAAACGGCTCAGCCGCGTCACCGAAGCGGCGTTCGGCCAGCGCCGGAAAATGCTGCGGCAGAGCGTGAAAAGCCTTGGCGGCGAGGCGCTGCTCACCCGCGCCGGCATCGATCCGACCAGGCGTGCGGAGACGCTCAGCGTCGAGGAATTCGTGCGGCTGACGAATGCGGTGTGAGGCTGTGATGCAGGAACTTGGAGTGGTCGCTCGGCTTTTCCCACTTATCGAGGCAGGCGAGAAAATATCCACCATACGCTGGCGCGAAATATCGATTTTGCCGGGCTATATGCGCTATGTTTGTGACGGCGATGCCAGCAGGATCGCGATTGTGTGGGTCACGCGCTGCACCGATCTGCGCCTGTCCGAGGCGGCAACGTTCCTTGGAGAGAATCGGAATGGCCCCAAGAGGTCACGGGGATGCGAGAGCACTATCCGCAGATCGGACGGACCGACATTGTACAGATCATTGAACACTTGACACCCGCCCAGACAAAGCGTCGCCCCGACTACCCGCCTGAAGTCCGATAAAAGTGCGCTATCTGGCAAACTTCGATCGCACAGAGGAATGCCAGTCGTGACGCTGCAGGAGCCGACCAACACCCGCACGCTAGGTGGATCATGCCAGTGCGGTGCAGTCACCTATAAGGTGACGGACGAGTTCATATTTGCCGTGAATTGCCATTGCTCGATCTGCCGTCGCGCAACCGGCGCAGCGTTCAAGCCACTCGCAGGCATAGAGCGTGTCAAATTGCGCATCACGAGTGGGGAGGACAAAATCCAGATCGTCGACGGCAATAGCTGGCATGACGAGCGATGCAAGCTATGCGGGTCGTTCCTTTTTGCGGTTGTTCGTGACGGCGCGTTCGCCCACATCGCTATGGGGACCCTCGTCGACGACCCAAACATTCGCCCAAGCGCGCACATTTTCGTCGGCTCCAAGGCACCTTGGTTCACCATTACAGACGACCTGCCGCAATATGACGAAAATATTGTCGAAGACAGGAGCGAATTCACGGAAGCGTCGAGCTTCGTGTCGTTCCATCAGGAGAGCGATACCGCAAAGCCGCGTTGAACCCCCGGCCGTGCCATCATAGTCCCATACTAGCGCTCAACATTCGGAAATTCGGCAAGATCGACTTGATGCCGCTCGTGCCGCCATGCCCAGCCGAGAATAGCAAAATCGGCGATCGACAGCTCGCCCGAGAAATACTCGACCTCCGCCAGCCTCCGATCGGCGACTCCGTACAGGCGTCGGGTCTCTGCGCTATAGCGTGCCAGTCCGTAGCGGCGGTCCTGGTCGTCGGTCACGCCAAGAAAGTGGTGCACCTAGCCCGGCATCGGACCGAAACCACCCACCTGCCACATCAGCCATTCCAACACAGGGACTTGCGCGCTGAGTCTGGACGGCCAAAAGTGGCCGGTCTTCTGGCCTAGGTAAATTAGGATGGCACCCGACTCGAACACGCTGATCGGTCTACCGTCCGGTCCGGCGGGATCGACGATGGCGGGGATGCGATTGTTGGGGCTAATACGCAGAAACCCAGAGGCATGCTGTTCGCCCTTCGTGATGTCGACCACCTTCACCGTGTAGGGCAGCCCCATCTCCTCGAGCGCGACGCTGATCTTTCGGCCATTCGGTGTGTCAAAAGCCCCATAATTCAATCGGCATGCCAACTCTCTATCGCGTTTTATGCCGACGTTGATCGCTGGTACGAGGGCGTCTCTCTCGTCAACCAACATCGGCAAATGTCAATTATCCCGACAAGTGGACACTATCTTCGTGTGATCGCCACCGTCCCGAAAGACGCCGCAGGCCGGACGCTTACGATAAAGGTGCTCAATCCGTCTTCTCATCGAGCAGCCCCGAGACGAAATCGAACAAGCCCGGCCGGCGATCGCGTCTGAGCCGTTCGGCCGTGACGATGCCGCGCACCTCGGCGAAAGCGCGGTCAAGATCGTCGTTGACGATGACGAAATCATATTCCTTCCAGTGCTCGATCTCATTACGGGCGTTCTTGAGCCGCGTCTCGATTACCGCTTCCTGGTCCTCGGCGCGACGCTTCAGCCGCGCCTTCAATTCCTTCATCGACGGCGGCAGGATGAAGATCGAGACGATGTCGGCGCGCATCTTCTCCTTGAGCTGCTGAGCGCCTTGCCAATCGATGTCGAACAGCATGTCGCGGCCTTCTGCCAGCGCCTGTTCGGCCGGCTCGCGCGGCGTCGCGTAGCAATTGCCGTGCACCTCCGCCCATTCGAGCAGCGCATCGGAATCGCGCAGCCGCTCGAACTCGCGCATCGTGCGGAAGTGGTAATGGACACCCTCGATCTCGCTGCCGCGGCGTGGCCGCGTGGTGACCGAGACCGACAATTCCAGGCTGGAATCGCTCTCCAGCAGGTTGCGCGCGATCGTCGACTTGCCGGCGCCTGAGGGCGACGACAACACCAGCATCAGCCCGCGGCGCCGAATGCGGGAACCCACATCCCTAGTGGTCATGGGGCTTGGCAGTCATGTGGCTTGGCATCGGGATCATTCCAGATTCTGGACCTGTTCGCGAAACTGGTCGACGACCGCCTTCAGTTCCAGTCCGATGGCGGTGACCGCGGCAGCATTCGACTTGGAACACAGCGTATTCGATTCGCGGTTGAATTCCTGCGCCAGGAAATCGAGCTTGCGGCCGACGGCGCCACCGCCGGCGAGCAGCGCCCGGCCCGACGCCACGTGCGTCTTCAGCCGGTCGATCTCCTCGCGTATGTCGGCCTTGGTGGCCAGGAACGCCGCTTCCATATGCAGCCGGCTGGCATCCAGATTGGCTGATGCGTCCATCAGCAGCCGGATCTGCTCTGCAAGCCTTTCGCGGATCGTGGCCGGCTCGCGTGATGGATCGGCCTCGGCCCGCAGTGTCAGCGCCTCGATGGCATCGATATGGCCGGACAGCAGGGAACGAAGCGCCGCACCTTCGCCTTGGCGCGCCTGCTGCAGCCCGTCCAGTGCTGCTTCCAGCGCCGACAATATCGCGGTATCGAGCGCACTGCGCGCCTCTTCGGTTTCGATGGCTTCGGGAATGTCGAGCACGCCGCGCAGCGCAAGCAGTCCGTCGGCCGCCGCAGGCGCTACTCCGAACTGCTCCTGCAGCCGCTTGGCCAACCCCGCCAGATCCTTCAGGAAAGCCTCGTTGACCACGGGTTGCGCTTGCGCGCCGGCGGCGCGGCCAATGGTCAGCGTCATCTGGAAATTACCGCGCCCAAAACGCTTTTGCACCGTCTGCCTGACTGCCGGCTCCAGCCGGTCGAAACCTTGCGGCAGCCGCAGCCTGACCTCGACGCTCTTGCCGTTGACGGACTTGGCTTCCCAGGCAATCGAAGTGCCTTCGTGTTCGGCGACACTGCGCGCAAAACCGGTCATACTCTGCAAGTTCATGTTGCCGTGCGTCCCCTTGCCGAATGCCCCTCAAGCCGGAACGATTGCTCCGGACAGGATCATGTGAATTTCAATGCCATAGCAGCCCTTGCACATCCACCCGGACATGCACAGGGCCGACCTGATGGCGTCTGGCCCTACTGGGCGGCGGTAGCCCCCGCATCGTCAACGATGGCTCCCGCCGGCGTGTCGGCTCCGGTATTGGTTGCCCCGGCCTTGGCGGCGTCCTGCGCCTGCTTTTTCAGCAGTGCCCGGTAGCGAGCGACATTCTCGTTATGCTCATCGAGCGTCGCGGCAAAGACGTGGCCGCCGCTGCCGTCGGCGACGAAGTAAAGATCGCTGGTCTTCGACGGATTGGCGACTGCCTCCAGCGCCGCACGGCCGGGATTGGCGATCGGCGTCGGCGGCAAGCCGTTGATCAGATAGGTGTTGTAGGGCGTCGGCTTCTGGATGTCCGACTGATAGATCGGGCGGTCGATGGGTTTGCCCTTGCCGCCGAACAGGCCGTAGATGATGGTCGGGTCCGACTGCAGCCGCATACCCTTGGCCAGCCGGTTGAGGAAGACGGCCGCTACCCGCGAGCGTTCATCGCCCTTACCTGTCTCCTTCTCGACGATCGAGGCCAGGGTGACAAAATCCTCAATGTTGGCGATCGGCAGATCCGGCGCTCGGCGCTGCCAGACTTCGTCGACCAGTCTTTTCTGGTCGGCCAGAAGCTTGTCGACCATCTGCTGGCGTGTTGCGCCGCGGGTGAAGCGCAGCGTGTCGGTGGCGAGGCTGCCCTCGGGTGGAGTGGTCGACGGCATATCGCCGGCCAGTGCGTCCTGCTCAGCGATCCGTTGCAGTGCCTGCTCGACCGTCAGCCCCTCGGGGATGGTCAGCGAATACATCACCGACTTGCCGCTCTTCAGCAGTTCCATGATATCGTGCATCGAAGCCTGCGGCTTGATCTCGTATTCGCCAGCCTTCAGGGCGGAATCATTGCCGAAGGCGCGTACGCCAAGGCGGAAGATGCGGGCGTCGCTGATCAGCCCTCGCCGCTCAAGCTGGTCGGCGATCTCCTGGACGCCGCTATTCGGCTTGACCAGGAAAGTGTCGCCATTGGCCGACGGGCCCGGCTCGTTGAATTCCTGCTTGCCGAAATACAGCGCAACGCCTGCCGCCAGAACCATCAGCATCACCGAAGAGATGACGAAGTTCATGAACACGACGAACTGGCTGCGCGAGGCACGCGAGCGCTTCGGCGGCGGCGTGCCGGCCTCGGGCCGCAACGCCTCGCTGGCCGTCTTCGGCACGATCGGGCCGGGGGTTGCTGCCCGTTGCCCGAATTCCCCGTTATCGGCCGGATTTGTGTTCATAGCGCCCTACCAATTGATCTTGCGACGAATCCCCTCGGGCAGAGTAGGGGCGAATATGGCAAAATTGACGGCAGACGCAAACCGGCGGAGCGGTCAGCCATTGTAGCGCTGGAAGACGAGCGAGGCGTTGGTGCCACCGAAGCCGAAGGAGTTGGACAGCGCCACGTCGATCTGCCGGGCTCGCGGCTTGTGCGGCACAAGGTCAATCGCCGTTTCGCGCTCCGGATTGTCGAGATTGATGGTCGGCGGCGCGATGTTGTCGCGAATGGCGAGGATCGAAAAGATCGCCTCGGCAGCACCAGCCGCGCCCAGCAGGTGGCCAATCGACGATTTCGTCGACGACATCGATATCTTCGAGGCGGCGTTGCCGACCAGCCGCTCGACGGCGCCGAGTTCGATCGTATCGGCCATGGTCGAGGTGCCGTGGGCGTTGATGTAGTCGACATCGGCGGGCGTCAGCTTCGCCCGGTTCAGCGCCGCCGTCATGCAACGGAAAGCGCCGTCGCCGTCCTCGGCTGGCGCGGTGATGTGATAGGCGTCACCGGTCAGGCCGTAGCCGGTGACCTCGGCATAGATCTTGGCGCCGCGGGCCTTGGCGTGTTCGAGCTCCTCGAGCACGACAACACCGGCGCCCTCGCCCATGACGAAACCGTCGCGATCGCGATCATAGGGGCGCGAGGCCGTTTGCGGCGCGTCGTTGCGGTCGGTGGAGAGCGCGCGGCAAGCCGCGAACCCAGCGATCGAAAGCCTCGTCACCGGCGCTTCGGCGCCGCCTGCGACCATAACGTCGGCATCGCCCCATATGATCAGCCGGGCGGCATCGCCGATGGCGTGCGCACCGGTCGAGCAAGCGGTGACGACGGCATGGTTGGGGCCTTTCAGCCCATGCCGGATCGAGACCTGGCCGGACACGAGGTTGATGATTTGGCCGGGGATGAAGAACGGGCTGATGCGGCGCGGACCGCGTTCCTTGAGGATCATCGCATTCTCGGCGATGCCTTCGATGCCGCCGATGCCGGAACCGATCAGCACGCCGGTGGCGCACTGTTCCTCATGCGTCTTCGGCTGCCAGCCGGAATCCTTGAGCGCCTCGTCGGCGGCCGCGATCCCGTACAGGATGAAGTCGCCGATCTTGCGCAGTTCCTTCGGCTCGAGAACGGCTTCAGGATTGAAAGTGGCATTGGAGCCGTCACCGCGCGGAATGACGTGGGCGACCTTGCAGGCAAGGTCTTCCACCTCGAATTCGGTGATGCGCTTGGCTGCACTGCGGCCGGTCAGAAGCTCATTCCAGCTGTGCTCGAAGCCCATGCCGAACGGCGAAAGCAGCCCAAGGCCCGTGACGACGACACGCCTCATCGCAGGTCCTCCCCGGTGATGACTGCAAATAGCGTCAGGCCGAGGCCTTGTCGATGTATTTCACCGCATCGCCAACAGTCAGGATGGTCTCGGCCGCATCGTCGGGGATTTCGACGCCGAACTCTTCTTCGAACGCCATGACAAGTTCGACCGTGTCGAGGCTGTCCGCGCCCAGATCATCGATGAAGCTCGCCTGCTCCGTCACCTTGTCGGCATCGACGCCAAGGTGCTCGATGACAATCTTCTTGACGCGCTCTGCGGTGTCACTCATTTGGGCATCCTCGTCTTTTGGTTGTCTGTCTTCGTTAGCGGGCAGAATGCCGCTAATCAAGCTGAAAGATGGTCCTGCGGGAAACGCAGCGGAACAGGACCGGTTTTTGCCCGAACCGCCGGGTTGCGGGCGGCATTACACGAAAAATCCCGTGCATCCAAGACGGAATGAAGCGTTTTCCCAAGTGTTAGATCATTGCCATGCCGCCATTGACATGAACGGTCTGGCCGGTGACGTAGGCCGCCTCATTGGAAGCGAGGTAGGCGACGGCAGAGGCGACTTCGGCGCCCGTGCCCATGCGCCGCGTCGGGATCGCCGCCATGATCGCCTCTTTCTGCTTGTCGTTGAGCTTGTCGGTCATCGCCGATTCGATGAAGCCCGGGGCGACGCAGTTGACGGTTATATTGCGGGTGGCGATCTCCTGCGCCAGCGATTTGGAAAAGCCGATCATTCCGGCTTTGGAGGCGCAATAATTGGCCTGGCCGGGATTGCCGGTGACGCCGACCACTGAAGTGATGTTGATGATGCGGCCATGGCGGCGCCGCATCATCGGATGGGTAAGCTCGCGGGTCAGCCGGAACACGGCGGTCAAGTTGACCTCGATCACGCTATCCCAGTCGGCATCAGCCATGCGTACGAACAACCCGTCCTTCGTGATGCCGGCATTGTTGACGAGGATGTCGACGCCTTCGAGATCGGCCTCCGCCTTCTGGCCAAGCGCCTTGACCTCGTCGCGATTGGAAAGATTGGCCGGAAACAGCTTGACCCGGTCGCCCAGTTCGGCGGCCAGCGCCTCCAGTTTCTCGATACGCGTGCCGTGCAGGCCGACGATGGCGCCCTGGCCATGCAGTACGCGGGCGATCGCCTCGCCGATGCCCCCCGATGCGCCGGTGACGAGCGCCTTGCGGCCGGTCAATTCGAACATTTTTGTCTCCTGATCTGAGCGAACACCCTTCGCACGGAGCGGGGTCAAATCGCCAGTTGATTATGCAAGCGCCGCCAGCGCCGCCTCGACATCCGCCGCGGATCCGATTGCGCTGGTGGCAATATCGCGGTTAATGCGCCGCGCCAGCCCCGACAGAACCTTGCCGGCGCCTACTTCATATAGCGTCGCAACGCCATTCGCGCCGAACCACTCCACCGTTTCGCGCCAGCGCACGCGCCCGATCACTTGTTCGACGAGGCGGCGGGCGATCTCGTCGGGATCGCTCGTCGGGGTCACCGTAACATTGGAGACCAGCGGCACGGCCGGTGCACTCTTCGTCACGGCGGCCAGTGCCTCCCGCATGATCTCGGCCGCCGGCTTCATCAATGCCGAATGGAAGGGCGCCGAAACCTGCAGCATGAGCGCCCGCTTGGCGCCCTTCTCCGTGCATAGCTTCGCCGCCAGTTCGACCGCCGACCTGGCGCCGGAGATTACCAGCTGGCCGCCGCCATTATCATTGGCGATCTGGCAAACCAAGGCTTGCGCGGGATCTTTGGCCGCGCCTTGGGCAGCCTCTGCGCAGGCGGCTTCGACGTCGGCTTGTTCCAGCCCGATGATCGCCGCCATGGCGCCCTCGCCGGCCGGTACCGCCGCCTGCATGGCGTTACCCCGGATGCGCAACAGTCGGGCGGCGTCGGCGACCGAAACGAAACCGGCGGCCGCAAGTGCCGAATATTCGCCAAGCGAGTGGCCGGCGACATAGGTGACCTTGCCTTTCAGGGAGAAGCCGCGCGCCTCCAACGCCCGGATTGCGGCAAGCGACACCGCCATCAGCGCCGGCTGGGCATTGGCGGTCAGCGTCAGCGTCTCTTCCGGGCCTTCCCAGATAAGCTTCGATAGATTTTCGCCGAGCGCATCATCGACTTCCTCGAAGATCCGCCGCGATTCAACAAAGGTATCGGCAAGGTCCTTGCCCATGCTGACAGCCTGGCTGCCCTGCCCCGGAAAGGTGAATGCGATGGCCATCGGCGGCTCCCAGCTGCTGGTTCTCGTTGCCTGTGACGCAAGGCGTGCGGCCAAGTCAAGTCCAACCTTGACCGCGCAACGTCGGCCGAGTGCCTGTTTCGGCAGGCTTTTTGGCGATCACTCATGATGAAAACCGCTCACGATTTGTTTGCTGGCTCTTCTTATTTCCGCCACAGGCGCTAGCTTTGCGTGACAGTTCGATGACAGTCGAGTGACGCTTTTGTTGCGGGCCGGGGAACTATCGCAGTGGCAAAGACCAAGAAGAGCGCAGCCGAGGCCGCGCCACAGTTTCTCGAAGGCGATCCGGCCACCGGCTATCTGCCAGGGCGCAAATGGCCTGTCATCCGCTATGGCTTCATCAGCCTGTTGGCCGCGGCCATCCTGGTGTTCGCTATCGAATTGATCGTGCGCGGCAACTTTGCCGGCACCATCGACTTCTTTCTGCAGCCCTTCAAACCCGGCTGGACCACAATCATCATTTTTGCGTTGATCCTCATAGGGCTCGACGCCGTGCTCGGCCGCAGCCATCAGAGCCTGATGATCCTCGCGCCGCTGACGTTGTCGCTGGCGTTCGTCGGCCACCAGAAGTCGCTCTATCTCGGCGATCCGCTCTATCCGACCGATTTCCTCTATTCCCGGCAGATCGTGGCGCTGATGCCGCTCCTGGTACGCGATCGCCCGGGAACCGCCATTGCCCTGGCGATCGGCATCGTCGGCGGGCTGTCGCTTCTCGTCTATGGCTGGCGGCTATGGCGCCGCCGCGTTCCGGCGCTCAGCCACAAGGGCCGCCTTGCCCGGCTGACGCTGACAGTGCCGCTGATCGCCTTCTTCGTCTCCATCATGGACTATGCCACTTTCTCATGGACGCGCGACCGGCTGCAGATCATCCCGATCATGTGGGACCAGAAGGAAAACTATGCCTCGAACGGTTTTGCGCTCGCATTCGCGCTGAACGTCCCGATGGCCCATGTCTCGGCGCCGCCCGGCTATTCCGGCAAGGCGATCGAAGCGATCGGCAAACCGCAGGTGACGGTCTCGGTACCCGCCGAGAAGCCCGACATCATCGTCGTCATGAGCGAATCCTTCTGGGATCCGACCAAGCTGCCCGGCGTCACCATCACGCCCGACCCTATCCCCAATGTGCGGGCACTGCGCACGGGCTACATGTTCTCGCCCGAATTCGGCGGCATGACGGCCAACATCGAGTTCGAGGCCCTGACCGGCTTTTCCAACGCCTTCCTGCCGGCGGGCAGTATTCCTTACCAGCAATATGTGCGGACACCGACCCCGTCACTGGCGACCTTCCTGAAAAGTCAGGGCTATCGGGCACGCGCCATCCACCCCGGCACCAACTGGTTCTGGAACCGGGGAGCCGTCTATGCCGATTTCGGCTTCAACGACTTCAAGTCCGAGGAGACGTTGCCGCCCATGCAAAAACGCGGACCGCTCGCGTCGGACGCGGCGATGACCGACGAGATCATCCACGAGGCCGATACCAGCGCCGAGCCGGTGTTCTTTTTCGCCGTCAGCCTGCAGAACCACGGGCCGTATGAGCCGTATCGCTATAACAATCCGACCCATAAGGTGCAGGCGCCGATCAGCCAATGGGCGCGTGAATCGCTGTTGAGCTACGCCGAAGGCTCTTCCGACGCGGACCGCGGCCTCGAGCGGCTGATCGAATGGGCGAAGAAACGCCAGCGGCCGACGGTCATCGCCTTCTTCGGCGACCATCTGCCGCCGCTTGGGCCGGTCTACGTCGAGACCGGTTTCATGAAGGACAATGTCGCGCCGCGCAAGGAGGCGGCCGACCAGATGCTGCTGCATCACCAGACGCCGCTGATCGTCTGGTCGAACCGCAGCGGCCCGGCCGAGGATCTCGGCGCCGTCAGCCCAGCCTTCCTGCCCTACCATATCCTGAAGACTGCCGGCATCAGTCATCCCTATTATACCGGCTTCCTCGGCCAGTTGCGGGAGCACTACCGCGTCATCGACCGCAATTTGCTGTTGGCACCGGCGGGCGACGCCACCCCCGATTGGTCGCGTCAGAAAGAGATCGACCCGGCAATCCGCGACTTCCGTCTGCTGCAGTACGACATGATGTTCGGCAAGCGCCATGCGGCGCCCGACTTCTTCCCCGAAACCACAGGCAAAGTGGCTGCGCACACGAGTTGAGCAGCGGCGGCGGAACGGCCGTTGGGCGACTGACGTCGTTCAGTTCGTCAAGTGCAGTTGCGAGATCGAGCTTCCGATTTTCAGGAAGACGCTTTCGAGCTGACTGACGTCGTTGGTCGGGTAATAATCCGACGGCGACGACGCGCAGGCCTCGTAGAGCTTGCGGTTGGCTGCGGTGTCGGCCTGCAGCAGTACTGTGAAGATCTGCACGTCCTGTTTCTTCAACGTGTTGCAGACATTGGTTGTCCAGTCGTCGACATTGCGCGCGGCCGCGGTCTGGTCGCTGGATCCGAACCGACCCGAAGCCAGGAACCCGTAAGAACCATAGTCCGACTTCTGTGGCGTATCCTTCGCGCCATAGACAACATTTTCGCCGTCGGTGAGCAGCAGCACCGTTTTGGTCGTGCCTGACGCCCTGAACGGCGCGCCGTCACTGTAGGGCGGTTCCGGCGAGAGTACCCGCATCCCCCATGACAACCCTTCCGAAACATTGGTCCCCGAGCCGTTCCATTCGATCATCTCACTGACGGCCTTACGCAATTTGTCGAAATCGTCGGTCAGCGGCACTATCGGCGTCGGACAGGCCCGGTTTGGGCCGATGGTCAGGGGGCCTTTCTTGTCGTTGATCAGCTTCATCGTCGAAACACTGTACTTCGCGATGTCGCCGGTGAGGCCGGGAAGCAGGGTGATAACCGTATCGTCGAGATAGGAATTATTGTAGCCGGTCGCCGAATTGCCATAGGAGCTGTTCGGATTTTTGGCGTTACCTGGATCGTCCGGCGCGAAATAAGGTACGAACAGGGTGTCCGGTTTGTTTTGGTCGGGCGAAATGTCGGAAACATTGTTGGTTCCGGGCCGCGCCTCGACGCAGCCTCTCCATTCGACGCCCAATTGCTTGAACAGGTCCATATGGGTGATGCGCTTGCCGCCGACCAAGGGGAAATTGGCGCCATTGTTCGGCGATTTGCCGGCCATGTCGATCCAGGACGGATCGTAGTCCTCGCCCTTGACGTTGACCGCGGTGACGAACGGCACCACTGCGACACGTACGCTGCGTGTCGGCGACTTCGCGGCTTCGAGCATATCGATCAAGCCCGTCGCCGCCGTCCGCAATGCGCCGATGCGATCGTTGCTGGCCATCGACCCGGTATTGTCGAGCACCAGTACGACTTCGAGCTGATTGGTCGATTCGACGGCGCCAGCATCGACCGTGATGCGCTTGTCGTTGCCGAACAGGAAAGCGAAGTTCAAGTTGACGTCCGCCGCGGCGACAGCCTTTGTCTGGATGTAATTGAGGCCCCTTTCGACGGTAAGCGTCGCTTCGGCGTTCCTCAACTCGCTGTGGCCGGCGACATTGGTCTGGAAATAGCGGTCGAACACGTCCTTGCGCGTGGCCTCGATGTCGCCGAGATGCGAAGATGCAAGGTTCGCGGCATCGAGCGCGTTCTGCAAGCTGACCTTGGCCCTCATCAAGGTGGACACGTCCACGGCAAAGGCGACGGCCGTCAGAACCGCAGGCAACCCGAACGCCAGCATCAGGGCAAAGTTGCCGCTCTTCGAACGGCAGAACTTGTCGAACAGCATTTTACCCCCAAACCGCCTTGCTGGCGGCCGCGCGCGAACTGTTTCGTTTTGCATTCGCATGATGAACGGCGGGTTGCCACCACGCCCGCCGGCACGGGGAACTTCGCATGATGGTTAAGGTCAGGTTTCAGGAAATCCGTAAAACCTTGCCATCGAGGTCCGTTGTGCTCTGGAAGGTAGGGCGCTAGTCGAGCCGTTTGGCCTGTCGTTTGGCCTTGCTTTGCGGTCAAATTCCTGTATAGACGCCCGCAATCTGCCGGTCCTTGCTGGGGGCTGAACGGAGGGCCGGAGGTTTTCGAAACCTTCGCGTGGAGCCAGAAGCGCTTCCGCCTCCCGTGTCTCCGCTCTCGACCGTCTCATCATGCTCCTTTCTTCCCCGTCTTCGCAAGGATTGCGGGTCAGAGAAGTTGCAGAGGCTTTTGCCGCCGGGAACCGGGAGAGAAACGAAGAAAGGCACGAACACTATGGCTCTATACGAACATGTGTTTCTTGCCCGGCAGGACCTCTCGCAGCAGCAGGTCGATGCACTTGTCGAACAGTACAAGGGCGTCCTCACCGCGAATGGCGGGTCCGTCGGCCGGGTCGAGAACTGGGGACTGAAGTCCCTCACCTACCGGGTCAACAAGAACCGGAAGGCATATTATACACTCATGGACATCACCTGCCCGCCGGCCGCGCTCAATGAGATGGAGCGCCAGATGGGCCTGTCCGAGGACGTGCTGCGTTTCCTGACCATCAAGGTCGATGCGCATGAGGAAGGCCCGTCGGCAATGATGCAGAAGCGCGAAGAGCGCTCGGAACGCGGCGGCTTCGGCGACCGCGACCGTGGCGATCGTGGCCCGCGCTCATTCGGCGACCGCGATCGCGGTGACCGTGGTGATCGTCCGCCGCGCAGCTTCGGCGATGGGGGTGCCGATCGTGGCCCGCGCCGTCCGCGCGAAGGCTTTGAAGGAGCCGCAGAATAATGGTCGACATCAACCAGATCCCAACCCGGCGCCCCTTCCACCGTCGCCGCAAGACTTGCCCGTTCTCCGGCGCCAACGCGCCGAAGATCGACTACAAGGACGTGCGGCTTCTGCAGCGCTACATTTCCGAGCGCGGCAAGATCGTGCCGTCGCGCATTACCGCCGTCAGCCAGAAGAAGCAGCGCGAACTCGCCAAGGCGATCAAGCGCGCCCGCTTCCTCGGCCTGCTGCCCTACGTGGTCCGCTAAGACTGATTAGTTGACCATGATCTTATCCGAAAACCGGTTTTCACTTTTCGGGATCATGGTCTAGCCAGCGGGCGGTTCGCCGCCTGCTTTTTTCACCGGCCACGACGGGCGTAGCTGGATCGAACACCAAATCCCGGGTTGGATTTCGACAAGAGATCCTAACTGCCGCGACAGGCAGGACAGCGACACAGGCGGCGACGCCCCAGCTTCCTGACCTGTTCCAAACAATTCGGCGCCGATCCTGAGGATAGGCGCCCAACCGAAGGAACAAAACCATGGAAGTCATTCTTCTCGAACGCGTTTCCCGGCTCGGCCAGATGGGCGACACCGTCAGGGTCAAGGACGGGTTCGCCCGAAATTTCCTGCTGCCGCAGGGCAAGGCGCTGCGCGCCAACGAAGGTAACAAGAAGAAGTTCGAGGGACAGCGCGCCCAGCTCGAAGCTCGGAACCTGGAGCGCAAGTCCGAGGCCGCGCAGATTGCTGAAAAGCTCGACGGCAAGAGCTTCATCGCCGTGCGCTCGGCCGGCGAGACCGGTCAGCTCTATGGTTCGGTGTCGACGCGCGACATCGCCGAGCTGTTGACGGCGGAAGGTTTTTCGGTGAACCGCAACCAGATCCTTCTCAATCAGCCGATCAAGACCATCGGCGTCACCAACGTGGCGATCGCGCTGCACCCGGAAGTCGAGGTCACCATCACGCTCAACATTGCCCGCACGGCCGACGAAGCCGAGCGCCAGGCCAAGGGCGAAACGCTGACCACCGCCGAAGCCATCTACGGCGAAGACATCAACGACAATGCGCGGCCGGAAAATTTCTTCGATCCGAACGCGGAGTTCGAGGGCGGCGAAGACAACGGCTGATCGTTGTTCGCCGGCATTCGTCGGCTAATACCTATCTGGACCAATGCCCGGGCCTCGCACCCGGGCATTTTTATGCCAAATGGAACTTTTCGAACCCCTATATCTTGATGCAGAATAGGACAGCATGTCTGGCCGAGAGGGGACAATTGGTCATGAATATTCTGCTGAAGCGCGTTCTCGACCGCCTGGTCCGCACAGGCAATCTCAAGGTGACAGGGCCGCAAGGCTCGATGGTGACTTTTGGTGACGGCAGCGGCGAGCCGGTGCACATGCACATCAAGACAAGGCATGCCGAGCGCGCCATCACTTTTGATCCGATGCTGGCGGTGCCGGAAGCCTACATGGACGGTGAACTCGACATTATCGAGGGCGGCGTGCTGGGGGTGATGCGCATTGCGTTCCAGAACATGGGCAGCGGCGGCATCGATGCCACCTGGTCGAAGGCGATCGAGGGTCTGCGCCACGCCTTCCGGCGCCTGCAGCAGATCAACACGGCGTCGCGGGCGCGCCGCAACGTGCAGCGCCACTACGATCTGTCGGGCGACCTCTATCGCCTCTTCCTCGATGAAGACATGCAGTATTCCTGCGCCTATTTCGAGCAGCCGGACATGACGCTCGATGAGGCCCAGGCAGCCAAGAAGCGCCACATCGCCGCCAAGCTCAGGTTGAAAGCGGGCCAGACGGTACTCGACATCGGCTCCGGCTGGGGCGGGCTTGGCCTCTATCTCGCCAAGGCGTTCGACGTCGACGTGCAAGGCGTGACGCTGTCGACCGAGCAGCACGGCGTCGCCACCGACCGCGCGCACGCGCAAGGCCTGCAAAACCGGGTGCATTTCGACCTCAAGGACTATCGCGAGCTCAATGAGCGTTTCGACCGCATCGTCTCGGTCGGCATGTTCGAGCATGTCGGCGTCAATCATTTCCGTACCTTCTTCGACAAGTCGGCGACGCTGCTGAAGCCGGACGGTGTCATGCTGCTGCACACGATCGGCCGTTCCGGTGTGCCGTGGGCGACCAGCGCCTTCATTCGCAAATACATCTTCCCGGGCGGCTATATCCCGTCGCTCTCCGAAGTGATGCCGGCTATCGAAAAGTCGGGGCTCGTCGTCACCGACATCGAGGTTCTGCGGCTGCATTATGCCGAGACGCTGAAGCATTGGGGCGAGCGCTTTGCCGCCAACCGCGACAAGGCCAAGGCGATCTATGACGAGCGCTTCTGCCGCATGTGGGAGTTCTATCTTGCCGCCTCGGAAGCTGCCTTCCGATGGCAGGATCTGGTGATCTTCCAGATCCAGATTGCCAAGAAGAACGACACGCTGCCGGTGACGCGCGACTACATGGCCAGTTGCGAGAAGGCGCTGGAGATGCGCGATCTTGGACGTCGTGAAAAGGCTCCTGCCGCCAAGCCCACTCGCCGCCGCAAGGTGGCGGATCCGGAGTAGACTGCCGGCGATCGCGCCATTGCCGCTTGCCATTGCCGGCTGGCACGCTGAAAAAGGTCTCGTCAACGCGGGACCTTTTTTCATGACCTACCACCTCTACGTCGCCGCCGCACTTGCCGAGATCGCCGGCTGCTTCTCGTTCTGGGCGTGGTGGCGGCTGGATAAGTCGCCGCTGTGGTTGGCGCCCGGTCTCGTCTCACTGGTGCTATTCGCGTGGCTGCTGGCGCTTGTCGACACCAGTGCGGCGGGCCGGGCCTATGCCGCCTATGGCGGCATCTACATTGCCGCCTCGCTGGTCTGGCTATGGTTGGCGGAAGGCGTGCACCCCGACAGTTGGGATCTTGCCGGTGCCACGATGTGCATCATTGGCGCCTCGGTCATCGTGCTCGCACCTCGGGCTGCGTAGACCATGGAACTGCCCGCCCCGCTTAGACAAGGCGTCGACCGCCTTCTCGAACAGGTGCCGTTGCCGATGATCAAGCAAGCGGCCAAGACGCTGTCGGACCGCTACCGCGCCGAGTTGCGCGATGGCCGCCTGCACATGGCCGAAGAAATGGCGGTTAAGGCCTATCTGGCAACGCGGCTTCCGGCGACCTATGCGGCCGTCCGTGCCAGCCTCGATGCGGTGGGCGAGTCTCGGCCCGACTATGCTCCGAAGACCTTGCTCGATGTCGGCGCCGGCCCTGGCACGGTGCTTTGGGCCACAATCGATCTCTGGCCCGATCTCGAACAGGCAGTGCTGCTCGAGGCCGGTGCCGCGGTGCGGCGGGTCGGCGAGGCGCTTGCCGCCGAGACAATCCATGCCAAGACCGCCTGGCTGACCGGCGACGTCACCATCGACCTGGTCGATCTGGAGCCGGCCGAGCTGGTGACTTCGGCCTATGTGCTGGATGAGATCGCGCCGGCATCGCTGGCAAAACTAATCGACCGGCTCTGGCAGCTGACCGCCGACACGCTGCTGGTCGTCGAGCCCGGCACGCCGGCCGGCTGGCAGCGCATCCTTGCCGTGCGGCGGCAGCTGATCGAGGCGGGGGCGCACGTGCTCGCGCCCTGCCCGCATGAGGCGCCCTGCCCACTTGTCGCTCCCGACTGGTGCCATTTCGCCCGCCGCGTCGCCCGCTCGCGCCTGCACCGTCTGGCCAAGGATGCCGAGGTGCCGTGGGAGGACGAAAAGTTCATCTTTGTCGCCGCTTCCCGTCATCCGGCCGCTCCGCCCCGCGCGCGGGTGATCGCACCACCGAAATCGGGCTCCGGCAAGGTCTTGCTGAAGCTTTGCCAACAGGATGGTCATGCCGCCGAGCGACTGTTCACGAAGCGCGACGGCGAGACGTTCAAGGCCGCGCGGCGACTGGACTGGGGTGACGCCTTGCCGGAATGATCGGCAGCTATTTTCCTGTTTTGTTCTCGCCCAAGAACGGTTAGGCTCGCCATCTTGATTCGAGTCAATCGAGATTCTTTCCACCGAAGTATCTTGGCTGTGAATCGCGGGCATCAAAGTTGGTTGGTTGGGGACTGATGCAGATAAGTCATCACCGACTTGTCTCGTTCTGCTATCGAGAGACCGGGATCAGGACCGGGGACATCATGGCAGAGGCAGCACGAAAATTCGGCGTGGCGGAAACACCGCTCTATCGCGAGGCGCCGAACAACATCGAGGCCGAGCAGGCGCTGCTCGGCGCCATACTGGTCAACAACGATGCGTTCTACCGCGTCTCCGACTTTCTGAAGCCTGGCCATTTCTACGAGCCGCTGCACAGGAAGATCTTCGAGGTCGCGGCCGAGCTCATCCGCATGGGCAAGATCGCGACGCCGATCACGCTTAAGACCTTCCTGCCGGCCGACGAGAAGGTCGGCGACATGACGGTGGCGCAATATGTCGTGCGGCTGGCGGTCGAGGCCGTCACCGTCGTCAACGCCACCGACTACGGCCGCGCCATCTACGATCTGGCCACGCGCCGCGCGCTGATCACCGTCGGCGAGGACATGGTCAACATCGCCTATGACGCGCCGGTCGACATGTCGCCCTCCGACCAGATCGAGGACGCCGAGCGGCGGCTGTTCGAACTGGCCGAGACCGGCCGCTACGACGGCGGCTTCGAGAGCTTCACCGACGCTGTCAAGACGGCGGTCGACATGGCCAATGCCGCCTATATGCGCGACGGGCATTTGTCGGGCGTCGCCACCGGCTTGCGCGACCTCGACCGTCGCATGGGCGGCCTGCAGTCGTCCGACTTGATCATCATTGCCGGCCGCCCCGGCATGGGTAAAACCTCGCTCGCCACCAACATCGCCTTCAATATCGCGGAGGCGTATGTCCCGGCGCAGCAGGCCGACGGCTCGTTCAAGGCGGCCAATGGCGGCGTCGTCGGCTTCTTTTCGCTCGAAATGTCATCCGAACAGCTCGCCACCCGCATTATTTCCGAACAGACCGAAATCCCGTCGTCGAAAATCCGCCGCGGCGAGATCAGCGAGATGGATTTCGAAAAGCTCGTCGCCTGTTCGCAGACCATGCAGAAAATCCCGCTGTTCATCGACCAGACCGGCGGTATTTCCATCGCTCAGCTGTCCGCCCGCGCGCGTCGCTTGAAGCGCCAGCGCGGCCTCGACGTCATCGTCATCGACTATATCCAGCTGATGCAGGGATCGAGCGCGAAATCATCGCAAAACCGCGTCCAGGAAATCACCGAGATCACCACCGGGCTCAAGGCACTGGCCAAGGAGTTGGCGGTGCCGATCATCGCGCTGTCGCAGCTGTCGCGCCAGGTCGAGAGCCGCGACGACAAGCGCCCGCAGCTTTCGGATCTGCGCGAATCGGGCTCCATCGAGCAGGACGCCGACGTGGTGCTGTTCGTCTACCGCGAGGAATATTATCTGAAGAACCGCGAGCCGAAGCCGGGCACCGACGAATACATCAAGTGGGAACACGAGATGAACGAGATGCGCGGCAAGGCCGAAGTAATCGTCGCCAAGCAGCGCCACGGCCCAACGGGATCGGTCAGCCTCGCCTTCCAGGGCGAATTCACCCGCTTCTCGGACCTTGCGGAAGAGCATCATTTGCCGGATCGGTTCGAGTAGGCATTGTCGCGGAGCAGCCGATTGGACTTTAGCGATATCTACCAAAGGATAAAATTCGAAGAGTATAACATCTCCGAGGATGAACGCGCGCAACTCACTGAATATTTGAGATCTGCCCGGTCAATTTCTCGCACGGAATCGCACGCCGGTTTGCTGGTGTTCTGCTACTCAAGCGAACCTACGCCCGAGAACGTTGAATTGGTGAGGAAATTCCTTGCCAAGCATGTCGAAGACTATACGCGAAGCGCGGCAGTGACCGGTCTTTATCGAGTTTGGAAATTGGGAGCGACAGCTGACATCGACGATCTGCTGAGTTTTTTGGCCCTTTCGTTGGACGAAACTCGGCACGACACCTCTCTGGCGGCGATCGGGTGCGCATTCCTTTTGATGCACCGGCTCAATGATCGTCGCCTCTCGACTGCCCTTATGAGATTGCTGGAGACGTTGCACGATGAAGTCGGGCGAGAGAACGACTTCGCGGTCGGTCTGTTCAGATATGCGTGTTGGTCGGCATACGACAATTGGGCTCTGAGAAACGGCCAGCGCCGCACTCATTTCGATACGATCGAAGATGCTTTGCCGGTTTACTGGGATCGTCCCAAATACCTCTTGGAACCAATAAACTGATGGCCAAATCCCGTATCCAGTTCATCTGCCAGAATTGCGGTTCGGTGCATCAGCGTTGGGCCGGCAAATGTGATGCCTGCGGCGAGTGGAACACGCTGGTCGAGGAAGGCACGTCGGGCGGCATCGGCTCCGGCCCGGCCAACACCCGCAACGCCCGCAAAGGCCGCGCGGTGGTGCTGACCAGCCTCTCCGGCGACATCGAGGACGCGCCGCGCATCGTCTCCGGCATCGGCGAACTCGACCGCGCCACCGGCGGCGGCTTCGTGCGCGGCTCGGCGCTTTTGGTCGGCGGCGATCCCGGCATCGGCAAGTCGACGCTGCTCACCCAGGCTGCAGCCGCACTGGCGGCAAAGGGCCACCGCATCGTCTACGTCTCCGGTGAAGAAGCGGTCGCCCAGATCAGGCTGCGCGCCCAGCGGCTCGGCGTCGCCGACACCCCGGTCGAACTCGCCGCCGAGACCAACGTCGAGGACATCCTCGCCACCATTGCCGATGGCAAGCGGCCGGACCTGGTCATTCTCGATTCGATCCAGACGCTATGGACCGACATGGCCGATTCAGCGCCCGGCACGGTGACCCAGGTGCGTGCCGCCGCCCAAGCGATGATCCGCTATGCAAAATCCACAGGGGCGGCGATCGTTCTGGTCGGCCATGTCACCAAGGAGGGCCAGATCGCCGGCCCACGCGTCGTCGAGCACATGGTCGACGCGGTGCTCTATTTCGAGGGCGAAGGCGGCCACCACTACCGCATCCTGCGAACGGTCAAGAACCGCTTCGGGCCAACCGACGAGATCGGCGTCTTCGAAATGTCGGACAAGGGCTTGCGGGAAGTCGCCAACCCGTCCGAGCTTTTCCTCGGTGAACGTCACGCGAAATCGCCGGGTGCCGCGGTTTTCGCCGGCATGGAAGGCACACGGCCGGTGCTGGTCGAGATCCAGGCGCTGGTAGCACCTTCGACGCTCGGCACGCCACGCCGCGCCGTCGTCGGCTGGGACGGCGCCCGGCTGTCGATGATCCTGGCGGTTCTGGAAGCCCATTGCGGCGTTCGCTTCGGCACGCACGACGTCTATCTCAACGTTGCCGGCGGCTACCGCATTTCAGAGCCGGCGGCCGACCTGGCGGTGGCGGCGGCACTGGTTTCCTCGCTCACCGGTCTTGCCCTTCCCGCCGATTGCGTCTATTTCGGCGAAATCAGCCTTTCGGGGGCGGTGAGGCCGGTTGCGCATGCGCAGCAGCGCCTCAAGGAAGCCGAAAAGCTGGGTTTCGGAAGCGCGGTTCTGCCCTTGGGCAGCGAGGAACTTGTTGGTGGTAATGGGGCCGGGGGGATCGGAGCCGGCGCTTTCCAGCCCACCGAGCTTGCCGATCTCGTGGCGCGCATAGCCGGCTCTCGGCGCAGCCGCGCCGACGAGCAAGACTGATGCGGCTCGTCGAGTCGTGAAAAAGAGATCGGAGCGGGGCGAAAAACATGCCGATTACGCTGCTTGACGGAATTCTCGTCGGCTTCACCCTGGTCTCGGCGATGCTCGCCATGGTTCGCGGCTTTTCGCGCGAGATCCTGTCGATCATCTCCTGGGCAGTTGCCGCTGCGGCGGCCTTCTTCTTCTACAAGCCGGTGCTGCCTTACATTCAGCCCTATATCGACAACGAAAAGGCAGCCATGGCGGCGGCCGCCGGTATCGTCTTCATTGTCGCGCTGATCGTCGTTTCCGTCATCACCATGAAGCTCGCCGACTGGATCATCGATTCCAGGATCGGCGCGCTCGATCGCACACTTGGCTTCCTCTATGGCGCGGCGCGCGGCATCCTGGTGGTCGCGGTCGCACTGCTGTTTTTCAATTGGCTGGCCGGCGCCAAAGCTCCAGGCTGGATTGCCAACGCCAAGTCAAAGCCGCTGCTCGAATCGATCGGTGCCAAGCTGGAAAGCCTGCTGCCCGAGGATCCGGAAAACGCCATCCTCAACAAGCTCAATCCGAATCGGCCGGCCACCGAGACGCCTCTGGCCCCCGACGCGCCTGCAGCGGAAGCACCTGCCGCCGGCGACGACGCCACTGCTCCGGCACCCGATGACAGCGACGCTCCGCCGGCCGACAATGCGCCCGCGACGCCGGCACCTGCAAACCCGGCGCCGGCAAACTGATTTCGGCAGACTTGCTCGCCTCGAGACTGTCGATCATGTGAACGTCGCACGACGTGCGTTGCTTTCGATGCGCTATGACCTTATATGGCGACTTTAGCGGAGCTTGAGCCCCCAATGGCAGCCTCAGTGGCAGACGCAGACGACGTGCTTTCCGCCGAAGCCGACGACCATTTCCACGACGAATGCGGCGTGTTCGGCATTTTCGGCCGGCAGGACGCCGCAGCCATCGTAACACTCGGCCTGCATGCGTTGCAGCATCGCGGCCAGGAAGCGGCCGGCATCGTTTCCTATGACGGCACCCAATTCCATGTCGAACGCCATGTCGGCCTGATCGGCGACACCTTCACCAAGCAGCGTGTCATCGACAGCCTGCAAGGCAACCGTGCCATCGGCCACACACGCTATGCCACCACCGGTGGCGCTGGCTTGCGCAACATCCAGCCTTTCTTCGCCGAACTTGCCGATGGCGGCTTTGCCGTCGCCCATAACGGCAATCTCACCAACGCCATGACCGTTCAGCGCGCCCTGCAGAAGCAGGGCGCCATCTTCTCTTCCACCTCCGACACCGAGACGCTCTTGCATCTGGTCGCCACCAGCAAGGAGCGCGACCTCAATTCGCGCTTCATCGATGCGGTGCGCCAGGTCGAAGGCGCCTTCTCGTTAGTGGCAATGACGTCCAAGAAGATGATCGGTTGCCGCGACCCGCTCGGTATCCGGCCGCTGGTGCTAGGCGATCTCGACGGCGCCTGGATTCTCGCCTCGGAGACCTGTGCGCTCGATATTATCGGGGCGCGTTTCGTGCGCGACCTGAAGCCCGGCGAAATGGTCGTCGTCACCAGCAAGGCCATCGAAAGCCTGTTCCCGTTCGAGCCGCAGAAGACCCGCTTCTGCATTTTCGAATATGTCTACTTCGCCCGGCCGGATTCTTCGGTCGAAGGCCGCAATGTCTACGAGGTACGCAAGCGCATCGGCGCCGAGCTGGCACTGGAGAGCCCGGTCGAGGCCGACATTGTCGTGCCGGTGCCGGATTCGGGCACACCGGCGGCGATCGGCTTTTCGCAGGCCGCGGGCATTCCGTTCGAGCTCGGCATCATCCGCAATCACTATGTCGGCCGCACCTTCATCCAGCCCGGCGATTCGATCCGCCACATGGGCGTCAAGCTCAAGCACAACGCCAATCGCCGCATGATCGAAGGCAAGCGTGTGGTGCTGGTCGACGATTCGATCGTACGCGGCACCACCAGCCAGAAGATCGTGCAGATGGTGCGCGATGCCGGCGCCAAGGAGGTGCATATGCGCATCGCCTCGCCGCCGACGCGCGCCTCGTGCTTTTACGGCGTCGACACACCGGAAAAGTCGAAGTTGCTGGCCTCGCGCATGTCGGTGGAGGAGATGGCCGAGTTCATCCGCGTCGATTCGCTCGGCTTCCTCTCGATCGACGGGCTCTACCGGGCCGTCGGCGAAGCCGGCCGCGACAACGAGCAGCCGCAATTCTGCGACGCCTGCTTCACCGGCCAGTATCCGACCCGGCTTGCCGATTTCGAAGGCTCCGACAATGTCCGCACGCTTTCGCTCTTGGCGGCGGGCGGGTCGTAAGGTTGCCGGATCGCCATTTGTCTTCGCCAGGTTACCCCCCCTCTGCCCTGCCGGGCATCTCCCCCTCAAGGGGGGAGATCGGCTGAACTGTCGACTTTCGCCAATCGCGACGGTCGCAGAACAGGCGCTGAGCCTGATGAGGGCCAATCTCCCCCCTTGAGGGGGAGATGCCCGGCAAGGCAGAGGGGGGTGCTTCACGCCGACCTCATGGAAGTTCAAGCATGACCCTCGATCTCTCCGGCCGCGTTGCGGTCGTCACCGGCGCCTCGCGCGGTATCGGCTATTTCATCGCCAGGGAGCTTGCCGCAGCCGGTGCGCATGTGATTGCGGTTGCCCGCACCGTCGGCGGGCTGGAAGAGCTCGACGACCAGATCAAAGCAGGCGGCGGACAAGCGACGCTCGTCCCGCTCGATCTTGCCGACATGGCGGGGATCGACCGGCTGGGCGGCGCCATCCACGAGCGCTGGGGCAAGCTCGACATACTGGTCGCCAACGCCGCTGTGCTCGGCGTCATCGCCCCGATCGGCCATGTCGAGGCAAAGACCTTCGAGAAGGTGATGACCATCAACGTCACCGCAACATGGCGGCTGATCCGCTCGGTCGACCCGCTGCTGAGGCTTTCCGATGCCGGCCGCGCTATCGTGCTGAGCTCCAGCCTGGCCCACTCCGCACGCGCCTTCTGGGCGCCTTATGCGGCGTCGAAGGCGGCGGTCGAGGCCATGACGCGTTCGTGGGCCCATGAGACCGAAAACCTGCCGCTCAGGGTCAACGCCGCCGATCCCGGGGCAACGCGCACCGCGATGCGGGCGCAGGCCGTACCCGGCGAGTATCCGGAAACGCTGCCGCACCCTTCGGAGATCGCCAAGCGTATCGTGCCGTTGGCCAGCCCTGCGCTCAAGGAGACGGGGCTGATCTTCCAGGCCAAGCACAACCGCTTTGTCGCCTACCGGCAGCCGGAGTAAGCGGCCTTGCATCACGCGGCTGTGATGCCGTGGCTTAACGCCGCGCTTCGGCCCAGCTTTCGCCGCTTGGCCGGAGTTGCTAGGATCGCACCGACTCCCAAAACAAGCAGAGCGAGGAAACACCCATGGCGGCACCGAGCGTAGCGTTGGTCTGGTATCTGGTGATCGCCGGCCCGCAAGGCGGCATGGTCGTGCTGCCCAGCACCTTCGACACCCGCGAACAGTGCACCTCCGCCGTCACCGAATACCAGAAGCAGCCGACGCCGGCCGGCTGGTCGGTGCAGTGCGTGCCGAGTGCCTCGCCGTTCGCGGACGAGGGCGACGCCGAGGAGCCGTCGGCGCAGTAGGAGCGTCATCTCCTCCCTTGAGGGGGAGAGATTGGCACATCAGCGTCGCGCGCTTACCGTCAATTCGGGCTTCTGGCTGATGGTCTGGAGCACCACGCAGTAGCGCTCGGTCAACTTGATCAGCGCATCGATGCGCTCCTGCGGCTCGTCGGTGTCGAGGCCGAATGTCAGCCGGATGGCGCGGAAGCCAACAGGCGCATCCCTCGCCACGCCAAGCGTGCCGCGAAAGTCGAGATCGCCTTCGGCTTCCACTGTGGCGGCCCCAAGCTTGAATTCCAGCGCCGTGGCCACCGCCTTCAGCGTGACGCCGGCGCAAGCCACCAGCGCCTCCAGCAGCATGTCGCCGGAGCAGAGTTCGAGCCCGGTGCCGCCGGTCGCCGGATGCAGCCCGGCAATGGCGATCGCCCTGCCCGTCTCGACCTTGCAGGCGATCGATTGGTCGTCGATCGAGCCTTTGGCGCGGAGAGTAATCAGCGCGCGCGAGGCGTCGTCGCGATAGGCCTCCTTCAGCGGCGCCTGCATGGCCTTCAATGCAATCGCGTCCATTTCATTTCTCTCCCATAGTTGCCTGGCTTCGCTGCTTAACGGCGGTGTCGCCTGCCCCAAACGCAAGTCCCCGCTGGCGTAGCGCTTGGCAGGGTTTCGCCCGTATAGCCTGACGATACGGGGAGCATCCAACGCCTTCACACCCTCTCTCGCAACACATTCGTAAGGCCGCCGGACATATGGCCGATAACGCCATCCTGGAAACCCGCGAAAGGGCTTCGCCGGCAGCCTGTTCACCGGGGCTGCCGGTCTGCTGTTTCGATGCACGACGCCTCGATCAAGCTGACACTATGGTGTCAGGACGGGGCAGCGTAGGCTGGTGAAATGACGGAATCGCTGGACATGTCAGGCACAGTGGAAAGCGCCCGCGAACGTACCCTTGGCATCATCCTGGTCTCGGCGTCGGCGGCCGTCTTCGGCCTCACCGGCGTGCTGACCAAATCGATCCATTCCGACCCGCTGACCATCACCTGCTGGCGCGGCTTCGTCGGCTCGATCCTGATCAGCCTCTATGTGCTATGGCGCCGCCAGCGCTCCGGCGGTCGCGACAGCCTGCGGCTCGGCTGGCGCGGCTGGCTGCTGGCGATCGAGGGCGCGCTCGCCAGCATCGCCTTCATCTCGGCGTTCAAGTTCACCTTTGTCGCCAATGTCGCCATCATCTATGCCACCGCCCCCTTCGTCACCGCGCTGCTGGCCCTCCTGTTGGTCCGCGAACCGTTCCGGCTGCAGACGCTTGCTGCCGCTGCCGTGTCACTATGCGGGGTGGCGATCATGGTCTGGTCGGGCTTCGGCACCGGCCATCTGTTCGGCGACGGGCTGGCGCTGCTGATGACGATCGGCAGCGCCCTCTACATGATCATGGTGCGCACCTTCCGCGATACGCCGGTGGTGTGGGCGGGTGCGGTGTCGGCATTCCTTTTGTTCGTGCTCGGCTGGTTCGTCACCGATCCGCTGGCCGTCTCGGCCAGGGACGCATTGCTTCTAGCCACCTTCGGCTCCTCGTTCGCGCTTGCCTCGATCCTGTGGACGGAGGGCGCCCGGCTCATTCCGGCGGCCGAGTCTGGACTGCTGGGTTCGGCCGAAGTGCCATTCGCGATCCTGTTCGCCTTCCTGTTCCTGGCGGAGATCCCGCCGGCGGCCAGCATGGTCGGCGGCGCAATCGTGCTTTGCGCGGTGTTCGCTCACGCCGGCCGTGACTGGCTGATGGCCAGGCAGCGCGCAGCGGATGCATGACCAAAATCCTCGCCACGCCCGAGGGCGAGTTGGAGGGTCCGATCACGCGAAATCCGTGCCTGAAAATAAATTTTGAAAAGTCATGGAACCATCATCGGGCTCAGGCATTATGGCTGCGACGGGCCACCCCCAAGTCCCCCCAAACCCCTCGGCCCGTCCTACTCAGAAGCCGACCGCAAGGTCGGCTTTTTCTTTGCTGACTCAACTGGCCAAGCCCAGGTTGCCGCTGAACAACGCGGCCAGATCCTGCGCCGGCCGGTCGGCATCCTCACGCAAGCGGATGGCGAATTCGGCGACCGGCACCGGCGGCAGATCAAGATCGCGCGGCGCCTCGACGATGCCGGAATGAGCGAAGCGCGCCGTCCTCAACGTCAAAGCGATGCCAGCGTGTACCGCCGTACGCAGGCCGGCAAGGCTGGCACTGCCGGCAGCAATGCGATAGCGGCGGCCGGCCGCATCCAGTGCACTGGTCGCTGCATCGCGAAACCCGCAATGGGGATCGAGCAGCGCCAAGGGCAATTCCTCTTGGCGGGTGGCCAAGCCGTTTTGTGAGCAAAGCCAGATCATTGGCTCTTTGAGCACGCCGACTTCGTCCCGCGTCGGCGCCTGTCGCATGGCAATGGCCAGATCAAGGGTGCCGGCTTGCAAAGCCTGCGCCAGTTCGGCGGAGCGGCCGACGCGCAATTCGATCCTGACGCGCGGATGGCTGACAGCGAAGGCCCTGAGAAGCTGCGGCAAGCCGCTGTCGGCGAAATCCTGCGTCGTGCCGATGGCGACGCGCCCATCGGCATGCGCCCCTTTGAGGGCCAGCCACGCCTCGCGGTGCGCAGCAAGAATGCGCCGCGCGTGGCCGACCAGATCCTCGCCTGCCGGCGTCAGGCCACGCCCTCGCCCCTGCGGCACCAGCAGCGGTTCGCCAACTATATCCTCCAGCCGCTGCATCTGCGCGGTCACCGCCGACGGCGAGCGGCCGACGATCGACGCCGCCTGCGCCAGCGAGCCGCTATCGACGAAAGCCAGGAAAGTTTTGAGAAGGTCGGGATCGAGCGCCTGCATAATTCGATAATATCTAAGTGTTTATCAAAAACAATTCGATTTTTCTGACTCAAGAACGATGGCATGATTTTCTCGACGGCGAAGAGACGCCGCTTGAAACCGAGGAGAAGAAACATGCCGATCATCAATGTCAGCGTTACCGGCAAGCCCGATGCCGCTTTGTCCGCCGCTATTGCCAAGGAGGTGACCGAACTGACGGCCACGCATCTGCGCAAGGACGCGACGATCACAGCTGTCGCGATTTCCTATCTCGACCCCGAGCACTGGTTCGCCGGCGGCAAGTCGCTGGCCGAGCACGGCGCCAACACGGCTTGGCTCGACATCAAGGTCGTCGACGGCACCAATACCAAGCTCGAACTGGAGGCCTATCTCCAGGCAATCTTTGCAGCATTCGGCCGGCTGCTAGGCAAGGTCCATGAGGAAAGCTATGCCCTCGTGCACGAAGTGCCGGCGGCCGCGTATGGCTTTGGCGGCAAGACGCAGGAATTCCGCTTCATCAGCGGGAGGATGAAGGCGGCGTAGCTGCGATTTGTGGAGAAGGCAGCCGAGCCCACTGATAGCAGGAGAGACGGAAAAATGAAGCCGCATTGACGTTGATCCAACTTCGGCTAGGTTCTCACCCGAAGCGGCCACTGAAGAGCCGCGACGTGAGATTGTTGGGAGATGCGGCGATGATCCTGACACTGGCGCTGCTTGCGGGTCTTGTCACGGCCTGGCTGCTGATCGGCGTGGTGGAGAAGTTCCGCCTCGGCCTGCGCTTGAGCCAGGCGCTGCTCTACGTGCCGTTCAAGCTCGCCTACCGGATCAACGACGAGCGAATCAAGATTGCCCGCAAGTCGGCGGCTCCGGTCATCTACGTCGTCTGGCATCAGTCGCGCCTCGAGCCGGCATTGATGCTGTCGCTGCTGCCGGAGGACACGCTGCACATTCTCGACCCGGCTTCGGCCAGATCGCCCTGGCTGGAACCATGGCGCGAGCTTGGCCGCACCATCGCCTTCAACGCCGAGCACGTCTTCGTCAGCCGCAGACTGGTGCGGGTGCTGAAGGGCAAGGGCCGGCTCGCGGTTTACCTTCCGAATGCGGTCGAGCCCGACGTCAAGTCGTTTCGATTGTTCCGCGCCATCACCCGTATCGCCATGCAGGCCGACGCTCGCATCGTGCCGATCTTCGTTGCCGGCGCGCGCAGCCTGCCGGCGTCGCTGACGCCGGCAGACAAGGCGCCGCGCCACTGGTTCCCGCAGCTGTCGATCAGCGCGCTGGAGCCGATGACCATCGCCGAGTTGGTGGCGCGGAACCCCAATCAGGCCTCCAATACCAATGCGCTGTTCGATCGCTTCGCCGAGGCCAGGCTTTTTGGCAGTGATCTCGACCGAGGGCTGTTCCTTGCCATGCGTGATGCCGCCGACCGTGTCGGCGCTTCGCACCCAATTATCGAAGACATCATCGGCGGTGCGCTGAGCTACCGGAAAATGTTTATCGGTGCCAGGGTTTTGGGCCGCCGCTTCGAGGCAATGACAGCGCCGAGCGAAGCGGTTGGGCTGCTCCTGCCCAACGCCAATGGCCTCGTGCTGGCGTTCGTCGGTGTTTTGTCGGCTGGGCGAGTGGCAGCAATGATCAACTATACCGCCGGCCCAGCGAGCGTCACCGCCGCCATCCGCACGGCGGTGATCCGCACCGTGGTCTCCTCACGCGCCTTTGTCGAAAAGGCCAACCTCGCCGACATAGTCGAGGCGGTGGAAAAGGGCGGAGCCAAACTGCTCTGGCTGGAGGATGTTCGCGCAAGCGTGACCGCGCTGGACAAGCTCGCTGCCGCCTTGCTGTGGCGATGGCCGTTGCAGCGCCAGAATGCAGCCAAGCCGGCGGTGATCCTGTTCACCTCCGGCTCGGAAGGCACACCCAAGGCAGTTGTGCTGTCGCACCGGAACCTTCTTGCCAATGCCATGCAGGCCGAAGCCCGCATCACCATCTCGCCGGTCGACATCCTGCTCAACGTGCTGCCGGTGTTCCACTCGTTCGGCCTGACCGGTGGCACCATCCTGCCGCTGGTCACCGGCGTAAAACTGTTCCTCTACCCCTCACCGCTCCACTACAAGCTTATTCCGGAGGTGGCGCGCAAGGTCCGGCCAACGGTGATGTTCGGCACCGACACGTTCCTCGCCAACTATGCCCGCACCGCCAAGGACGGCGATTTTTCCAGCCTGCGCTTTGTCGTCGCCGGTGCCGAGGCGGTGAAGCCGGAGACGCGCCGGGTTTATCGCGAACGCTTCCAGGCCGAGATCATCGAAGGTTTTGGCTTGACCGAGGCCGCACCGGTGGTCGCCGTCAACACCGCCATCCACGGTCGCGACGGCACGGTCGGGCGGCTGCTGCCGGCCATGCGCATGAAACTCGAACCGGTCGAAGGCATTAGCGACGCCGGCCGGCTGTGGCTCGACGGGCCGAACCTGATGATGGGCTACATGACCGCCGATCGGCCGGGCGAGCTACTGCCGCTCGAAGGCTGGCACGACACCGGCGATATCGTCTCGGTCGATCGCGAAGGCTTCATCACCATTCGCGGCCGCGCCAAGCGCTTCGCCAAGATCGCCGGCGAGATGGTATCGCTTGGTGCGGTCGAGATGCTGGTGCAGTCGCTGTGGCCGGAAGAGCATCACGCCGTGGTGGCGGTGCCGGACAGACGGCGCGGCGAGCGCCTCGTCCTGGTCACCACCGCCGACAGTGCCAATCCCGACGAATTGCGCGAATTCGGCAAGAAGGCCGGGGCGGCCGAACTGATGGTACCGAACGACATCGTCAAGGTCGAGGAAATCCCGGTGCTGGGCTCGGGCAAGACCGACTATGTCTCGACAAGAAAGCTGGCGCTCGAGAGGCTGGGACTGAGCGCTGCCGCCTGAGGTTTTCCAGACCTTTCCAAAACTCTAGAGGACCACTACCGATAACAGCAGAATGACGCCGACGGCCATCATCAGCAGGCCCGGCCAATTCTGTGACAAGCCGAGAAAACGGAGCCCGCGCCGCCGCGGCTCCAGAGTCGGACCTGGTGTTGCGAGATTGGGCCTCGGGCTATCCGGCGCGGTGGAGACAGCGGCCGGCTCACTGAGCCGCCCGCGCATGATGGCTGCAACCGCCATATATACGAGGCCGGCGACAGTCAGTAATGCGCCAATGAGGATGACAGCCATTTCTCGTATTCCGATGATTCTGGGCCCGATGCGGCAGCTTGCGCGACGTTGACGATCACGAGCAGTCGCTCAAACGGACCTACCGACACAAACGGTCAGGCGCCCAGCAAGTTCCGAAAACGTGGTTTTGAAGGGCGTTCCACAGCGCCGCGTGCGAAATTGGCACCAAATCTGTCAGCCGATGTCCGAGGACGGTACCTTCTCGCCTTCGCGCTTGGCGCGTCTGGAATAGGCGCGCACGCTGAATGGCAAAAACAGCAAATAGCCGGCAACCGAAGCCGTCAGCGTATACCAGGGATAGGTCATCAAAAGCAGGACGTAGAGGACGACTGCGAGGATGATCGGCAGCACTCTGTCGCCCGGTATCCTGACGCTCTTGCCGGAATAGACGGGCAGTCGGCTGACCAGCAGGAACGCCACCAATATTGTAAAGCCGGTGGCAATGAAGGCCGCCAGGCGGCTGGGTTCAAGGCCAAGCCTGAGGAAGAACAGATAGAGCGGCAGCATCACCAGCACCGCACCCGCCGGCGCCGGCACGCCAACGAAATATTCGGTTTGCCACTGCGGACGGTCGAGCTCTTCGTCGAGCACGTTGAAGCGGGCAAGCCTCATCCCACAGGCGATGGTAAACAGCAGCGCCGCGATCCAACCCGGCGAACCTGCCCTGTCGAGCAGAAAGGCATAAAGCACTAGCGCCGGTGCCACGCCGAAATTGACGATATCGGCCAGCGAATCCATCTGGGCGCCGAATTTGGAGGTCGCCTTCAGCATTCGCGCCAGGCGGCCGTCGATACCATCGAGGAAGGCGGCGAGCAGTACCATCACCACCGCCGGCTCGAAGCGGCCTTCGAAGCCGAAGCGGATGCCGGACAGGCCGGCGCAGATGGCAAGCACGGTGACCAGATTGGGCAGCACCATGCGCATCGGGATTTCACGGATGCGCGGGCCGCCGCCGCCATGCGCCTCGAATTTCTTGAACGGCGGGGCCACCGGTCAGGATATCCGCACGAGCGGCGTTGCGGCAACGCCGCCGAATTCCGCCAGCACCGTCTCACCGCCTACCGCCGTCTGGCCGACGGCAACGCGCGGCGTCGCCGTCGAGGGCAGGAATACGTCCACGCGCGAGCCAAAGCGGATCAGCCCGAAGCGCTCGCCGGTGCCGATGGCGCCGCCGGTCTCGGCCCAGCAGACGATCCGCCGCGCCACCAGGCCGGCGATCTGCACCGCAGCCACCGTGCCGTTGGGGCTCTCTATGACCAGCCCGTTGCGTTCGTTCTCGGTGCTTGCCTTGTCGAGTTCGGCGTTGAGGAATTTTCCTGGCCGATGCTCGATCCTGGAGATGCGGCCACGCACCGGGGCGCGGTTCACGTGGCAGGAAAAGACATTCATGAATACCGAGATGCGGGTCATTTCGCCGCCGCCGAGGCCAAGCTCGCGCGGCGGCACGGCCGGGCCGACGGCCGAGACGATGCCGTCCGCCGGGCTGACAACCAGCCGGTCGTCGATCGGCGTGACACGCTCGGGATCGCGGAAGAAATAAGCGCACCACGCGGTCAGAATGAGACCGATCCAGAACAGGGTCGAGGAGAAATAGCCAAGAAAAAGCGTCGCCGCGCCGAACGCAGCGATAAAGGGATAACCCTCGCGATGGATCGGAACGAACGCATTTTTGATCGTGTCAACGAGGCTCATGGGATGAGGGCAACCTTGGTTCCAAGTCCGGCCTCAATAGCGGAAACACCCCTTCGCCGCAACGCGACAATCAGGCGGTCGGGTGTTGGCGGTCGTGCCGCCTCAGGGGCGTCCTTGGCAGCATCCGGACTGCCGAAGTGGTCAACCGGAAATATGTTGATTGCGATTGTCGGCACGAAGCCCCCACGCCCGTCCTTGGCAAGACAGCGCCTCTCATCGGCCTTTCGGCCGTGACGATTTGCGCAAACCCGGAGGTTCTCGGCCCATGCAGAAATCAGCAGCCAGGCAAGCGCAAGTGGTGATGAACGGTCTGGCCTTTGGCGAGTCGCCTCGCTGGCACGATGGCCGGCTGTGGTTCTGCAACTGGGGCACAGGCCAGATCATCGCCGTTGACGCCCTAGGCAACAGCGAGATCGCGCTCATCGTGCCGGCCACCCTGCCCTACTCCATCGACTGGCTGCCGGACGGGCGGCTGCTTGTCGTGTCCGGCCGCGAAGGGCTGATCCTCAGGCAGGAGGCTGACGGGACATTGGTCACCCATGCCGATCTGAGACATCTGTCGAAGAGCCCATGGAACGAGATCGTCGTCGACGGGCGCGGCAACATCTACGTCAATGGTGGTGGGCCGGCTCCGGCTTCCGGCCAGCATTTCGGCCCCGGCACCGTCGTGCTGGTTGCACCTGACGGCTCGGCTCGGCAGGTGGCTGAGAATCTCGCCTTCGCCAATGGCATGGCAGTGACGCCCGACAACAAGACGCTTGTCGTTGCCGAATCCCACGCCAACCGGCTGACCGCCTTCGACATCGCTGCCGATGGCCACCTTTCCAATCGGAGAGTCTGGGCCAATCTTGGCAACGGTTTTCCCGACGGCATCTGCCTCGATGCCGAAGGTGCCGCCTGGTACGCCGACGTTCCGAACAGGCATTGCGTGCGGGTGCGCGAGGGCGGCACAATGCTCGAAAGCGTCGACGTCGATCGCGGCTGTTTTGCCTGCATGCTCGGCGGCAGCGAGGGAAAAACGCTGTTCATCGTGGCCGCCGAATGGCGCGGCTTCGAACATATGATCAGCGATGCCCGTACCGGCCAGGTGCTCAGCATCGAGGCTACCGCGCCGGGAGCAGGCTGGCCATAGAGAGCTTACACCGCGGGAATCCGCTGGTAATTGGCGATATCGGCCCTGACGCCAAGTCGCGCAATGGTCTCCTGAGGATTGAAGCCGATGCGCTCATGCGCGGCCTTGATGATCGGCACGACCTTATCGACAGCGGCCTGCCCTTCCCATTCGACAATGGTCACGAGGTTGAACTCCCCCGGCCCCGAGAATTGCTCGAGCAGGAAATCCTGGACGAACCCTTGCTGCTGGCGCAGCAATTCATGCGTCATCCGGACCTTGGCAAGAATCTCCTCGCGAGCGTTGGCCGGAACGACAAACTTGTCCACCCGGAATACGCTGCCGCCACTAACTGCCTGATTTATCCCATTCATATCGATTGTCTCCGTTTTTGAACGACGCATCTTGCTACGATCCAAAACGGCCTACGATCTCAACTTAAGTTGAGGTCAAGCACGAATTTCAGCTCACCTCCGAGGTGCGGCGGCGGACGACGACGCCGAACTCGTCGCTTTCGCGGGCAATGCGCAGCCGCTCCTCGGCCTCGCTTGCCTCGCGCTGCCGGTCCCACATCGATGCATATAGGCCGCGCTTGGCCATCAAGGCGGCATGGGTGCCGCGCTCGGCGATCTGGCCGTCCTGCAGGACGATGATCTCGTCGGCCGAAATCACTGTAGACAGTCGATGGGCGATGACGAGGGTGGTGCGGCCCTGGCTGACCAGGTCCAGTGCCGCCTGGATCTCCTGCTCGGTGTGGCTGTCCAGCGCCGAGGTCGCCTCGTCGAGCATCAGGATCGGCGGTGCCTTCAAGATGGTGCGGGCAATCGCCACCCGCTGCTTCTCGCCGCCGGACAGTTTCAGCCCGCGCTCGCCCACCATTGAGCGATAGCCGTCGGGCAGCCGCTCGATGAACGGTCCGATCTGGGCCAGTTCTGCCGCCTTGCGCACATCCTCCTCGCTGGCGCCGATGCGGCCGTAGCGGATGTTGTAGGCGATGGTGTCGTTAAACAGCACCGTGTCCTGCGGCACCATGCCGATGGCGGCGCGCAAGCTCTCCTGCTTGACGTCGCGAATGTCCTGGCCATCGATCAGAATCGTGCCACGCTGAATGTCGTAGAAACGAAACAAAAGCCGCGAAATGGTCGACTTTCCGGCTCCGGAGGGGCCGACGATGGCCACCGTCTTGCCGGCCGGCACCTCGAAGCTGATGCCCTTCAGTATCTTGCGGTTGGGGTCGTAGGAAAAATGCACGTCACGAAACTCGACCTTACCGGCATCGACGACCAGTGGCTTGGCGCCCGCCCGATCGACGATCTCGCGCTTGACGTCGAGCAGATCGAACATGTTTTCGATGTCGGTCAGGCCCTGGCGAATTTCGCGGTAGATCATGCCGATGAAATTCAGCGGCACCGAAAGCTGCATGAGCATGGCGTTGACGAAGACGAAATCGCCGACGCTCTGCGTGCCTGCCTTCACCTCGAGCGCCGACAGCACCATGACGACGGTCATGCCGATGCCGAAGATCACGCCTTGGCCGAAGTTCAGCCAGCCAAGCGAGGTCCAGGTCCTGGTCGCCGCCACCTCATAGCGCGCCGTGGAACGGTCGAAGCGCTCGGCCTCCATGGCTTCGTTGTTGAAATATTTGACTGTTTCGTAGTTAAGCAGCGAATCGATCGCCTTCGTGCTGGCTTCATTATCGCTGTCGTTCATCTCTCGGCGGATCGAAATACGCCAATCGCTCGCCCTGACGGTGAACCACACATAGAGCCAGACCGTGACCGCGATCACCAGCACGTAAAGCCAGCCATAGGTGACGGCGAAGATGCCGGCGGTGAGCGCGAATTCGACGATCGTCGGCGCCGTCGCCAGCATGGTGAAGCGGACGATCGTCTCGATGCCCTTGGTGCCGCGCTCGATGACACGCGACAGGCCGCCGGTGCGCCGTTCGAGGTGGAAGCGCAGTGACAATTCATGCATGTGTACGAAGGTGCGGAAGGCGAGCCGGCGCACGGCATGCTGGCCGACCCGTGCAAACAGGGCGTCGCGCAACTGGTTGAAGCCGAGTTGCACCAGCCGCACGGCATTGTAGGCGACGACCAGCATGACCGGCGCCAGCAGGAAGGCCGGCAGCGGCGGCGGAGATTTGGCGTCGCCGGCCAGTGCGTCGGTCGCCCATTTGAAGAAATAGGGTCCGGCCACCAGGGTCAGCTTGGCGGCAACCAGCAGCACGGTTGCCCACACCACCCGCGCCCTCAGGTCGGCGCGGTCGGCCGGCCACATATAGGGCCAGAGATTGCGCAACGTTCTGAAGGTCGAGCCGGAATCGGCGGAAACGGTTTTCTCGGCCATTCTTGTTTACCTTTTTATATCTTAGCGGCCGGAGCAGCAGGAATCGACCAGCGCGGCCAGCGACGCGGAAACATCGGCGAGCGCAGCACGGTCGAGCTCATAGCGCGAGCGCTGGCGGTCAGGCTCGAAGCGGATAAGCCCGGCTTCGACCAGAATCTTCAAATGCTGGGAAACGGTGGACTGCGCCAGGTCGAGATGCTCGACGACCTCGCGACAGCAGCAGGAACGGCTTGCGGAAAGGTGTTTGAGAATTTCGATCCGCGCCGGATGCGAAAGGGCCGCGAGCCGGACAGCGACGGAGCGGCTATCCGGCGTACAGTTGGCCGGCGTGTGTTCATCTGCCGCGCGGCGTCGGTCCGTTACGAGGGAGGATTCGGTCATCGTCCATCGGCGATAAACGATGACTGGCCCTGCCGCAAGCTATCCTGATGGGCAGAACGGCTACTCAGTCTTGACTGGCGCCGTCGTCATCTGGTCGCCCATTGCCTTGAGATCGGCGGGCTCGCCTTCTTTCGATTTCTCCGGCACCTTGAACACCTGCCCCGGCCAGATGCGGTTCGGATTGCTGATCTGGTCCTGGTTGGCGAGATAGATGGTCGAGTAGCGCATGCCCTGGCCATAGACTCGCCGCGAAATCCGCCACAGCGTGTCGTGGCGGCGGATGATGACTGCGCCATTGGCATGTTCGAGCTTGGGGCCCACGGTCTCGGGAGCTTCGCCCGGAGGCGTCGCGACGGCCATTTCGGCCGGGGCCTCGGTGGCAGGAATGGGGGCAGTTGCGGGCGTTTCGGCGGCTGTCGCCGGTGCGGCTTCGGTGGCCGGAGCGTTCGGCTCGGCTGGTTTTACCTCGGCAGGCTTTGGCTCGGCGGGTGCGACGGCGGCAACCGCCTCGCCCGGCTCGCGTTCGAACGGCACGGCGGCACGAGCCACCACCGTCACCCCGTCGGCGTCGAGCGCGTCGACATGGATGGTGTAGGTGCCGACCGGGACGTCGCGTGTCGCTTCGACCAGGAAGTGGCGGTCGGGCGAGGTCTTCGCGTCGCCGAGCAGGATATCATTGGCATAGGCGCGCACCTTGCGGCCGGGATCGGCGACCCCGGCAACGAAAATCTTGTTGCCGTCGATTTCGACGGCTTCGACGACGACCTTGGGCTCCGCCGTGGAAGTAGCAGGCGCTGCCGGTGTGGCGGGCGCTGCCGGAGCCGGTGCGGCTTCAACAGCGGCCGGCGCGGCAGAAGCAGGCGCTGCTGGAACATCAGCCGCCGGGGCGGCCGGCGCTGCGGCAGCCGGCAATTCGGTGCCGGTGGCGGGTGGCTGAACGGCCGCCTGTTCGCCGGTTGGCGGCGAGGCGTCAGATTTTGCCTCAGGGGCAGGAACAGTGAGCAGTTCGGACGGCTTTCCCGGCTCCTCGACCATTGCCAGCACTTGACCGGTGGAATTCTGGGGAATCGAAACGACGGCGGTCTGCGCCGAGGCGGTCACGACATTGTCGGCCGTAGAGCGAAGCGTGATCGTATAGTCGCCGGGCTTCAGCGGATCGTCGAGAATAATGGCAAAGGCGCCGTCGGGACCGGCGACCGTCGAGCCGAGCACAGTCGAACCGTTGAGAATCTCGACCTTGGCGTTGGGCGCTGCATTGCCGGCGACGACGATCGAGCCGTTGCTTTCGACGCGCACGATGTCGAAGGTCGGCACGATCGCACCTGCAGCGGCCGGCGCGGCGGGCGTCGCCGCATCGGTGGACGCGGCGGGCGCAGACGGCAGCCGCCCCTCGGTTGCCGGAGCGACCGGTTTCGAAACCGGCGGCGTCAGCGCCGCGACTTCCGCAGGCGGGGTAGAATTGAGATACGGGTCGAGTGCGCCCGATACATAGGCGGTTCCCGCCGCAGCGACGGAGCCGCCAGCCGCGAACAAAAACGCCTTCAACGGATTAATTGCCATGTTTCCCTGCCCCTTAGCCACCTAATTTCGGTCTAGCCTGTTTTGCCAAAGCCGACAAGAAAAAGCCCGCTCCGGGGCTTGACCATGCCAATAGTCCCTATCACCAATCATAACATGAACACGATTCGATCTGTCTGCGTCTATTGCGGCTCGTCCCCGGGCCGAGATGAAACCTATATCAAGGCCGGACACCTGCTTGGCCGCTCGATCGCCAAGTCCGGCCTGCGTCTGATTTATGGCGGCGGCACTAAAGGTATCATGGGTGCCGTCGCTGAAGGGGCATTAAAGGCCGGCGGCAAGGTAACGGGCATAATTCCACGTTTTCTGATCAACCGGGAGGCGACCGAAACCGCGCTTGACCGGCTCGACGAGCTCGTCATCACCGACAACATGCACGAGCGCAAACACAGGATGTTCGAGAAATCCGACGCCTTTGTGGCGTTGCCCGGCGGCATCGGCACCGTCGAGGAGATCGTCGAGATCATGACTTGGGCGCAGCTCGGACATCATCGTAAGCCGATCGTCTTCGGCAACGTCGGAGGGTTCTGGGATCCGATGCTGGCGCTGCTCGACCACATGGCAACGGAAGGCTTCATCCACACCGCGCAGCGGGTCAAGCCGCTGGTGGTCGAGGACCCGGAAGCGATCGTAGCCGCCATCATGGTGGCGGGATCCTCCGTCGATGCACCGACGGAGGGCGTGCAGTCGGTGATTGATAAAATGTAGAGGGAGTAGGGAGTAGGGAGTAGGGAGTAGGGAGTAGGGATAGACACGCGCGCCGGTTCGGAAGGTGTTGTACTTTACTATTCACTATTCACTATTCACTATTAACTCCTTCATTAACTCCTTCCCTACTGCCTTCCTTAAGTCCGCGATGACCGCCCGCTTGTCCTGACGTCGCCAGGCGAGATGGATCGAGACGGTGCGTTCGAACCACGGCAGATCGCGAAACACGATCTGAGGCGGCGCGGCACTCCGCAGGCTGGCCTGCACCGTCGCCAGCCCAAGCCCGGCGCTGACCAAGCCCAACGACGTCAACGGATCGGTCGTCTCATAGGCTATGTCGGGCAGGAAACCGGCCTTCGCACAGGCGGCGAGAAATTGGCTGCGGTTGGTGTCGTCAGGCTGGCGCACCACCGTGATCCAGGTGCGTCCGTCCAGTTGCTGCGGCAGTATCTCCGCGATTTCGGCCAATGGATCGCTTTCCGGCATCGCCAGAACCAGAGGCTCGCGCATGATGAGCAAGGCGGCGATGTCGGGATCGTCGGCAGAAGGAGGCGTGTAGACGAGGCCCAGATCGAGCGATCGTTCGCGCAGCGCTTCGATCTGCGCGGCGGAACGCTGGCCCTTCAGTTGAAGATGAAATTCGGGCCGGTCGCGGCGAAACTGGCGCAGCATCCGAGCGACAAGCCCGGCATGGACCGCACCTTCGACATAGCCGATAGCGAGACGGCCGACCGTACCGCTGGCGAGATTGCGGCCGAGCTCCTCCAGCCGTCTTGCATGGGCCAGCAGCGCACGCGCCTCGGTAAGAAAGGCGCGGCCTTCGGGATTGAGATGAACACGCTGCCTCGCCCTCTCGAATAATGTGATGCCCAGTTGCTGCTCCAGCTGCATGATCTGGCGGCTGAGCGGCGACTGCGAGATGTGGAGCAATTCGGCGGCACGCCCGACATTGCCGGTTTCGGCCACCGTGATGAAATAGCGGAGCTGGCGCAGGTCGAACATTGTTGCTCCGATGCTCAAGTCCCGTGAGGTCTCAACTTTAGCCTAATCAGTCTTGGACTGTCTGGCCAGCCGAAGCGAATATTTTCGCCATTCCAACGGCCAACATCAGGAGATTCCGATGCAGTTCTTTGCCCTTCTTGTGCGCAACACCGAAAAGTTCACCGACGCCGATTTCGCGCCTCTGCTGCCCGGCGAGGCCGAGCAGCGCCGCACGCTCTATGCCGAAGGCGCCGTGCGTCAGGTGTGGAATCGAGGCGACATTCCCGGCAGCGGCATGATGTTCGAGGCCGGCAGCGATGCCGACGTGCGCAGCCATCTCGCAACCTTGCCGCTGGTCAAGGCCGGCATGATGGACATTGCCGCCGTCGTGCCGCTGCAGCCCTATCCAGGCTTCGGGCCGAAGCGCTGAGCGACCGTGAAAGGGGCGGCTGCCGGCATTAGGCCCGCCAGCCGCCTTTCTTCGTTACGCGGATCGAGCGGATGCGGCGACGGTCTTGCGCGCCGAAGAAAACATCGACCAGGAGTACATCGCCAGCGCCGCCCAGATCAGGCCGAAGGCGATGGCCTGAACGCTGCCGAAGGGTTCGCCGAAAATCAGCACCGCGATCAAAAAGACGATTGTCGGCGCGATATATTGCATGATGCCGATGGTGGAGAGGCGCAGCAGCCTGGCGCCGAACGCAAACAACAGCAGCGGCACGGCGGTGACCGGTCCGCAGCCGACCAGCAAGGCGGTGTCGTTCAAGGAGCTGGAGACGAAATGATCCTGTCCTGTGGCGATCAGGAAGACGATGTAGCCGAGCGCCGGCACCGACAGTAGCAGCACTTCGAGCAGGAAGCCCTGGCTTGGACCAATTGGCAGCGTCTTGCGGAAGAAGCCATAGGCGGCAAAGGAAAAGGCCAGCACCAGCGACACCCAGGGCAGCTTGCCAGCGTCGATGGTTAGCACCGCGACGGCGATTGCCGCGAGCACCACCGCCGCGATCTGCAGGCGGTCGAGCCGTTCGCCGAGCAGCAGCGCGCCGACAACGACGCTGACCAGCGGGTTGATGTAATAGCCAAGCGCGGTCTCGATCGTGCGGTCGACCGCGATCGCCCAGACATAGATGCCCCAGTTGACCGAGATCAGCGCCGCCGTCAGCAGCGCCATCGAAATGATGCGCGGCGAACGAACGGCCGCTTTGAAATCGGCAGTGCGGCCCGCCCAGACCAGGACGGCGGCCGCGATCGGCACCGACCAGACGATGCGGTGGGCGATGACTTCGGCCAGCGGCAGATGCGCGACAGCCTTCATGTAGAAGGGCAGCAGCCCCCAAAGCAGGTAGGCGACGAGCGCCAGCAAGAAGCCGCGACGAGCTTTGGTATCGGCCTCGATTTGAAGTACTTGGGTAGCCATGGCCCAAGGCTATGCGCCAGCGGCCCCGGCAAGACCATCGCAAAGTTCTGATGGATCAATGGAGTCTCGCTGATGGTTCAAGAACCCGGAGTTTTCACCAGTTCATTGAAATGCGCGAAGCCCGCAGTCATTTGGTCTCGCCGGGCGCAGGCACCAATTCCATGAATTCCGCTCCAACGGTGTCGTGACGAAAGCCCGTCACGCATTCTGCCACCTCGATCGGAATATCGGCGATAAAGTCTATGGCGGCAGCACCTGCGTCCTCGCGATCCTGATCTGCGAAGCGCTCGCGGCGGATCTCCTCGAAACAGGATGGAAGGTTTCCTGTCGCTTCCAGGTTGCGCGCACCGTCTGCGCTGGTGTGTCGTATGCTCCAGACTTCGTGCCCGTCGCGCCACTGTTCGGCCCATTGCAGCATGACCGTATCGATATTGTGAACGACGACAATGTCCCTGCCCGTCGAAAGGTTAGCCAGGCGCTTCTCGTCCACCAGGTCCATGTTCACGTCGTTAAAAATGACGACAGACCAATTTTGACCAACCGTCACGCCATTGTAGTCAAAATCAAAAACCTCGTCCGATTGTCCGCTCTGAGCCAGACCGAAAGCCAGCGCTGCCTTCGCGAGTGGCAGACCATTGAATGCGACCCAGCTTATCGTGAAGCCCATTTCCTCACTCCGCCGCGATCAGCCCGGCCATGTCGCGGTTCTTCATCAGCTTGTAGACGATCGAATCCATCAGCGCCTGGAACGAAGCATCGATGATGTTTTCGGAGACGCCGACCGTCCACCAGCGCGCACCGGTGCCGTCATGCGATTCGATCAGCACGCGGGTAATCGCCTCGGTGCCACCATTGAGGATACGCACCTTGAAGTCGGCCAGCTCGAGATCGGCGATCTCGCTCTGGAATTTGCCGAGATCCTTGCGCAGCGCAATGTCGAGCGCGTTGACCGGGCCATGGCCTTCGGCGACCGACATCTTCTCCTCGCCCTCGACCAGCACTTTCACAATCGCCTCCGAGACCGTCTTCAGCTGGCCGTTGGCGTCGAAGCGGCGCTCGACCATGCAGCGGAATGAAGTGACGCGGAAGAATTCCGGCACGCCATGCAGCATCTTGCGCGCCAGAAGCTCGAAGCTGGCGTCGGCGCCTTCGTAAGCGTAGCCCTCCGCCTCACGCTCCTTGACCACGGCGATCAGCGCGTCGAGGCGATGGTCGTCCCGGGGCATGTCGATGCCGCGCCGTTTCAGCTCGGCCATGAAATTCGCCTTGCCGCCTTGGTCCGAAACCATGACGCGGCGGCGGTTGCCGACAGTCTCTGGCGGTACATGCTCGTAGGTCGCCGGCTCCTTGGCCAGCGCCGAGGCATGGATGCCGGCCTTGGTAGCGAATGCGGAGGCGCCGACATAGGGGGCCTGCGCTTCCGGCGCACGGTTCAGCAACTCGTCGAAGGCGCGGGACAAGCGCGATATACCGGTCAATGCCTCCGCTGAAATGCCCGTTGCAAAGCGGCCGGCAAAGGCAGGCTTCAACGACAATGTCGGCACGATCGAGATCAGATTGGCGTTGCCGCAGCGCTCGCCTATGCCATTCAGCGTGCCCTGGATATGGCGCACGCCGGCCTCCACGGCGGCAAGCGAATTCGCCACCGCCTGGCCGGTGTCGTCATGGGCGTGGATGCCGAGATGGTCGCCCGGTATGCCGGCCGCGATCACCTTTTCGACGATGGCGCGCACCTCGGAGGGCTGCGTGCCGCCATTGGTGTCGCATAGAACCACCCAGCGCGCGCCGGCATCGTAGGCCGTCCTGGCGCAGGCCAGCGCATAATCGGGGTTGGCCTTGAAGCCATCGAAGAAATGCTCGCAGTCGACCATCGCCTCCTTGCCGGCACTGAGCGCCGCCTCGACCGAGGCCTTGATCGCCTCGAGGTTCTCCTCATTGGTGCAGCCGAGCGCGACGCGGACATGGTAGTCCCAGCTCTTGGCGACGAAGCAGATGGCATCCGACTTCGACTGGACCAGCGCGGTGAGGCCGGGGTCGTTCGAGGCCGACACTCCTGCCCGCTTGGTCATGCCGAAGGCGACGAACTTGGCATCGGCCGTGCGACGCTCGGCGAAAAAGGCGGTGTCGGTTGGATTGGCGCCAGGGTAACCGCCCTCGACGTAGTCGATGCCGAACTCGTCGAGCAGCTTGGCGATGGCGATCTTGTCCTCGACGGAAAAGTCGATACCCGGCGTCTGCTGACCATCGCGCAGCGTCGTGTCGAACAGATAAAGGCGCTCGCGAGCCATCGTCATTTCCCGGCAAACACGTCCGTTGCGCGGATCAGCCTGTCGAGGATGCCCGGCTCCGAATAGGCGTGGCCGGCACCTTCGATCAGATGGAAATCCGCTTTCGGCCACGCCTTGTGCAGCGCCCAGGCATAGCGCGCCGGGCACGGCATGTCGTAGCGGCCGTGAACGATGCTACCCGGTATATCCTTAAGCTTCCATGCATCACGCAGCAGCTGTCCCTCTTCCAGCCAGCCGGCATGGACGAAATAGTGGTTCTCGATGCGGGCGAAGGCCAGGGCATAATCATCCTGGCCGAAGGGACCGCTGGTTTCCGGTTCCGGCAGCAAAGTGATCGTCTCGCCCTCCCACAGGCTCCAGGCGCGAGCGGCCTCGACCTGCGCCACAGGATCGCTACCGACCAGCCGTTTGCGGTAGGCGGCCATCATGTCGCCGCGCTCAGCCTCCGGAATGGGCGCCAAAAACCGCTCCCATTTGTCGGGGAACATCTCCGAGACGCCGAACTGGTAGTACCATTCGAGTTCGGCGCGGGTCAGCGTGTAGATGCCGCGCACGACCAGTTCGCTGACCCGCTCGGGGTGTGTCTCGGCATAGGCCAGCGCCAGCGTCGAACCCCACGAGCCGCCGAACACCAGCCATTTGTCGAAGCCGCACATGTCGCGCAGCCGCTCTATGTCGGCGACCAGATGCCAGGTGGTGTTGGCTTCGAGCGAGGCATTGGGCGTCGATTTTCCACAGCCACGCTGGTCGAACAGGATGACATCGTACAGCGTCGGATCGAACAGCCGCCGGTGCTTTGGCGAAATGGTGCCGCCCGGTCCGCCATGCAGGAATACCGCCGGCTTGGCACCGCGGGTGCCGGAGCGCTCCCAATAGACCTGATGGCCATCGCCAACGTCTAGCATGCCGGACTCGAAAGCCTCGATCTCGGGATAGAGGGTGCGGAATTCGCTGCTCATAGTTTCAGGCCCTGGTGCGGCCAGTTGGCCGTCTCGTGATCGGGATGCTGGAAGGAGATGATTGACTCCTGTCGCGCGTAGAAATCCGGATCGTCGTGGATTGGCGCGTCGAAGATCGTCTCCACCCAAGGCAGCCTGGCGGCGTAGTTGACCTGGATCTGCGGCGCCAGATCGGAACGGTCGTCGAAGGCGCCGATGGCGATCTCGAGCGCGCCGGGCTGGCGGTAGGTCAGCGGCGTGCCGCAGCGGGCGCAGAAGCCGCGATCGATGTTGACCGACGACTGAAAGTAACTCGGCTCCTCGCGCAGCCATTCGACGCCGTCGCTCGGCACTGTCACAAGCGCGCCGAAAAACGAGCCGAACTGTTTCTGGCACATGCGGCAATGACAGATCGAGGGGCGGCCGAGCGCGCCGTGGATGCGGAAGCGCACGGCGCCGCACTGGCAGCCGCCGGTACGAACGGTTTCGGTCATGATCTTTCCTCCGGCGGCCATTGTTCGGTGTCATGGTCGGGATGTTGGTAGGAGACGAGGTCGGCGAGATAGGAGGCAGACGAGACGTCGGCCATCGTTTCCTCACCGGGCAATTCGTGGACATGATCCACATAGGGGAGCTTGGCTTCGACACCCCATTGGATCGTCGGCGCGATCTCCTCGGGGTGGTCGAATGCGGCGATGGCGAGCGCCACGCCGTCGGTCGCTTCGAAGGTCAGCGGCGTGCCGCATTCGGCGCAGAAACCGCGCAACGCCGCATTGGACGAGCGGAAGCGTTTGGGCTCGCCGCGCGTCCAGTCGAGTCCTGCGCCGCGCACCGAGACCAGCGGCAGGTAAAAATTGCCGCTCGCCTTCTGGCACATGCGGCAATGGCAGACGGAGGCATCGCCGAGCGCGCCTTCGACGCGGAAGCGCACTGCGCCGCACTGGCAGCCGCCCGTATACACCGGTCTGTTGTCAAGGCTCATCGCATTTTACTCCGGAGCATGGCAGACCGCCTCGACATTGTTGCCGTCGGGATCGAAGACGAAGGCGCCATAATAGTTCGGATGATAGTGCGGGCGCAGGCCCGGCCCGCCATTGTCCTTGCCGCCGCGTGAAAGGCATCGACCTCGGCACGGCTGCGCGCCGTGAAAGCGACGTGTTGATGATCCTTCGGCTTGTCCTTGCCGGCATGCAGCCAAAACACTGGCCGGTCGCGGCCGTAGCCGCCGACCTTGGCGCCGCCGGTATATTCCTGCGGCACCATGTAGAGCAGCGAGGCACCAAGCGGCGCCATCGCCCTGTCGTAAAAAGCTTTCGACACGTCGAAATCCAAAACGGTGATGCCGAGATGATCGATCATCTTTTTACCTCCCAGGTGGTGATGCGTTCGCCGGTGACAGGGTCCTTGCCGTCCTTCAACTGGATGCCTTGCGCCAGCAACTCGTCGCGGATGCGGTCGGCCTCGGCCCAGTTCTTGGCGGCGATCAGCGCGAGGCGTTTGGCGATCGCTTTGGCAATGGCGTCTTCATCCACCTTGGCTGTTGCGACGTCGAAGCCGAGGAACAGCAGCGATGCCTTCAGCAAAGTGGCAGCATCGTTGTCTTCGGCGGCTGCGTTGCTGCTACCAGCGTCGAAATCAACAGCATCGCCAGCCAACTGGGTCAGCAACTGGAATGCGGGATAGGTGGCGAGGTCATCCGACAGCACTTCGATCACATCCGCCGGCACCGATTTTGCCGTTGGCGGCGCCAGATCGGCCGCTCGCTTCCATTTGCGCAGCGTATTCTCCGCCTCTTCCAGCTTGCGTACGGAAAAGTCGATCGGCTCGCGATAATGCGTCATCAGCATCGCCAGCCTGAGCACCTCGCCCGGCCATTTGCGGCCGCCAAAAGTCTCCGTCTCCAGCAGTTCGGTGATCGAATAGAAATTGCCCAGGCTCTTGGACATCTTCTGGCCCTCGACCTGCAGGAAACCGTTGTGCATCCACACCTTGGCCATCGTTTCGGTGCCGTGGGCGCAACGTGACTGGGCGATCTCGTTCTCGTGGTGTGGAAAGATCAGGTCGAGACCACCGCCATGGATGTCGAACACCTCGCCGAGATAGGCGGCCGACATCGCCGAGCACTCGATGTGCCAGCCCGGCCGACCCCTGCCCCACGGACTCTCCCAGCCCGGTTCCTCGGGCGAAGACAATTTCCACAGCACGAAATCCTGCGGGTTCTTCTTGTGCGCATCGACGGCGACGCGGGCGCCTGCCTGCTGCTCGTCGAGATTGCGCTTCGACAACTGTCCGTAGTCCGGCATGGAAGCGGTGTCGAACAGGACTTCTCCAGCCGCGACATAGGCATGGCCGCGTTCGATCAAGCGTTGAATCAAGAGGATCATGTCGACCTTGCCGTCGGGCCTAGGCTCGACGAACTCGGTGGCGCGCGGCTCGACCGTCGGTTCCAGGCAACCGAGCGCCGCCACGTCCTTGTGGAACTGATCGGCGGTCTTTTCGGTGACCCGCCTGATCGCTTCGTTCAGCGACAGCTTGCCCAAGGCAATCTCGCCGCCGAAATCGCGCAGCGCGCGAGCGTTGATCTTGTCGTCGACGTCGGTGATGTTGCGGACGTAAGTGACATGCGCTTGCCCGTAGAGATGGCGCAGCAAACGGAACAGCACGTCGAAGACGATCACCGGCCGCGCATTGCCGATATGGGCGAAGTCGTAGACCGTCGGGCCGCAGACATACATGCGCACGTTGCGCGGATCGATCGGGAAGAAATCCTCCTTGCTCCGCGTTAGCGTGTTGTAGAGGCGCAGGCTCTTCGATGCGTCAGACATACGTGCGTTCCGGTGCGTTACTTTGTTTGAGCATGATCTTTTGGGATCGTGCTCTGGATGGAGTCGGTCACGCCGAGGCGCAAAATCGAGCTCCAGCCTGCTGGCCGGGGCGTTTGTCCAATCTGGGAGGAGATGAGGCGAAAACGTCCAGGACCAGCGCGAGGCTAGTCGATAATGCAAATGCCGCAAATGGCGAAAGACGTTTTCATGGCCGGCTTTATCGCCTTGCCCGGTGTTGCCGTCAAGTCGCTACCTTCGCCAAAAATATCGTTGGCTCACAGGAAATGAGCCACTGAAACATTTTATTAAACAGATCGGCACTGTCATGAAACATTCGCCGGCTAGATCAGCAAGCGTCACGATTTGGTCGGATTCGGCCAGCAAACGCAGACACGAAGACGTTACCAGGGAAGAGAATAATGCCTAAGCAAGAATCCAACCGCGCCAAGCAACCGGCGCTCGCCAGCCATTACCGGGCGATCGGCCCGGCAGCAATCGTCGCAGCTCTTCTGCACACCGCGAAGAAGAAGAAGCCGGCACAGAAGATCGTGTCGCCACGCGCTGCCTGAGAATGCCGTCGGGTGAAGATTGAGGCGCTCACGGTGTCCTGGAAATAGTAGCTTTCGCTAAAATAATGTCATTTGACTGTCGTTCGCGCCGGACTTCTGGCGCTTGACCTTCTCGGGCTCAGGCTCGACGACGCCCTTCTCCTGAATCTCCGGCCCGGTATTGGCGACCTTGTTGACGAGGTCGGAAACCGGGATCGCTTCGAAGAAATCGGGCCGGGTGGGTCTCAGCAGATCGGCCACATCACGCGGCTCGAGCGTGCGGCAATCCAGCCAGCGCGCGAAATCCTCGGGATGGATCACCACCGGCATGCGGTCGTGGATATGGGCAATATCGGCATTGGCGTGGGCGGTCAGAATGGCGCTGGTGTCCATTTCCGAGCCACCCGGCTCGGCATACGTCTCAATCAGCCCGGCGAAGGCGACAAGCCCTCCATGCTTTGGCCGCACCCAATAGGGCTGCCCTCTTCTGCCAGCGGTTTGGTGCCATTCGTAGAATCCCGAAGCCGGTACCAGGGCGCGGCGATGGCGCATGGCAGCGCGAAACGACGGCTTTTCCGAAGCCCCCTCAGAACGCGCGTTGAACAGCAGCGGGAAGTTACGCGTATCCTTGACCCAGGCCGGGATCAGGCCCCAGCGCACCAGCATCGAGCGGCGGTCGGGCAGGTTCGAGCCCGGCGCCTGCGGCAATCCGGCGAGCGCCATCAGCACCGGCTGCGTCGGCGCGATATTGTAGCGGGGCGGAAACTCCTCCAACTCCGCCAGACCGAGAAGGGCGGCGGTCTGGTCCGGAGTGGCGGTCAAGGCAAAGCGTCCGCACATGAATTCAGCTCTCGAATGGGTGACATGTGAAAGTGACCATGGAACCTGCCTTTCGCAACCGCTAAAGCTGTTCGCCGACGGCCGGTCCACAACGGGCTATGCCAATCGAGCGATCGGGAACCCATGGAAGCACGTAAGATCATTCCGGCAGTCTCGGTCTGCGTCGTGCGCGAGAACACGGTGCTGCTGGTCAAGCGGGCCAGACCGCCCTCGCAGGGCCTTTATGCCTTTCCCGGTGGCAAGGTCGAAGCCGGCGAGACGCTGGAACAGGCAGCAAGGCGCGAATTGCTGGAAGAGACCGGATTGCAGGCGCGCAACTACCGGCCGCTGCGGGAAATCCACATCGACGGCAGCGGCAATGGGCATCCGGTCGACTACCGGCTGACGGTGTTTGGGGCCAACTATGCCGGCGGCGAGGCGGTGGCCAGTGACGACGCCGAAACCGCCGCCTTCTATACACTGGCCGAAATGACAGCGATGCAGCTTGCCGATGCAGTGTTTGATATCGCCGACGGCCTGCTGGCCACCAGCAAGGGCGGCGCGAACTGAGCTTGAGAATCGCCTTGCAGGCAACAAATTGTTTCAGCACAAGGGCTCATGAACCGCACATCACCGTTTCTCGCCGCCTGCCTCGCCGTCAGTGTGGTTGTCGGCTTGCGTCCTGCCATTGCCGCCGAGGCGCCGTTCGAGCCCGGGCTGTTGCGGCTGGCGGAAGTGCTCGGCTCGTTGCATTTCCTGCGCAATCTATGCGGCGAGAAGGGCGACCGGTGGCGGGCCGAGATGGAAAAACTGATCGCATCAGAAAATCCGAACCCTGAGCGGCGCGCCCGCTTCATCGCCAGCTTCAACCGCGGCTACCGATCCTTCGGCGGCAGTTATACGCAATGCACCGCCTCGGCGACGGAAGCCATCAGCCGCTACATGAAGGAAGGCGAGACGCTGTCTCGCGACATCGCCTCGCGCTACGGGAACTGACGGCGGCAGCTGCCGTTCCGGCAAAGCGGAATCAAGCGTCGGCGCTGTTGGCGGCGGACGCGTTCGACACTTCTCCGCTTGCCTCGGGTGAGGTCTTGGTGCAAACCTGATGTTGCACTTTTGCAACTATGTTAACGAAACGTTAGCGCGCAGATGTGAAATTAACTCAAACTGAAGGTTTCCGTCCCCTTGGCCGGCCTAATCGGGTAAGTTTGAAACGGATCGGACGCAGGTTTGCTTAATGCGACGGGTTTTGTAGAAAACGACCAAAAAAATGTCGCATTTACAAGTACTTACTTCGCCTGCGTGTAAAAGGGACAACTCAAGCTTGATCCCTATCCAACGGATCACCGCTTGAAAGGGTGGACATCGCAATGGAACATGGCGTCAACGACATCGACGCGCTGGTCAGGGAAGAAAAGCGCCTGACCGCCGTGGAAAGCCACAGCGAAGCCTGGGCGGAAGGATTGTCGGCGGGGATCGAGCCGGAAATCATCGCCGAGGCAGCCCTCGAAACGGCATTCGGCGAGATGCTGCGAACCAATGGCGAGACCTCGGCGCTTGCCCTGCTCGATCGCATGCGCGAAAAGGTGGTTGCCGGGGCCTTCGAGCCCGAAAGGCTGCGGCACTGACCCCGGTTCTTTGACGACGGCGCGTCGCCGGACATCATGTCCGGGCACATCATGTCCGGGCACATGAGTGGGCCTGGAACCAGGGAGTAGCAGGCGGTGAATTTTTCGATATCAGGCAAGCCGCGCGGCCTGGTCCTCAGCATTTGGCTTATCGCCTCCTGCGCCACGATTCCCCTTGCACTGTTTCTTGCGAGCAGTCCCGCTCACGCCCTCAGCGAGATCAAGCGCGAAGACCTGCCTTCGCCGGTCACGCCGCCGCCCGACGGCGACATGTCGCCGCCCGGAAGTACCGTGCCGATGCCCGGCCCGCTCGGCACGACGCCACCTGCAGCCAGCCAGCCGACTCCGTCCGACGAGCCAAGGCAAACCGAACCGAAAGGGCCAGCGGACGACGGCGGCATGGCCAATCCGCATGTCGATCCGGACGCGCCTGTGCCCGAAGTCGTTTACGACCTTGCCAAGTTGCCGGAACCGGTCAGGCGCATGCACGATCTGATCGTCGAGGCGTGCAAAAGCGGCGACATCGAAAGACTGCGGCCGCTGATCGGCACGGGCGACATGATGACCCAATTGTCGCTGGGCGACATGGAGGGCGACCCGATCGCCTTCCTGAAAGGGCTTTCGGGCGACACGGAAGGCCAGGAAATCCTCGCCATCCTGGAAGAGGTGCTCAATGCCGGCTATGTCCATGTCGATGCAGGCACGCCGCAGGATCTCTACGTCTGGCCGTATTTTTTCGCCCTGCCGTTGGACAAGCTCGATGCCAGGCAGCGGGTCGAGTTATTCAAGATCGTCACTGCCAGCGACTATGACAACATGAAGCAGTTCGGCGCCTACATCTTCTACCGCGTCGGCATCACGCCGACCGGGCAATGGACGTTCTTCGTCGCTGGGGATTGAGTGGTCAGGCCTGGCCCTTATTGAGGCAGGGAGCTTAGCCCGCCAACGCCTCGGAAAACTCCACCGCCCTGCCTTGGCCTGGCGTGGCAATCTCGCCTTCCCACATCACGCGCCGGCCCCGAACGATAGTGCCGACCGGCCAGCCGGTCACCTGCCTGCCGTCATAAGGCGTCCAACCGGCCTTGGAGCCTTGCTGGGCGTTGGCGATGATCTCGCGGCGCTTCAGGTCGACGATGGTCAGATCGGCATCGTAGCCGGCGGCAATACGGCCTTTCCTGGCGATGCCGAAAATGCGCTGTGGGCCATGGCTGGTCAGGTCGACAAAGCGCTGCAACGTCAGCCGGCCGGCGTTGACATGATCCAGCATGATCGGCACCAAAGTCTGCACGCCGGTCATGCCTGACGGCGACGCCGGATAAGGTTTTGCCTTCTCGGCCAGCGTGTGCGGCGCATGGTCGGAGCCGAGGACATCGACAACGCCGTGCGCAATGCCCTGCCAGACCCCCTCGCGATGGCGCGCGGCGCGCACCGGCGGGTTCATCTGGATCAGCGTGCCTAACTGCGCATAGTCATCTGCGCTCAGCGTCAGATGATGCGGCGTCGCCTCGCAAGTCGCGACATCCTTGTGCTGTTCGAGGAAGCCTATCTCTTCGGCGGTCGAGATGTGCAGCACATGGATCCGGGCACGGACCTGGCGCGCGATGCGCACCAGGCGCTCGGTGCAGCGCAATGCGGCGATCTCGTCGCGCCACACCGGATGTGAGGACGGATCGCCCTCGATGCGCTCGCCGAGCCGCTCGCGCAGCCGGAACTCGTCCTCGGAGTGAAAGGCGGCGCGGCGGCGTGTGTTCCTCAGGATCGAGGCAACGCCTTCGTCGTCCTCGACCAGCAGGTCGCCGGTGGACGAGCCCATGAACACTTTTATGCCGGCCGCACCCGGCAGCCGCTCGAGATCGCCAGCGTCTTTTGCATTGTCGCGGGTCCCGCCGACCCAGAAGGCAAAGTCGCAATGCATGCGGCCGGTGGCACGCCGCACCTTGTCGGCAAGGGTCGTCTCGCTGGTAGTCAGCGGATTGGTGTTCGGCATCTCGAAGACGGCGGTGACGCCGCCAAGCACCGCTGCCCGCGAGCCCGTCTCCAAATCTTCCTTGTGCTCCAGTCCCGGCTCGCGGAAATGCACCTGGCTATCGACGACGCCCGGCAGGATATGCAGTCCGCGGCAGTCGATTGTCTCGCCGGCCGACGCCTGGCGGAGATCGCCGATGGCAGCGACGCGCCCACCATTGATGCCGACGTCGCGAAAACCCTCGCCGTCGTGGTTGACCACGGTGCCACCTGTCAGGATGAGATCGTAGATGGGGGCCATGCGGATCAGGTCTCTTGCGGGGGAAGTGCCAGCGGCTTACGTAATGGCCGACAGTTTTGCAAGATCAGGCTCGTTTTCCCACCATGCCCTTTGCCTCGCTCAGAGATCGCGCACTCGTTTCCGTGTCCGGGCCGGATGCCGCGCACTTTTTGCAGAACATCCTGACTACCGACCTCGACGTGCTCGGGAGCAGCGAAGCAAAGCCCGGCGCCCTGCTGACGCCGCAAGGCAAGATCCTTTTCGACTTCCTGATCTCGCGCGCCGGCGAAAATGCTTTCCGCCTCGAATGCCGTGCCGAGACCGCCGACGATTTCATGCGCCGGCTGACGCTCTACAAGTTGCGCGCCAAAGTCCAAATTTCCAAGCTTGATCAGCCTGTTGTGACCGTCCTATGGGAAAGCGCTTCAACTGCCTCGCAATTTGAATCAGCACCGTTTGCCGATGGGCGGTTCGTCGATGCTATCGTCAAACGCTTCTATGATGGCACCGCAGAAGGAGGCGACCTTGCCGCATGGCAAGCCTTTCGCATCGCCCATGGCATTGCCGAAAGCGGCACCGACTATCAGCTCGGCGATGCGTTTCCGCATGACGTGCTGCTCGACGAGATCGGCGGCGTCGGCTTCAAGAAGGGCTGCTATGTCGGCCAGGAGGTTGTCTCGCGCATGCAGCATCGCGGCACTGCCAGACGCCGGGTGTTGATCGTCTCGGCCGAACGCTCCCTGCCCGCCTCGGGCGCAGAGTTGACCGTGGAGGGGCGGCCGGTCGGCACGCTTGGCTCGACCGCCGGCACGACAGGCCTCGCCATTGCCCGCATCGACCGGGTCAAGGCAGCGTTCGACGCCGGCCTGCCGATCCTGGCTGACGATGTCGCCGTGTCGCTCACCATCCCGCCCTGGGCGAAATTCAGCTTTCCGCAGGAAGCCGTCGGCGCGGAGGAGGCCTGATGGCGGCCGATCGCGCCGGGGCGCCGCCGCGCGCCTGGCAGCGCATGCTGTCCGGGCGACGGCTCGATCTCCTCGACCCCTCGCCGCTCGACATCGAGATCTCGGATATCGCTCACGGCCTTGCCCGCGTCGCGCGCTGGAACGGCCAGACCAGAGGCGAGCACGCCTTTTCGGTCGCCCAGCATTCGCTGCTCGTCGAAACGCTTGTCGGCGAGCTGATGCCGGATGCCGACGCCGATGCGCGGTTGGCGGCGCTGCTGCACGACGCGCCGGAATATGTCATCGGCGACATGATCTCGCCGTTCAAGTCCGTGATGGGCGGCAGCTACAGGGACTGCGAGATCAGGCTGCAGCGCGCCATCCATCTGCGCTTTTCGCTGCCAGCGGAACTCGACGCGGGACTGCGCAAGGAGATCAAGCGAGCGGATCAGATCGCCGCTTATTTCGAAGCGACGCTGCTTGCGGGTTTTTCAACGGCAGAGGCGACGGAGTTCTTCGGCCGGCCGCGCGGCTTCAATGCCGAGCGCTTCGATGTCACGCCGCGCTCGGTGACCTGGGCGCAGAATGCCTTTCTCAAACGGTTTGCGGCGATCGAGAAGTCGCGACGCCAGACTGCCGTTCCAGCCGGCTGAAAACGGTAAATTAACCGGCAAGGACAAGAGTGCCGTGGTTAACCACGGTCCATAGGCGCGCTACATGCCCGTTGCCGGTATCAAGGCAGGTTCGCCCGTCCGCCGACGACGGGTCAAAGGCGTTGGTCTGCCGCAACGGATTGAAGACGAGCTGCGCGAACAGAACGAGCGTTTTTCGGCAGCGGTCGAGAACATGTCGCATGGCCTGTGCATGTTCGATGCCGATGAACGGATGATCATCTGCAATAGGAACTACATCAGTATCTTTCGCCTCGACGCCGAAGTGGTACGGCCCGGCATCCGGTTTTTCGACATCCTCCAGCACAGCGTGGACATCGGCATCGCCTCGCAAAGCGCTGAGCAACTCTATGCCATTCGCAAGCCCTATATCGACCAGGCAAAACCTTCCACCTATGAGGAAACGCTTGCAGACGGGCGTGTCGTCAACATTTCGCACCGGCCGCTGGCGTCGGGCGGTTGGGTATCGATCTACGAGGATATCACCGAGCAACGGCGCGCCGAGCAGGAGTTGAAGGAGCAGCACCGCCGTTTCGACGCGGCACTTGCCAACATGTCGCAAGGACTTTTGATGTACGACGCGGACGGCAAGCTGATCGTGCGCAACGAACGTTTTCTGGAACTTTACCATGTCAGGCCGGCCGACCTCCCGCTTGGCATGAGCCACCGTGATGCCTTTAAGCGGCTGCTGGAACTGGGCATTTACACAAAGCTCGACCCCGACAGCGAAATTTCGCAAATCGAAGCCTGCCTGCGGGCGGGCAAAACACACGTAACGCATCGCCATCTTGCCGATGGCAGAACGCTGCTGGTTGCACGCCGGCCGATGAGCGGCGGCGGCTGGGTCGCGACATTCGACGACGTGACCGAGCGCAGGCGCGTGGAAGAGCGCATGACCCACCTTGCGCATCACGACACACTGACCAACCTGCCCAATCGCTCGATGCTTCGCGAACGGCTCGACCAAGCCCTTAGCGAGACGAAAGACGGATCGCTGGCGATATTCTCGCTCGACCTCGATCACTTCAAGGCGGTCAACGATACTTGGGGCCACCCTTCCGGCGACTGGCTGCTGAAATGCGTGGCCGAACGGCTGCAACGGTGCCTGCGCAATGAAACGGACGTTGTCGCTCGCTTCGGCGGCGACGAATTCGTCATAATCCAGTTCAATCTCAAAAGCCCGGGCGATGCGGAAAAACTGGCCAAACGCATCGTCGAGATCATCGGAAAGCCGTTTCGCGACAAGCGACACGACATGCGCGTCGGCATCAGTGTTGGCATCGCGCTGTTTCCGAATGACGGCAAGGACACCGACACTTTGCTGAAAAACGCCGATATGGCGCTCTATCGGGCAAAGAGCGAAGGGCGCAACCTCTACCGTTTCTTCGAACCAGCCATGGATGCGATGGTGCGCGCGCGCCGGGCGCTCGAAATCGATCTCAGGGCGGCGTTGTCGCGCCGGGAATTCGAGCTGGATTTCCAGCCGATCATGAACATCGCCTCCGGCGAAATCGTCGGTGCCGAAGCCTTGATGCGCTGGCGTTCGCCAGTGCGCGGCCTGGTGCGTCCGGACGACTTCATTCCGGCCGCCGAGGAGACCGGGCTGATCGTGCCGCTTGGAGAATGGGCGCTGCGGAAAGCCTGCACGACCGCGGCAGGCTGGGCGCCTTTGCGCATCGCAGTCAATGTCTCCGCCGTGCAGATCAAAAGCGGCACCTTTGCCCGCAGCGTCATCTCGGCGCTGGCGTTCTCGGGCGTGCCGGCCAACCGGCTTGAACTGGAAATCACCGAAACGGTGCTGATGGACGAGAGCGATCTGGTGCTCAAGACACTGAGGCAGCTGCGCGATCTGGGTGTCCGCATAGCGCTGGACGATTTCGGCACCGGCTATTCCTCGCTCGGCTACCTCAGGCGCTTTCCCGTCGACAAGATCAAGATCGATCGCTCTTTCACCCGTGACATCGACAGTCGCGATACCGCGGCGATCGTGCGCACCATCATCGGGCTTGGCGCACAGCTGGGCATCACCGTCACCGCCGAGGGTGTCGAGACCGAAGCGCAGCTTGAATTCCTGCAAAAGGAGGGCTGCGTCGAGGCCCAGGGCTATTTGATCGGCGTGCCATCGAAAGCGTCGGACATCAACCGGCTGCTGAAGTCGAACGCGACGATCAGGCAATCCGGCTAAGTGCGACAGCCGGGCGAGCCAGTCATCGGCTCAGCCTGGACATCTGCCATCAATACAATGTCTGGATATACCTCGTCGAAGCGCGCGCAGGTCAGAGATGTCCGCTCAACGCCTCCACCATATCCTTGTTCGTCGCCACGGGAACGATCTCGAATTCGACCAGATCCGCCCATTCGATGACCCACCGCTGCAGGAGTGTGACGTCATCGGCCTCCACCAGCAGGAAGCAGCGGCTCATATCCGCTGCGATCCAGCTGTGGTGCACGAGCAGCGCGTCCGGCTTCAGGCGGCCCTGGTCGCGGAAACGGCGGTAGATCTCCTTACGGTCGCAGCCGCGAAAATCCTCGGTTACGAAGAACAGCATCTTTTTCCCCTCAATTCGGATGTCATCGGCCCGGCCGGTCCAATCGCTCCAGGAACCACTGCGTCAGCCGCACCCAGACCTCGTCTTTTTCGCCGGAGTCTTCCCAGCCGTGGTCGAGGTTGGGGTTATCGTTGACCTCGATGACGAAGACGCCGTCCCTGGTCTCCTTGAGGTCGACTCCGTAGAGGCCGTCGCCGATGCAGCGCGCCGCGCTCACCGCCGTCTCGACGACATGGGCCGGCGCTTCCTTCAGGGTGAAGGTCTTGATGCCGCCCTGGTCGGGCTTGCCGTTGGCCTTATGATTGACGATCTGCCAATGCTTCTTGGCCATCAGATAATGGACGGCAAACAAGGGTTGGCCGCCGAGGACACCGACGCGCCAATCATATTCCGTCGGAATGAATTTTTGCGCGATCAGGAGGTCGGAATCCTCCAGCCATTCGGTTGCGAGCGTCTTTAACTCTTCGAAGGTGCCGCATTTCTTGACGCCGCGCGAAAACGAGGAGTCCGGGATCTTCAGCACCAGGGGGAAGCCCAGCGTCTGCGCCGCAACTTCCAGATCCGAGATGCCGGCTATCATCACCGTCGGCGGCACCGGTACCTTGTTGTAGGTCATCAGCTCGTTGAGATAGACCTTGTTGGTGCAGCGGATCATCGACAGCGGATCGTCGATGACCGGCATGCCTTCCTGCTGGGCGCGGCGGGCAAAGCGGTAGGTGTGGTTGGAGATCGAGGTGGTCTCGCGGATGAACAGCGCGTCGTAGTTGGCGAGCTTGGCCAGATCCCGCTTGGTGATCGGCTCGATTTCGACGCCCATCTTTTCAGCGATCTTGGCCCAGTGGCGCAGCGACGAAATCTCCGACGGCGGCAGTTCCTCATGCGGATCGACCAGCGTGGCGAAAGTGTAGCGCGCCGGCGTGCGGCCCTTGGTGTCGCGCCACTCGCGGTTGGTGTAGGTCTCCAGGCACTGGAGAAAGTGCGTTTCCTCGTCCTCGGTCATCCTGGCCAGGGGATGGAAGCCAATTTTGCGGATCGAGGCCCATTCGGCGCTGTCCCTGATGTGGACCTCGAGCGCCGGGGCACGAAACCAGTCGAACAGCAGCTTGGCGAAGCGGTCCCAGATCCTGGACGGTCCTATGCCGAAGAAAATGCAGACCTTCTGCGGGAAAGCGCCGCCCAAATCCTTGCGGCACTTGTTGAGTGCGAGTTCGAGTTCCGGCAACGCATGCTCATAGAGCTTGCGCTCCGACAGGTCGATCATCGTTTCGACCGTCGGGATGACCTTGTGGCCGCGCGAACCGGCGAGCAGCGAGGCGTAATACCCGCGGCTCTGGTAGCCGTAATTGTTCGATAGGTTGATGACCTTCGGCCGCTGCCCGCGAAACAGTGCCGGATGGGCAAGGTAGTCGCGATTGGTGATAATCTTGTGCGGCGTCGCCACCTGGTCGAGATCGTTCTGCCGGCCGGTAAGGATGACCCAGGTCATTGGCTGTCGCGCTTTCCGAGAGTGATGGCGGCGCGCAATCCGTCGCGGCCGAATTGCGCCATGTTCATGAAGATGCCGTAAGGCACGGGAATGTTGGCAGCATCGAGGATCGTCTCCTGCCGCTCGTCCTCGACCCAGGGGTCGTGGATCAGGATATGATCGCCATCGTCACCAATGGCCAATACCCAGTGCGGAACCTTCTTGCCGAACATCAGGAAGCCGCTGATCAGGACCAGTACCAGTTTTCCCTCTGCGATCGCGGTGCGAATGTCGTCAAGCCCGAATGAACGGTAATTCACCGGGATGCCGTAAAGTTCCGCGCGGCGGCGAAAGTCGACCTGCGCCAGCTCCATCACCCGGCGCTTGTCTTCGCTGCGCACCGACTGCAGGAAAAGCGCGCCATAGAAGGACACATAGATCTCAGCAGCAAGCCCGCTCTCATAGCCGGCGACGGCCAGCCCGAACGGCTCGCAGCCGCCGGGGCCGGACATCATGAAAACGGTCGTCGCCTCACGCCACAGCCGGATTTCCATCACCGGGTCCGGCACGAAGCCGGGGCCGAAGTAAGCCATCGCCATCATCAGGCAGCATGGTCCGCAAGTGAATTCGCAAGTCTGCTGATAAAACGACACTTCGGTGGCGACCGGAATGTCGCCACGCAAGGTCTTTTCATAGCGCAGCGCCGTGGCGCCATCCTCGTAATAGTCCGGTTCGCGGCCGATCTTGCGGTAGCCGCTCCGCTCGTAGATCTGGATCGCGCGCGGGTTGTCCTCGCGGACTTCCAAACGAAGCATCATGCGGCCGTGCTCGAAAGCAGCGGTCTCGGCCTCTTCCAGCAGAAGGCGGCCAACGCCACGGCCGCCGAAAAATGGACCGACGGCGATCGAATAGAGCCGCGCGACGCCGCTGCCCTTGCGAAACAGCACGACTGCATAGCCGGCGACGCGGCCATCGCTTTCGCCAACCAGCAGTTCGGCGGTGTCGCGTTCGATCAGTTGGCGAAAGGAACGGCGAGAAATGCGGTCGCTCGAGAAAACAGCTTTTTCGATGGCGGCGAGGTCATCGACGTCGGACGCGCGGGCCTTGCGAATCTCGGCAGGCATGCGGGCTCAGAAAACCTCGATTGGGTTGTGGAAACGACCCTAGTCTAAACATCGGTCACACCAGCCGAAGTGCCAGCATTAAGCAAGCGCTATCGCACCTCGATTAGGGCCGAATTGTGACAGTTTTGACAGCAGGCAGGTCGCGCAAAGGCTTTGAGCGACCTCCGTGTTTCGGCATCGGCGCGGCTCCGGAAAAATGAGATCCTGCTCAGCTTTGCAAGGCCGCCAGAAGCTGGCCATAGGCGCTCTTGGCCACCGCGGCCAGCCGCTCGCGCGGCAGCGAGCCGACGACGGCGCAGCCATAACCCTTGTCCAGCCAGTAGATAGCCGCAGGACCATCTTCTTCCGACCCATAGGTGCCCTTGGCCTTGGCAGCCGATTCGGCGGTGACGAAGAGCGAAATGCGCGCGCCCTTGTCGTCCTCGTAAAGCAGCATCGCGGCCTTGCCCTGGCCGGCAGGCAGCAGCCGGCCACCGACCAGTTGGAATCCCTGCGCTGCCAGATCCGGCGCGACGAGCTTCAAACCCACCTGGTTCGACAACCAGCTCTGCAAATGATCCTTGTCGCTTGCCGGCACTTCCACCGCATGCCGCTTTTCGGCGGCATAGATGACGTGGGCGGCGATCGCTTCTTCGGCAAGCTGGTCCTCGGCCGTATTTTCCAGGCCGAGGCCGCCGATGCCGGCAAGATAGCCGCCAGCACCGCCAATCACCAGCATGGCGGCAGCGGCGACCGCAAGCCACCAACGCGAGCGCGACGGCGCCGCTCTGACCACCGACGCCTCGCCAAGCACCACCTTGTTCAGCCGCACCGGTACGGGTTCGTCCAGCACGCCGTTAAAGGCTGCGCGCAATGCTGCCCGGTCGGCGGCGTAGCGTGCACTCTTGGCCTTCATCTCGGCATTGGCCTCGAGCCATGCCTCATAGGCCGTCCGCTCGTCGCCCGGCAACTCGCCATCGAGAGCCATGTGGATGTCGCGTTCGGAGAAATCGCGCCGGCTCATTTCTCGACGATCCTTATCGAGCGGCGGCGCGCGGTATCATCCAGCAGCGCGCGCAGTTCCTCACGCCCGCGCGCGATGCGGGACATCAAGGTGCCGGCAGGAACCCCAAGGATGTTGGCGGCTTCGGCATAGGAAAACCCTTCGATGGCGACCATCACAAGTGCCGCGCGCCGGTCAGGGCTGATCGCCTGCAGCGCGTCGACGATCTCGCGCGAGGCGATGCTCTCGACCTGCTCGGCGGGTGCTGCCTGCGCCTCGCTTGCCTCGAGCGGCAGCATCGCCGCCTCGCCGCGCCGGTTCACCTTGCGCATCTGGTCGATGAACAAATGATGCATGATCGTAAACAGCCACCTCCTGGGGCTTTCTCCTGTCTGCCAATTGTCGAGCCGCACAAGCGCCCGCTCGAGACAATCCTGGACGAGATCGTCGGCGGAATCGCGGTCGCGCAACAGCGAGCGTGCATAGCGGCGCAAACGCGGTATTTCACCAAGGATTGCTGCCTTCTTTTCGTCCATGACCGCTGGTTCTGGAGCCCCTGTCCGTGGTGATTGAACGCGCCTTTGCGGCGCGGCGCAAGCGGCCAGCGCGAAGCGGTCCGCCGCCCCGGTCACCCAAGCAACTGAATAACGCTGCCGATGCCAGCTTTATTCCCGGCCAAATTGAAATCGTCAGCTATTGCTCGTCTCGAGCTTTTCTTTCGCCGCCCTTGTCAGCAGCCGCTGATAAAACAAGCCGATGCCGATGAGCACCGCGCCGAGGCCGATGAAGGACAGCGCCCGCAACACGCCTTCCAGCTCCGACATATCGAAGACGAAGACCTTGAGCACGGCGACCGCGATCAGCGCCGCAGACGCTATGCGCAGCACCTGCGACTTCAGCCAGACACCGGCGGTGAGCAGCACCACGCCGATGGCCAACCAGAGCGCCGAATAGGTATAGGTCTCGACCTGGCCGAGGCCGCTCCACAGGCCGATGAACTCGCCCTTGAACAGCCTCCTGACCGACAGCGTGGCATAGACGAAGGCGAGCACCGCCGCCACAACCGCAAGCATGGCCGCATACCATTTCGGCCGCTTGTCGCGGGTATAGAGCGCCAGTGCGCCTGTCGCGACTGCCGGCAACAGATAGGCGAGGAACAGAAGGTTGAACACCGGAATGCCGCCGGTCGATTCATCCGTCAGCAGCGGGTTCAGCACCACAAAATGCCGGATGACGATGAAGGCGACCGAGAGCACCCCAGCAGCCATCGAGCCGTAACGTAGCACCGAGCTTGGCGAGCGCATGTCGATCGCGACCAGGATTGCACCGGCGCCGATGGCGATCAGCGTATAGATCGCCTGTTCGGCAAGTGTCATCGAGCCGCTGTCGATGACGCCACCATGCATGGCATGACGCACCAGCATGGCAACGGCGAGCAGAGCAAACAGCGCGGCGCCGGCCTCCATGGCGAGGCGCGGCCGGCCATTGGTTGTGCGGGCGAGTTGCCAGGCGGCAAAGCCGAAGGCGAGCGCCGGCACGCCATATCCGAGCAGCAGCCAGTTAAATACCGGTGTTTTCGACAGGAACTCGGCACCGACGATGGTCGGGTCGAAGGCGGCACGGCCGAGCACTGCGATCACCGCACCGACCGAAATCCAGCCAAGCACCGGATAGCTGCGCCAGCGCGTCGCCAGCGCCGGCACAACGGCGGCTGCTCCGAGCAGGATGGTTGTCCAGCCGGAACCAAAGGCCATATGCAACATCAGCAGGCCGGCAATCGCCGCGCCGGCGAGCGCGAAGGAGACGGCAGCGCCGCCGGTCAGCGGCGGCGCTTCGCCGCGCGCTATCCATTCGCCGCCGGCGACGAAGATCCCGACCAAAACGGCCGCTGCGGCCGCATAAGCAAGGTCACGGTCGAGATTGCCGAAGGTGAACCAGAGCGCCAGCAGGATGACCAGTGGCGCGACAGCGCTCCATGCCGCCCATGTGGCGGCGCGCAGCCAGCCAGGAGCCGCAAAACGGCGCGCTGCCCAAAAGCCGGCGCCGATGAAGACCAGGCCCAGCGCGATGCCGATCCTGAGCATCAAGGCATCAGACGCCGCAACCGGCACGCCATCGACACCGAGAGCGCCGCCCGAAAAATCGGCGGCGACCGTGGTCGGCGGAATGATGCCGAGATAGACCAGCACCGTCGCCAGCCCGGCGGCGTGCAGCAGTGCAAGCGCTCGCGGACGGTAGAGCGCTACCGCCACCAGGGCTACGATAAGGGCCGCGCCCTGCAGGGCATCGCCGGCGGCGGCAAAGACCGGATCGACGAACAGGGCCAGCGCTGAAAGAGCGTCGAAGAACCCCGGCGCGATCGACGGCCAGTCGAAGCCGGTGCCGGCGACCGCTTCGCTGCGACGGCCAAGCCACACGAAGGCGAGCACGGCCAGTGTCACCACGTCGATAAAGAGGATGACGGAAAGGTTCGTCCCCGGCGCTTCGGTCATGTAGAAGATGGTCCAGATGCCGGTGGCGACGAAGGCTGCGGCCATCAAGAGCCTCCAGTCGCGGATGCGGGCAATGACGCCGGTGGCGGCGAGCACGATCGCCAGATAGCCAAACAGCGCCCACGGATTGGGCGCCTGCGAGGCGACGAGTAGCGGCGTCACCATGGCGCCGAGCAGGCCTACGCCGGCCAGCGCCTGACCGTGGACCAGGCTTGCCGCGATCGTCGCCACCCCGATGGCGCCGAGCAGCGTGAAAGCGAGCGCCGGGCCGATGAAACCGTAAATGCTGTACGCGGCGTAGACGGTGCCGAAGAGGATGAAAGCGCCGGCCGCCGTCAGGATCGCCGGGATATAGGCACCGGCGGCACCTTGCACCGGCACCCTGAAGCCGGTGCGCCGGATGAACTCGCCGCCGGCGACCAGCACCAGCCCAAGTGCCGCCGCCATGGCAAGCCGCACGCGTGGCCCGAAAATGCCGGCCTCAATGGTGTAGCGGATCAGGAACAGGCCGCCCAGCGCCAACGCGATGCCACCAACCCATACCGCCCAGCGGGTACCGAGCGCCGTTTCGACGTCGGATTGGCGGGCGGCTTTCGCCGCTGCCGCCGGTTGCGCCGGCTCGGGTGCGGACGGCGCCGCGGTATCGGCTTCTGCCTCTGTGGCTGATGCGACCGCTGCGGTCTCGGCCCCTGGCGATGCGGCCATGTCGGCTGCCGCCGCCGGCGGGATTGCGCCATCCGCCGGTTTGCTGTCGTTTGCAGCCGGTTCCTTGGCTTGCGGCGGCAGGACAGGCGCGCCCGAAAGCACGAGGCTGCGCAACGCGCCAAGCTCGCGCTCGATCAGGCCGATACGGCGCTGCTGGCGTGAAATGATGACGAACAGCGCGATGATGGCGACGAGGCCAATCAGGCTTTCAAACATGGCGGTTCCCCCAAACCAGGCCAGTCGTCACTGACATTCAATGTTCAGTGACATTCAAATGCGGCGGCCAGACGGCCGGTCCATTCAACGTGCCGCCAGATTGGCCGCCGGAAAGATCGAGCACGTTTCGGTGCCGAAAGCCAGCAGCTTGCCATTGGCATCCTTCAGCGCCGCTTCCGAAACCGCCAGCGTGCGGCCCTTGTGCACCACTTTGCCCTCGCACACCACCTCGCCGGTCCCTGGTGTGATCGGCCGCGTCAAATAATGTCGAGGCCAAGCGGCGAAACCCGGCCGGGGTAGAGTTCCACTTCGCTCACCTGATGGCTTCGCCGACGGCGGTTTCCCCGGCGATTGCCTTGCCGCCCGCATAATGCTTGCGCAAGGCGGCGAGGAAGCCGGCGCGGGCGCCGGGTGGTTCGATACCGCGCGGCTCGTAGACATGGCGGGTCAAAAAGAAGCCGGTCAACCGGAAGGCGTCGTCGATCGCCGCCGGATCGGCGCGCAGGCCCGAACCGCGCTGCAGGAAGGCAGGCAGCGCCAGCATCTTGTCGCGCCACGGCGCGCCCGCCGCCCGCGACACGGCGCGGCCGGATTTCGGCGAGACGTAGGCAAGATCCTGCCTGGTGCCGGTCGCCGCACACTGGCTGAGATCGAGGCCGAAACCGAGTTCGTCGAGAACCAGCAGCTCGAAGCGGGCCACCAGCTCGCCGGCGGCATCGGCATCGTCGAGATGGGCGATCATGACCGCGAGCGTCTCATAGAGACCGCGATGGGCATCGCGCTCGGGCAGAAGACGCAAATGCGCGGCCATCGTCTGCAAGCCGTAAACGGCAACGGCGCTGTCCATCAGCCGGGCGGCGTTCATTTCGATGGCCTCGGCCTGGAAGGTGCCGAGATGTTCGTCGAGCCGCGCCCGCCACAACAGGTCGACGCGGTTGCCGGGCTGCAAGACCGGCTGCTGCTTGCGCGAACGGCCGCCGCGCACGAGACCGAGATGGCGGCCATGCGCACGTGTCATCACCTCGAGAATGGCGCTGGTTTCGCCATGCTTGCGGGTGCCGAGAATGATTCCCTCGTCGCGCCATTCCATGACCAGAGCTTGTCACCGGTTCGATGGCGAAATCAAGATGAGCGACTTATCCGCCGCCAAACCAAAACGGCCCGTAGCGTATCGCTACGGGCCGTTTTTGCGAGATCGTCGTTTGATCAGAACGAGCGCTGGAAGCGGAAGATGCCGCCGATTGCGTCGGCATCGTCGGCATCGAAATTGTCGTAATAATCGACTTCGGCGGTGATCGTGTAACCAGGAACGATGGTGTAGGCGACGTTGGCCGCAACGGCGAAGTCTTTGTCGTCGGTATAGGAGACCTGGGCGTTCAAAGAGGTCTTCTTGTTGACGGCATAGCTGCCGCCGCCCCAGACGGCAAAGTTGCCAGTCCACGGCTTGTAGAAGTTCTTTGCGACGTTGTCGTCGCTGCCGTAGCCCGCCATCACGAACAGGGTCAGGTCAGTAATCGGCTTGACGTCGAGGCGAGCTTTGCCGGCCCATTCTTCCGACGTGCTGTTATAGGCGCCGACGGCGGTGATCGCACCCCAGTCACCCTTGTATTTCACGCCGCCGACGACAAACGGAACGTAGCTGTCGATCGACTGGTCAGCGCCGGAGCCTGTTTCGACCGAGGCGACTGCCGTAAAGCCGTTACCGCCGTCGAAATAGTAACTGATCAGGTTGGTGTCCTTGGTGCCGTACGGGATGATGGTGTCCTGGACGACGTTGCCGGCGTAGCCGATGAACGAATCATAGACAGTTTCATCCTTGCCGACGCGGGAACCTCCAAGCTGGATCCAGGCGAAGTTCAGGGTAACCGCCTTGTTGTCCTGCACGCTGAAATCAACACCGCTCACGGTGTGTTTGGTATTGCCGAAGTTGAAACGGGTCTCGGTGTAGGTCTTCAACGTGCCGAGCTCGGTTTCCTGGCCGGTCCACGTCTTCAAATTGAAGCGGGCATTCTTGTTCCAGGTCTGCTGTTCGTCACCGTCCATAAGGTCGTGGGTCGTCGCGCCGTCGAAAACGCGGCCACCGTCGCCGAAGCTGGCGTCATAGCGGACATAGCCGCCGATGCGCAGGCAGGTTTCGGTGCCGGGGATATAGAAGTAGCCGGCGCCGTAGACGTCGCAGATCTTGACGTATTCAGCGGGTTCCGGCTCGGCGACCACAACAGCGTCGGCGGCGCGCGCGCCGGAGACCGCGACGAATGCCGCGGCTGAGCCGAGAAGAAGGCTCTTGATATTCATTTTCTGACCTCTCCAGTCAAAGTTAAAAATGGCTTTGGATTCATGGGTTGAACGGCTGAACGCCTCACCCACGTCGAAAAAGGCGCGCACCGCACCCCCTCTTCAGGCGGCGAACATACTCATCCGCATTCCAGTCTCAATGACGATTCCAAAAATAATCAATGTTTGTATAACAGAAGAAATCCATGTTGCACAAATATCACTTCATATTTTCTTCACGTTTGCTCCCGGCACAAACGAGACATTGTCACAATTGTACGAAACTATACTTATTCCATTAGCCGGCAAACCGGTCATAGTCCGGTTGACATTCCTTTTACGTGTTATTTTTTGGAATAGACTTCTAACGTTGGCGGCGAAAATCAAGCCAACTTCGCCATCGCTGCGTTCTGTGCGGCAAGAACGACTTCCGCCACCAGATCCTGTTTGAGCATTTCAATGGGAATACGTCCGGCAAGGCCGGGCGCGGGGCCGACCAGCCACGACCAGGCACGCCGCGGATCGGGCATCGCGGATAACACTTCGTTGATACCCGGAGCCGGCCTGCCGTCGACGAACTGCGCCAGAGGAAATACATGTTTGCGGCCACCGGTGCGCAACGCAACGACCGTGCCGCTCCGCTGCCAGCGATGCAGGGTCGAGCGCGATATGCCGAGATTTTCCTGCAGGAAGGTCGACCCGGCGACCCGACCGGCCCAGTCCTCGACCCGCATCGCGTCGAGGTCGCCCGTTCCGGCCAGGGGTTGGATGTCTGCCCCTTGGCCTTCGTGCGCCGTCGACAGAGGCGTCCGGGTACGGCGTTCCGTCGCTTCGGCCGCCAATATCCGCACGAACCGCGACGCCATGCCGGGCAATCTTTCCTGCATGGTGTCGATCGCCCTGATGTCGGTCGGCGCAAGCAGGGCGACGGCGGCGGCAACGGCCCCGGCGACCCTGCCCGCTGCGACGACCGCATCGCTGTTCGTCACCTTGCCTTGCCGCGCCAGCACGCGCTCGATCTCAACAGCGACGGCGTTTGCAAACTCGATCTGACGGATGGGGTCGATGCGATTCCAAGTCCCGGTCATGTCCTAATCTGGCTGTTTGCCCGCCTGTTCCGGTTTGCTCGGAAGCGGGTCTTTCGCACAGCCTATAGGCAGGGTGTATGACGGAGAGACGACAAACGGGAACCACGCACGGTCGCAGTGTCGGCAGGTGCTCCAGCCGATCTAACTGACCGATTTTGCATGGAATATCGGAAATTTCTCAGAACCCGCTCAGGATTTCGGGTCGCGCCGGTGCCAATAAGAAACGGGTCGACCGACGTGGTCCACGCATAGCCTCCCGGAATGATTCGGCCGGCTGTAAAAAATGCAAGTCGACCGATTGGGCAGCCCGGCGACCTCTCATTGTCATCTGCCCGTGAGAGGACTGACATGACTTCGTTCCTGCACCTGGTGCGGCAGCATCAGTTGGCTGCCTTCTTTTCGTTGGCGCTTGCCCTGAGCTGGTTTGCCTTCATCCCGTTCTACCTGTCGAATGGCGATAGCATTCCCTGGTTTACCTTCGGCCCGATGGTCTCCGGATTCGTTGTCGCAGCCCTTTCCGGAGGCTGGGCTTCGGTCAAGGCCATTCTCGCTTCCGTGGTGAAGTGGCGGGTATCTCCGCTGTGGTATCTGGTGGCATTCGGCCTGCCATTCGGCACGCAGCTTGCCTCGATCCTGGTCAATCCGCTGTTCGGCTCGGCGACGCCGGTCTGGAGCAACATTCCTGCTGTCACTGAGATACTGCCGATCATCGCGCTGTATGCGGTCTTCAGCGGCCCGCTTGGCGAAGAGCCGGGATGGCGCGGCTTTGCGACACCGCGGCTGATGGCCAGCCATTCAGCGCTGGCCGGAAGCCTGATCCTCGGCGCGATCTGGGCAATCTGGCATTTTCCGCTCGGCCTGGTCGGCGATCTCAGCGTCTACGGCACGATCAACGTCGTGCTGGCGGCAGTGGTGTTCACCTGGCTCTATCAGAACACCGGCAGTGTGCTTCTCGCCATTCTCATGCATGTCACCCATCAGAACAGCGTGCGCTTCCTGGGCAAGGTGTTCATCGACGCCGACCATGTGCAGCAGCAATGGATCGGTGTTGCGATCTGGGCGGTGGCTGCCGTCGCCATCGTTGTCTTCTACGGTACCGAAAGCTTCGTCCGCAGGTCGGCAACGCAGCCCACCCTCGCTGGCACCGTCTAATTTGCGGCGCCCAAATCAAAAGCCGCTTTCGGCGGCGACAGACCTTGACCCAGCCCTCCAGCCGTAGGCCAATAAAGGCACGGCTTCAGGGAGCGGGCCGTCTCGATGGCGGGTTCGGCCACTGACCAGGTTTTTCAGTTTGGCGGTTTCACGCTCGATCTGGGCAAAGGTACGCTCGGCCGGGCCGAACAGCCGGCCTTCCTGCGGCCGAAAGCCTACGCATTGCTGACGCATCTCGCCCGCCATATCGGCCGTGTGGTGCCGAAGTCGGAACTGATGGATGCGGTCTGGCCGGGTGTTTTCGTCACCGAGGATTCGCTGACGCAGTTGATTCGCGAGATCCGCAAGGTGCTCGGCGAGGAAACTATACGGACCGTATCGAAGCGCGGCTACATGCTGATCCCTGAAATCGAACCGGTGCCCGAACCCGGCGCACAGCCGATCGTGGCGGTGCTCAGGTTCCGCAATGACAGCGCCGATCCGGCCGACGAAGCGATCGTCGACGGTATTGCCGAAGACATTATCAACGGCCTCGCCCGCTTCGACACGCTGACGGTCCTGGCGCGCAATTCGAGCTTCTCGTTTGCCTCATATTCGCCCAGTGAATGGCCTGTCGTGCGTTCGCGCATCGGCGCCGATTATCTCATCGAGGGTTCGGTGCGCCGGCACGCAGACAGCATCGTCTGTGCGGTCAATCTCGTTGACGCAGCCAGCGCTTCCCAGCTCTGGGGGGATCGCCACCAGGCCGATTACGCCGGGCTGTCCGCCATCCAGCAGGAGATCGTCGAAAAGATCGTCGGCCGGCTGGTGGTTCGGGTGAACAATGCCGGCCTGCAACGTGCCTCGCGGCAGCCGGTAGCCAGCCTCGCCGCCCATGAACTGGTGCTGCGCGGCGTCGCTTTGCTGCGCGATCCGGCGCAAAGCGAACTGAAAGAAGCGGCAGCGTTTTTCGAAGCGGCGATCGTCAGAGACCCGGCCTATGGCCTCGCTTACACCTATCTGGCGCTGTCGCATGTGCTTAACAGCGAATTCGGACCCACCAGCGACGCCGTTCTGACGAAGGCCCGCGACCTGGCCGACCGGGGCATCGCATTGTCGCCGGACCAGGCAACGGCACACCGCATCCAGTCGCTGGTACGGCTCAATATGCGTGAGCACGAGGCGGCCGAGCATCACTTGCGCATCGCGCTCGAGCTCAATCGGGCGACGCGGACTGTATCGAGCAGATGGGGCATCTGTTGACGATGCGCTGCCGGCCGCTCGACGCGCTCGCCTGGCTGGCACGCGCCATCCGCATCAACCCGCTGGACCCTCATTGGTATCAGTACGATCGCGCGCTCGCGCTATACATGCTGGGCGAATACCGCACGGCTGCCGAGGCGCTGGAGCTGGCGACGCGACCGAGGCCATGGATCCGCACCCGGCTTGCCGCCTGTTACGCTCAGCTGGGCGAGATGCAGGCGGCAAGGCGCCAGGCTGCGCTGATCAGCGCCGACGGCTCCAATCTCTCGCCGCTCGACTATGCAAGAACGGGCATCCCCTTCGAAAACGCCTCCGATGCCGAACATCTTGCCGACGGCGTGTCGCTGGCACTTGGGTAATCCTGAGGCGGCGGCCAACAGGCCGCTCGGCGGATCGCCCAAACAGGCTCAGTGCGGAAATTCGAGCCCCATTTCACGGTAGCGCTCGGGATCGTCGCCCCAGTTCTCGCGCACTTTGACGAACAGGAAGAGGTGCACCTTCTGCTCGAGTATGCCTGATATTTCCATGCGCGCGGCCTGGCCGATGGCGCGGATCGTCTCGCCCTTATGACCGAGCACGATCTTCTTCTGGCTGTCGCGCTCGACATAGATGGTCTGGTCGATGCGCACCGAGCCGTCCTTCTTCTCTTCCCATTTCTCGGTCTCGATGTGGGAGGAATAGGGCAGTTCCTGATGCAGCCTGAGATAGAGCTTTTCGCGGGTGATCTCGGCCGCGAGTTGGCGCATCGGCAGGTCAGAGATCTGGTCTTCCGGGTAGTACCAAGGTCCGGCCGGCAAGGTCTCGGCGAGATAGTCGAGCAGGTCCTTGCAGCCGGACCCGGTCAGCGCCGAAACCATGAAGGTGCGCTTGAACGGCACCCTTTCGTTGGCTGCCGCCGACAATGCCAGCAACGTCTCGTGCTTGACCCGATCGACCTTGTTGAGGATCAACACCATCGGCTGCCGGACATCCTTCAGCCGCTCGAGGATGGCGTCGGCATCGCCCCGGATGCCGCGCTCGGCATCGATCAAGAGCAGCACGATATCGGCGTCCTTGGCACCGCCCCAGGCTGTGGTCACCATCGCGGTGTCCAGCCGGCGCTTCGGCTTGAATATGCCCGGCGTGTCGACGAAGACGATCTGCGCGTTGTTGTGGGTGGCAATGCCGCGCACGATGGCGCGCGTGGTCTGCACCTTGTGCGTCACGATCGATACCTTGGCGCCGACCAATTGGTTGACCAGCGTCGATTTCCCGGCATTGGGCGCGCCGATCAGCGCGACGAAGCCGGAGCGGGTAGCGGGAGCTTCTGTTGCCGGAGCTTCGGTGGCGGTCATGCGGCACTCCCTTGATTGAGCCAGACGCCTTCCCGCTGCAGAAGTGCCGCGGCTGCCGCCTGCTCTGCCTCGCGCTTGGAGCGCCCGCTGCCGGTCGCTGGCGGATAGGCGCCGACCTTGACGCTGACGGTGAACAGCGGATCGTGGTCCGGTCCCTCGCGGCTGTCGATTATGTAAACCGGCACCGCGCCTGCCGCCTGATGCGCCCATTCCTGAAGTTCGGTCTTCGCATCGCGGCGGGCGGCGTCGATGGCTTGTGAGCGCGGTTGCCAGTACCTGTGGATGAAGGCACGGGCCGCTTCCAACCCGCCGTCGAGATAGAGCACGGCGATGAGCGATTCCAGTGCGTCGGCGCGCAGATTGACGCGCTTGCGCCCATCGAGGCCGCGTACGTCCGAACCGGCGCGAATGAGTTCCGGCAGGCCGATCTCCTCGGCGATTTCCGCCAGGGCCTCGGCGTTGACCAGGGCGTTCAATCTGAGCGACAGCTCACCCTCGGCAGCGTCGGGAAATGCCGCCAGCAGCATATCGGCAACGACAAGGCCGAGAACGCGGTCGCCCAGGAATTCGAAGCGTTCGTAGTCGATGCCGGCATGACTGCCGCGAGCGCTGGCATGGGTCAGCGCCCGCTGCAGGCGTTGGTGGTCGCCAAAACTGTGGCCGGTGCGCTCCTTGAGCGCCTCGGCGAGCGCATCGGCGGTCAGCCGTTTTGTCGCCGCCATGGTCCTAATTGACGAAATGGAACAGGCGCGAGGCGCGCATCTGCGACGGCCATTTCCAGATTTCGAGCGGGCTGGCGCTGCCGCCGATCGAGAAGAAGATGAGGTTGGCGCGGCCGACCAAATTCTCTTCCGGCACGAAGCCGACGGTGAAGCGGCTGTCGGACGAGTTGTCGCGATTGTCGCCCATCATGAAATAGTGACCGGGCGGCACCTTGAACTCTTTGGTGTTGTCGCCGATCGAAGCCTGTGTCAGGTCGAGCGTGTCGTAGGTGACGCCGTTCGGCAGCGTCTCGCGATAGACATCGACCGGCCCGTTCTCCTCGGTGATGTCGTGGTTGTCGATCTGCCCGACCTTGACGCGTGGCACAGCGACGTCGTTGATGAAGAGCTGGCCATCCTTGACCTGGATCTTGTCGCCCGGCAGGCCGACGACGCGCTTGATGTAGTCGACGGAAGGGTCCGGCGGAAACTTGAACACCACCACGTCGCCGCGCTTCGGCTCGGAGCCCCAGATGCGGCCCGAAAAGATGTTCGGCCCGAACGGCAGCGAGTAGCGGGAGAAGCCGTAAGACCATTTGGTGACGAAGAGATAGTCGCCTTCGAGCAAAGTCGGCCGCATCGAACCGGACGGGATCGAGAACGGCTGGAACAGGAGCGTGCGGATGACCAGCGCAAGCAGCAGGGCCTGGACGATGACGCTGACGGTTTCGCCAAGTCCGCCGGATTTCTTCTGGGTTTTTTCAGCCACGCTCATGTCGTCCTCGATTGTGCGTTGGATGGTATAGAGTCTCGGCGCGCGCTGGGCAACGTCATGCCGGTCGTCAGATGCAATCAATGTGGCGCTTCTTCGACCGGCAACGCTTCAATGATCACAAAGGCTTGAGCGAGCGGAAAATCATCGGTGATGGTGAGGTGGATCACGGCGCGGTGCCCTTCAGGCAGGATTTCGTCCAGCCGCGCTGCCGCCCCGTTGGTCAGCGCCATGGTCGGCTTGCCGCTGGCCAGGTTGACGACGCCCATGTCGCGCCAGAACACACCCTGCGCCAGACCGGTGCCCAATGCCTTGGCGCAGGCCTCCTTGGCAGCGAAACGCTTGGCATAGGAGGCCGCACGCGCCGCGCGGTTTTCGGAGCGCGCCTGTTCGATCTCGGTGTAGATGCGTTGGATGAAGCGCTGGCCATGACGTTCCAGCGACTTCTCAATGCGTCTGATGTCGATGAGGTCGCTGCCGATACCGATAATCATTCGGCAGGAACTTCCGGCCCGGTTTTTCCAGCCTTTGCGGCTCTTTCGGCCAGACGCTTGCGGCGCTGCTCGTGGAAAGTGACCATACCCCAGCGGGTAATGCCGTAAAACAGCAGGCCGAAAACCAAGCCAAGCGGTATTGCGCCAATGGTCATCGGCTTAAGCACCGGTCCCCACAACTGCGCAAAGGAAAGATTATGCAGCATGTCGCCGAGATGCGCGGGTGGGCCATGCGCCGGCAGGTGTTCATGCAGGATCAGCTTGCCGACCTCCCAGGAGGCGGCCCATAGCAGCGGAAAGGTCAGGGGATTGCCGAAGACCGTGCCGAGTGCTGCCGCGACCAGATTGCCGGCGATCAGCCAGCACAGCATGGCGGCAATGATGAAGTGGAAGCCAAGCGGGAAAAAAGACGCGAATACGCCCGCCGCAACACCGGCGGCCACGGCATGCGGCGTGGCCCTAAGCCGCAGGATGCGCTTGGAAAAATACCGCAGCGAGCGCGAGAAAGAGCGGCGCGGCCACAAATAAGTACGCACCCGCTCGAAAAAACCATCAGGCTTGCGCCGTCGAAAAAGCACTCTGTTCCTGTTCCTAGTTCCATCAATGGCTTCGCGCCGGCTTTTCCCAGCCGGGGCGCGACAGCCCTATGCTGCGCTTTGCGGTCACCGAAAGGCAACTACGACTTTGATATAGCGATGTGCTAGCCGAAGAACAACGAGGCCGACGGCATCCGCTCGGTCGCCACTTGCGGCAGCCTTGGGTATCGCCATTCTGAACAGGGCATGATCGCGGCGAATTTGAGGAGCCTCAGGAACGATACTCGCTGACCTCGACGAGGTTGCCGTCCGGGTCACGGAAATAGACCGACATCATCGGGCCACAGGCGCCGATACGCTCGACCGGGCCGACCTCTATGGCTACGCCGTTGGCCGCGAGGCTGGCGCATATCTCGGTGAGCGGCCGGGCGGCAACAAGACAGAAATCCCCAGAGCCGGGAGTCGGCGCCTTGGCCTTCGGCTCGAAGGTGCGCCCGACCTCATGCACATTGATCTTTTGCGTTCCAAACAGCAGCGCCGTTGGTCGGTCCGGCTCGTCGAGGCGCTTGAAGCCAAGCACGCGCTGATAGAAGGCGCAGCTATCGTCTACCGAACGAACTGTCAGCACGAAATGATCGATGCCGGTGATCACGGCGGCGCTCCGTTATAAATTGCGGCTGCCCGGCTTGATCGCCGGTATGGCGGCAAGCTCGGGCGGCAGCCTGTCGGCCGGATAGGCCGGAACCTCGTATTCGGCGAGCGCGATCAGCGGCACGCCGACATCTGTCTTGCCGGCCGAGCGGTCGATAATGCATGCAGCGGCAACGACTTCGGCGCCAAGGCCGCGCAGGCAGTCGATGGTCTCGCGGATCGACAGGCCGGTGGTGACGATGTCCTCGACAATGACAACGCGCGACCCCTTGGCGATTTCGAAACGGCGGAGCCTGAATTCGCCCCCTTCCCGCTCGACCCAGATCGCCGGCGCACCAAGATGGCGCGAGGTCTCATAGGCCGGGATCAGCCCGCCGATCGCTGGGCCGACGACATAGTCGATCCTGCCGGGAACGCCAGCGCGGATCTTTTCGGCCAGCGCCTTGCACAAGCGCTCGGTCTTGTCGGCATGCATGAAAACGCGCGCCTTTTGCAATAAGACCGGGCTGCGCAGGCCGGACGTCAGGATAAAATGCCCTTCGAGAACGGCGCCGGCCTCGCGGAAAATGCCCAGCACTTCGTCGGTATTCATCGTTCGCTCCATGTCATGGTGAATAGTGAATGGTGAATAGTAGTGAGTAGTGAGAGCACCCTCTTTCACTATTCACTATTCACTATTCACCCATTCACGCGTCGCGCGTCGCTGACGCTCGAATTGTCCTTTAGCTGCGACAGCAGCCGGTTCAAGTGCTTAAGATCCCACACTTCGAGATCGATCAGCATTTCGGTGAAATCGGGCGCGGTGCGCACCATCGATAAAGTGTGGATGTTGGCATCGTTGGATGCGACGACCTGCGCAATGTCGGCCAGCGAACCCGGTGCGTTGATGGCGGTGACCGAGACACGCGCCGGGAACCGCTCCTTGGTGCGCTCGTCAATATCCCAGCGCACGTCGATCCAGCGCTCGGGCTGGTCGTCAAAGGCCTGCAACGCCGGCGACTGGATCGGATAGATGGTGATGCCGGTTCCCGGCTGCACGATGCCGACGATGCGGTCGCCGGGCACCGCCCCCTCCGGCGCGAAGCGCACCGGCAGATCGCCGCGCACACCGCGGATCGGCACCGCATCGTCACGCGGCTGGTTCTTGTCCTTGCGTGCGGCGCGGCCCGGAATCTGGAACAGCATGCCGGCGGCGTTGCGGATCTTCGACCAGCCCTCCTCGCGCTGCTTGGGCGCGACCAGCGTGACGCGCTCGTCCTTGTAGTCGGGAAACACCGCCTTCATGACATCGGTAGAGGCAAGTTCGCCACGCCCGACCGAGGCCAGTACATCCTCGATGTCCTTGCGTGCCAGCCGGTGCAGCACCGGCTTCAGGTTTTCCTTGGTGAAGGTCTTGCCGGACCGTTCGAAGGCGCGCTCCAGAATGCGGATACCGAGACCCGAATATTGCTTGCGGATAGCGTTCTTGGTGGCACGGCGGATGGCCGAGCGCGCCTTGCCGGTAACGACCACCGATTCCCACGCCGCCGGCGGCACCTGCGCCTTCGAGCGGATGATCTCGACCTCGTCGCCGTTCTTCAGCTCCGTCATCAGCGGCATGATGCGGCCATTGACCTTGGCGCCGACGCAAGTGTCGCCAACGTCGGTGTGGACGGCATAGGCAAAGTCGATCGGCGTGGCGCCGCGCGGCAGCGCGATCAGCATGCCTTTCGGCGTAAAGCAGAACACCTGGTCCTGGAACAGTTCCAGCTTGGTGTTTTCGAGAAAGTCCTCGGGATTGTCGCCTTCGGCAAGCTGCTCGATGGTGCGCCGCAGCCAGGCATAGGCATTGGTCTCCTTCGAGATCGCATGGGCGGCACCATTCATCTTGCCGCCGGTATCTTTATAGATCGAATGAGCGGCGACGCCGTATTCGGCGATCTTGTTCATCTGGTAGGTGCGGATCTGCAATTCGACGCGCTGGCGCGACGGGCCGACGATGGTGGTGTGGATCGAGCGGTAGTCGTTCTGCTTCGGCGTCGAGATATAGTCCTTGAAACGGCCGGGCACCATCGACCAGGTGGTGTGGATGGCGCCGAGCGCGCGATAGCAGTCCTCGACCGTCTCGACAACGACGCGGAAGCCGAAAATGTCGGACAACTGCTCGAACGACAGCGCCTTGGCCTCCATCTTGCGGAACACCGACCACGGCTTCTTCTGCCGGCTCTTGACCTCGGCCTTGATCGAATATTTGTCGAACAGCGTGGATAGCGCCTTCTCGATCTCGGACAGCACGCCCTTGTTGCGCTCGAAAATTTCGGCAAGCCGCGCGGTGACGGCGCGGTAGGCTTCGGGATTGATGAAGCGGAAGGCGATCTCCTCCAGCTCCTCGCGCATGCCTTGCATGCCCATGCGGCCGGCCAGCGGCGCGTAGATGTCCATCGTCTCTTCGGCAATGCGCAGGCGCTTGGCTTCCGGCACATGGTCGAGGGTGCGCATATTGTGCAGGCGGTCGGCGAGCTTGACCAGAAGCACGCGCACATCTTCCGAGATCGCCAGCAACAGCTTGCGCAGGTTCTCCGCCTGCTCGGCCTTCTTCGAAACGAGGTCGAGCTTCTTCAGCTTGGTCAGGCCTTCGACCAGCTTGCCCATTTCCGGGCCGAACAATTCGTCGATCTCGGCCCTGGTCGCCGTGGTGTCCTCGATCGTGTCGTGCAGCAAGGCAACGGCAATCGTCGCCTCGTCCATGTGCATTTCGGTGAGGATGGCGGCGACTTCGAGCGGATGCGAGAAATAGGGATCGCCGGAGGCGCGCTTCTGGTGGCCATGCTTCTGCATGGCGTAGACATAGGCCTTGTTGAGCAGCGCCTCGTTGACGTCAGGCTTGTAGCGCTGGACGCGCTCGACAAGCTCATACTGACGCATCATGGCGGGATCTCGCAATGCTGAAATGAATCATGCGCCGCACTGACGTACGGCGCATGTCATAGATAGCCACGAAACTGCCGACGCGAAAGTGTCGGCAGTTGTTGCTAAGATCAATAATCGTCGCTTTTTTCCGGCGGTACCAGCCCTTCGATGCCGGCCAACAGGTCTTCTTCGGTCATGCGATCGAAGGTGACGTTGTCCTCGGCGTCGTCGGCATCGGTGGCCGCAACGGCACTGCCGGTCTGGTCGGCAATCGCCTCGCCATCGGCTTCCGGCTCGTCGACCTCGACATGCTTCTGCAGCGAATGGATGAGATCTTCCTTGAGGTCGTCCGGCGATAACGTCTCGTCGGCGATTTCGCGGAGCGCAACGACCGGATTCTTGTCGTTGTCGCGAGGTACGGTAATCTGCGCGCCCTGGCTGATTTGACGGGCGCGGTGGCCGGCCAGGAGCACCAGCTCGAAGCGGTTGTCGACCTTGTCGATGCAATCTTCAACGGTTACGCGGGCCATGAGTTGCCCCTTTCATGCCTGGATTTGATGGAAAACAGGCGCGGTCCATAACCCGAACGCCGCCAAAATACAAGCTTTTATGGCGGTGCCCAGCTCTGACGCGGGCCGCCTGCGACGACGCAGCGCCGATCACAATTGCTTGCGGTGCCGCATGGTGCCTTGGATTGCCGTAAAACTGGCGTTATCTCGAACGATGAAGGCCAACAGGTCTATTATCAGACCGGCCGATAGTCGCCACGCATTTAGACGACCGCTTATTTCGAAAAAGGACATTTTCCATGTTCGATCCTCGTGAAAAAATCGCTCTCTTTATCGACGGTGCCAATCTCTACGCCACCTCGCGCGCGCTGGGCTTTGACATCGACTACCGCAAACTTCTGTCGAGCTTCCAGAAACGCGGCTATCTGCTGCGCGCTTATTACTACACCGCGCTGGTCGAGGATCAGGAATACTCCTCGATTCGGCCGCTGATCGACTGGCTAGATTATAACGGCTTCAAGGTGGTGACCAAGCCAGCCAAGGAATTCACCGACTCGACCGGCCGCCGCAAGATCAAGGGCAATATGGATATCGAGCTGACCGTCGATGCGCTCGAGCTCGCCGATGTCGTCGACCATTATGTCATCTTCTCAGGTGACGGCGATTTCCGCACGCTGGTCGAGGCGCTGCAGCGGCGTGGGCGCAAGGTCTCGATCGTCTCGACCATGGCATCGCAGCCGCCGATGATCTCCGATGACCTGCGCCGCCAGGCCGACCATTTCATCGACTTGATGGCGCTCAAGAATGAAGTCGGCCGCGATCCGTCGGAGCGGCCGGTACGCCGGTCCGAGCCGGCCGAAGTCGACGAGGAAGACTATTGACGGTCGTTGCCTTGACCGCGCCCCTGGCCGCCTCTCCCGAACCCGATCGCGACTGCCCGCTTTGTCCGCGGCTGCACGACTTCATCGCCGAGTGGCGGCAGCGCGAGCCGTCCTGGTTCAACGCGCCAGTGCCGACCTTTTTGCCGCCGGAAGGCGAGGATGCGGTGCGCTTGCTGATCGTCGGGCTGGCGCCTGGCCTGCGCGGCGCGAACCGGACGGGGCGCCCCTTCACCGGCGATTTTGCCGGTGATCTGCTCTACAATACGCTAATCGCGCACGGCTTTGCGCGCGGCGAATTCAAAGCGCGACCAGATGACGGGCTGGAGCTTGTCGGTACGGCGATTACCAATGCGGTGCGCTGCGTGCCGCCGGAGAACAAGCCGGTTGGTGCCGAGATAGCCACCTGCCGGACGTTCCTGGTACCGACGATCGCCCGATTTCCAAACCTGCGCGCCGTGCTGGCGCTGGGCTCGATCGCGCACCAGTCGACCGTGCGGGCGCTCGGCCAGCGCGTCGCCGCCTATCCGTTCCAGCATGGTGGGCAGCAGCAGGCCAATGGCATCGCGCTGTTTTCCAGCTATCATTGCTCGCGCTACAACACCAATACGGGCGTACTGACGCAAGCCATGTTCGTCAACGTTTTCAGTCAGATAGAAGCTTTTCTGAAGACTGAGAGCCGGACGACGCCCGCCGGCGCACAAGCCCTAGATTCGGGTGATCGCGAACAACCAGGCCAAGAGATCCAGCAACCATAGTAACAGTGCAAGCTGCAGCGCGACGCGCAGGCGTTGGATGATCCGCCAATTGCTGGCCATGTCGGATTTGATGCGCAGCGCAAGCGCTCGGTGCATCCCATCCATGGTTGCGGGAGGATGCTGATCGACGAAATCCTGGAGCAGCTTCTCGGGATCGAAACGGAACGTATAGTTATAATATGGCCACACCATAATCGCGACCAGCAGTCCGATAAGAAAAAGCAATGTCAGCGCCAGCCAGTCCCAAGGCCCCACGCCATCCAGGAGCGCCCTGCCCCCAAGGAGAGAACTCGCGAACGCAGTTGCAAAAATCAGATTTCCAGCGCGCGTATTGAGACTTTCAACCACGCCCTGCTGGTGTTGGAGGCCACGCACCGCCTCCGCATAGACAAACGCCAGGCGGGGATCCCCACCGTCCGTCGCAGCAGGCGGGGCGTTGCTGTCATTGGCTGATGAAGGGCGCTCCGGCATCAAATGTACTTAGCACGGCGCCGCCTGCGATATGAATAGCCACCTTGGCGAAGGCTTCGTCGTTCCCGTCATCGCCCACTGAGGGTGCTCTCGCTGGACAGGAATAGCGTCAATCCGACGCCGTCGCTTCAGGCGCTGCGGCAAACAACGCGGCCAGCGTCGCCGGCCCGCCTTGGAGAACATTCAGGTCGACGTCGCCGCTGATGCCGTCGACGCGGCCCCTGTTGTGGTACTGCCAGTAAATCCAGTCGTTATGGCCTGGCCGCAGCGCCAGCGAACGCAGCCAACGCGGGCGGCCGGCTATCTGCCCGGCATAGGCTTGCGCGGCCTCGTCGGTCACATAGAGGATCGCCGTCTTGCCGAACGCTGCTTCGACCGGGCCGAGGAAGGCTGAGAGTTCGGCGCTCAACTGTTCGGGAGTTGGCCGCTGCGGGCAATTGCCGCCGAACTCGATGTCTACCACCGGCGGCAGCAAAGGCTGATCGCGCGGCACCACCGAGATGAAGTTGCGTGCCTGATCGGCACCCGGCCTGCAGAAGGTGAAGAAGTGATAGGCGCCGACGGCAAGGCCGGCGGCGCGGGCCGCACGCAAATTGGCGGCGAAGGCATCGTCGACATGGTCGCCGCCTTCAGTTGCCTTGATAACGGCGAAGGCGACATCGTCGGCGGCAACACGCCGCCAGTCGATCTGCCGCTGATGATGGGAAACGTCGATGCCCCTGACCGGATATTTGCCGCGGTCCGGAGAAAACGTCTGGAAGTAGGCATAGCCGCCGGCCAGGACGAGGCCCGCCAGGAGCAGACCGGCCGCGCCCCACAAGACGATCCGGTTTTTCAAACGAGACCTATCCCTATTGGTCCGCCCTGCCCTCCGCCATGGCTCCGGGCGTTCGTCGCTCGAAAAGCCAAATCACTGGCTTTTCGTCCGCTTCGCGGACCTCTCCTCACCCTCGCTCTTTCAGCAGCCGGCCCTTCTCGCGCGACCAGTCGCGCTGCTTTTCGGTCTCACGCTTGTCGTGCAGCTTCTTGCCGCGGCCGACGGCGAGCAGCACCTTCGCCCGCCCTTGGTCGTTGAAATAGATCTTCAGCGGCACCAGCGTCATGCCTTCGCGGTCGACGCTCTGCGACAGCTTGGCCATCTCGCGCTTGTTGAGCAGGAGTTTGCGGCGTCGGCGCGGCTCGTGGTTGAAGCGGTTGGCCTGCAGATATTCCGGCAAATAGGAGTTGATCAGCCAAATCTCGCCGCCCTCGACCGAGGCATAGCTGTCCTGGATATTGGCCTGGCCCTGGCGCAGCGACTTCACTTCGGTACCGGTCAGCACCAGGCCGGCCTCGATCGTGTCGAGCACCTCATAGGAAAACCGCGCCTTGCGGTTTTCCGCAACGGTCTTGTTGTTGGGATCGGCTTTTCTGACTTGATTCATGATGCGGAGAGGTGGCGCCTCATCCCTAATTTATCAAGCCGGCGTGCTTCATCGCCGCGTCGATCTTCTCGGCGGTCGACGGCTCGACCGTCATTAGCGGCGAGCGCAGCACGTTCTCGACCTTGCCCAGCTTCGACAGCGCATATTTCGCGCCGGAAACGCCGGGTTCCAGGAAAATCGCCTTGTGCAGTGGCAACAGACGGTCCTGCAGGTCGAGCGCCTTGGCGCTGTCGCCGGAAAGCGTCGCCTCCTGGAATTCGGCGCAGAGTCTGGGCGCGACATTTGCCGTCACCGAGATGCAGCCGACGCCGCCATGCGCGTTGAAGCCGAGGGCCGAGGCGTCCTCGCCGGAGAGCTGGAAGAAATCCTTGCCGCAGGTGGCGCGCTGCTCCGAAACCCGCTCGACCTTGCCGGTGGCATCCTTGACGCCGACGATGTTCTTGAAGTCGTGCACCAATTGCCCCATCGTCTCCGGGCTCATGTCGACCACCGAGCGGGGCGGAATGTTGTAGATGATGATCGGCAGGCTGGTAGCCTTGGCGACGGCGGCGAAATGCGCGTAGAGGCCGCGCTGCGTCGGCCTGTTGTAATAGGGCGTGACGACAAGGGCCGCGTCGGCGCCCGCCTTCTCGGCATACTGGACCAGGCCAACCGCCTCTTCGGTGTTGTTGGAGCCGGCGCCGGCAACGATAGGAACCCGGCCCTTGGCGACCTCGATGCAGACCTTGACGACTTGGCGGTGCTCGTCATGCGACAGCGTCGGCGACTCGCCTGTGGTGCCGACCGGGACCACGCCCGTCGTGCCTTCGGCGATCTGCCAGGCGATGAAGGCGCGAAAGGCTTTCTCGTCGAAACGGCCGCTCTTTTCGAACGGTGTGACGAGCGCGGTCAGCGAGCCTCTCAGCATGTCGTCCAACTCCTTGGGGACTTTCGGGTTTGTCGTGCGCGCCTTCTAGCCGAAAGCGAAGCGGCGCACCATAGTCTCGACATTGTTGCGCGGCAAGCATTGCGCCAGCAATTGCAATTCGAATGACCTCGAGAAGGTTTTCTTTACGGGCCCTTCATCACAGACGAGTAAGCTTCAATTCATCTGTGTCTGTTGTAGCGTCGAAGAACGGGGATGACCAAATCCATGCCGATCAGGCGGCCTCATCTTTTCGCGCTTATCGGCGCGATCGTCGCCCTGATTCCCGGCGCGGCGATCGGCAGCAGCGTCGATGTGCAGGTTACGTCGGCGATTCCGATGACCGAGCCGCAGAACGATGCGGTGCAGCAGTCCCCGTCCGCGAGCGTCGCGGTGCTGAAGAGCGGTCTCGATGCGCTGGCGGCAAACGACATTGCGCGCGCGCGCCAGGTGCGCGAAGCGCTGCCGGCCAAATCGCTCGACCGGCACATCCTTGCCTGGGCGATCGCGCTCTATGGCGGCGACCAGGTGCCGAGCGGCGACATCGCCGATGCGGCAAAGATGCTGCCGAACTGGCCGGGTACGATCGCCTTGCGCAGGAACAGCGAGCGCGCGCTCTATCGCGAGAACCCCACGCCGCAGATCGTGGTGCGGGCGTTCGACGGCAGCCAGCCGCTGACCTTCGAGGGCGTGCTGATCCTGGCCCGCTCCTATGTAGCGCTGGGCGATACCAAGGCGGCGCGCTCGGTGCTGTCGCCATTCTGGCGCACCGAAAAGCTCGAAGCCAGGGACGAGGCGGCGGTCATTCGCGAGTTCGGTGCGCTGATCCCGGCCGCCGACCATCGCTTCCGCATGGAGCGCATGTTTTATGCCGACCGGGTCGCTTCGGCGCTGCGCGTCGCCGGTCTCGCCGGCGCCCAGCAATTGGCCGATGCCTGGGCGGCGGTCACCAAAGGCGACAAGAACGCGGCCAAGCTGCTGAAGGCGGTGCCGGCAGCGCAGCGGGCGGCCGGCTATCTCTTTGCCGAAGCCGAATATCTGCGCAAGCAGCAGAAATTTTCCGACGCCGCCGCGCTGGTGATGAAGGCGCCGGGCGACCGCGACGCTCTGGTCGATCCGGACGCCTGGTGGGTCGAGCGCCGGGTGCTGTCGCGCGAGCTGGTCGACCAGAGCGACATGAAGACCGCCTACAGAATAGTCGCCGCGCATGCCGCCGAAAGTCCCGCCAATGCTGCCGAGGCGGAATTCCATGCCGGCTGGTACGCGCTGCGCGGCCTCAAGGACCCGAGCATCGCCGCCAAGCATTTTGCGCGAATCGCGGAGCTCGCCCAAGGGCCAATGTCGCTGTCGCGCGCCTATTATTGGCTCGGCCGCGCCGCCGAAGTCGGCGGCCCCGGCAATGCCAAGGATTATTTCAGCCGCGCCGCAAGCTACGGCACGACCTTTTACGGCCAGCTCGCCGGCGAGCGCGTCGGCCGGCAGACCCTCAACATCGTCTACCCCCAGCCAAGTGCCGCCGACCGCCAGAATTTCGCCACCCGCGAGGCGGTCAGCGCCATCAAGCGGCTGCAGGAGGCCGGCTATGACCGCTATGCCGAGACGCTCTACCGCGACCTCGCCGGGCAGCTGAACAACCCCGGCGAACTGGCGCTGCTTGCGGTGTTGGCGGAAAGACAAGGCAACCATTTCATGGCGCTGAAGATCGGCAAGATCGCCGGCGCCCGCGGCATCGATGTCGGCGCGCTGTCGCATCCGCTCGGCGTCATTCCCGACACCGCCAACATCTCCGGCTCGGGCAAGGCGCTGGCCTATGCGATTGCCCGCCAGGAAAGCGAGTTCAACATCGGCGCAATCTCCAGCGCCGGCGCGCGCGGACTGCTGCAACTAATGCCAGGCACCGCCAAGCAATTGGCGAAGAAGGCCGGCATGACATTTTCTCAGGCCCGGCTGACCACCGATGCCGGCTACAATGCAACGCTGGGCGCTGCCTTTCTCGGCGAGCAGCTCGGCCGTTTCGACGGCTCCTACGTGCTGACCTTCGCCGGCTACAATGCCGGCCCCGCCCGCGCCGCCCAGTGGGTGGCGAAATACGGCGATCCGCGCGGCAAGGACGTCGATGCCGTCGTCGACTGGATCGAGCGGATTCCCTATACGGAAACAAGAAGTTACGTCCAGCGCGTGATGGAGAATTACGAGGTCTACAAGATGCGTATCTCCGGCAAGTACGACATTGTCGGGGATCTGGTGAACGGCCGGGGGTGACGACCGGGCTTCAAGCCAAGTTTGCCGGTCACAGCGTATTTTGTTCTTGCTTTGTGCCGGCAGCTATGCTACTAATTTAACCATAGTGCTGATTCGCACCGACGACCCGCCCAACGAGGCGGGTTTTTGTTTCAGGCTTTGAAAGTTCCGGACGTCGAGTTGGCGGACAGCGGCCCGCCATGTCCTGCCGGACATCTCCCCAAGGGTCCCAGCTTCGTGGACAGTGCCTTTCTGCATCCGACGAAACTTGGCGAAAGCGACGATGACAGCCAATCTCCCCCTTGAGGGACCCTGCAACTTCGGCGCCTCCCCTATTTGACCCTACCGGCCCCTCGCCTGTAGCAGTTGAAACAAGCCAGCAGCGAGAGGAACGGAGTCCACATGGCAACCGAGCAGGGTTTCTCCGATTTCTTCTACGCCGCGCCGGACGGGCTGTCCCTGCACGCCCGCATCTACGGCGAAGCGAATTCCGGCCGCTGGCCAGTCGTTTGCCTGCCCGGCCTGACCCGCAATTGCCGTGATTTTCACGAGCTGGCGCTTTATCTGTCGACGCAGGCGAAGCGCAAGGTCGTCGCTTTCGACTATCGCGGGCGCGGGCAGTCCGCCTACGATGCCGATATCGGCCATTACAATATCGGCATCGAAGCTGGCGATATTCTCGCCGGGCTGGCGGCGCTGAGCATCGAGGAGGCTGCCTTCATCGGCACGTCGCGCGGCGGACTGATCATCCATGTGCTCGGGGCGATGCGGCCGGCCGTGCTGAAGGCCGTCGTCCTCAACGACATCGGCCCGGTGATCGAGACGCAAGGGCTCGCCCATATCCGCTCCTATCTCGACCCCGCGCCCAGGCCGAAGGCGTACGCAGAGGTGGTCCGCGGCCTGCGCAGCACCCATGGCGCCGATTTTGCGGCGCTGACCGATGCGGATTGGGAGCGGATGGCGTCAGCCCTCTACCGCGAGACCGAGGAGGGATTTCTGCCCGATTTCGATCCGAAACTGGTCGATACGCTGGCGGGCCTCGATCCCAGCCGGCCGATGCCCGATCTTTGGCCACAGTTCGACGCGCTGGCGCCCATCCCAATGCTCGTCATACGCGGCGCCAACTCGAAGCTGCTGTCCGCCGAAACGCTCGAGCAGATGCGGACGCGCCATACCGATATCGAGACGATCACCGCTGACGGCCAGGGGCATGCACCGTTTTTGGAGTCCGGGATCCTGCCGGGCAGGATCGCTGGTTTTTTCGATCGGGTGGAGCGGCGGAGCGGTTGGAAGTAAAACCACGGTAAGTTTAAGTAACTCTCTGCCTTATCTTGTACCTGTGAAGCATTCTGGCAGCGATTAACAGCTCTGCTGGCGTCCCGGAGAATAATTGTTGGATGTCGGCGCCGCCCCTCATCCGCCTGCTGGCACCTTCTCCCCGTGTAGTGACGGGAGAAGGACAGACGGCCGCAACGCTGACGAACTCCCCTCTCCCCGTTTTTTCACGGGGAGAGGGTAAGGGTGAGGGGCAGCGCCGACTTGATGTATTGGCCTGCAATCCGTTGTCAGATCGACCGACTTACGCCAGATCCACCCAAACCGTCAGGATTTGGCGCTTCTCTTCGCGGGCTTTGGTGCCTTGCTTGCGGCCGGCTCACCTTTTGGTTCCCGCCTTGCCGAAGGTGGAGAGGACAACGGACTTGCCCCGCCGTCGTCCGAACCACTGTACCGCGGCGTCTCAAGCACGGTGACGCAACCGTCGAGATCGTTGGTGGCCAGATGGGCGTAGCGCATGGTCATGGACAGCGTCTGGTGGCCGAGCCACATCTGCACACGCCTGATATCGATGCCGCCCTGGACGAGACGCGAGGCGCATGTATGGCGCAATATGTGCGGCACGACCTGATCGTCGGCGCCAAGCCCGACTTCGGCCTTGGCATCGTTCCAGATGGCACGAAACTGCGCCTGGCTAAGCTTGGTGAACGGGCCTTTAGGCCGGCGGCCCTCGGTGGCCGGCAGCTTGATCACCTCTTTTACCCGCTCGGTCATCGGGATGGTGCGGCTGCGGCCGGACTTGGTGATCCAGAAACTGACGCGGTGCTCCTGGATATCGTTCCAGATCAAGCCCAGCGCTTCGCCGAGGCGGCAACCGGTGTCGACGAGAAAGACGGAAAGCCGATAGGCGTCCTCGCTGCGGCTTTTGATGGCGGCAAACAGCCGAGCCTCCTCGTCCCTTTCGAGGAAACGAATCCGTCCCGCCCGCTCTTTCTGGCGGCGGAACTCGGGCAGGCTGTGGATATCCCCCATCTTGTGAGCCTTGCGCAGCAGTTTGCTGAGGGCAGCCATCTTCCGGTTGATGGTTGCGTTGCTGTTGCCGCGCTGGCGCAAGGTGCCGATAAGGTTGTCGAGGGTGCTTTGGTCAAAGGCGCTGAAACGCTCCCCAAGGAGAATCTCGTCTATTTCGCCGATGAACGAGCTGACATTGTACTTATGCCGCCCATCATCCCAAAGTATATCCCGGTATGCTGAAAAAAGTTCTCCGATCCTGTGCGACTTTACTTCTCGTATCTTGTTGTAACTGTATTTTATCTTTGCAGTTTGAGAAGAAAACATCGAAAAATGATCAGAGGTCCCTCCCTCTTGAATCGCATCGTTCGTCATTATTCGCCACACCCCCGAGTGGATAGGCCTAGACCTACCTGCTTGGCGGTGCCCTTTCAAGAGTTTTAAGCGTTGCGGCCGATTTCATCCACCAGTGGTGGATCCCAACGACATCGTTCCACAACCCTGTTCAGCTACCGAACCCCCTTTTCCTTCTGTTTGCTACCAGTCGCGAAAATAAAACAGCCCGGGCGTTGAAGCGCCCGGGCTGGATTTCAGTTGCTTAAGTCCAGCCCTTAGAACGAGCGCTGGAAGCGGAGGACACCGCCGATGCTGTTTTCGTCGGTAGCACCGGTCCAATTGTCGAAATTGTTGTCACCGAAGTGCAGGTAGTCGACTTCGGCCGTGATCGTGAAGCCGGGAACGATGTCGTAGGCAATGTTCGCCGCGATGCCGACGTTCTCGCCTTCGTCATACGCCGCCTGAAGGTTGAACGAGGTCTTCTCGTTGATGGTGTAAGTGCCACCACCCCAAACTGCCCAGTTGCCGCTCCACTGCTTGTAGAAGTTGCGTGGGATATTGTCGTCCGAACCGTAGCCGGCCATCAGGAACAGCGTCAGGTTCTGCATCGGCGTCACGTCCAGGCGAGCCTTGCCTGTCCATTCTTCCACTGCGCTGTCATAGGCAATGACGCCCGAGATCGAACCCCAGCCCTGCGTGTATTTCACGCCGCCGACGACATATGGAACATAGCTGTCGATCGAATCGTGACCCAGGTGGAGCGCGGTGTTGTCGTCGTTGAGGATAAAGCCTTCACCGGTTTCCAACGACGCCACGGCCGAGAAGCCGTTGCCGGCATCGAAGTAGTACTGGATGACGTTGGTGTCGAAGCCGCCGTAGGGAACCAGCGTATCGTTGATGACGTTGCCGGCGTAACCGGTGAACGTATTGAAGGCCGTTTCGTCCTTACCGACGCGGAGACCACCGAGCTGGATCCAGGCGAAGTTCAGCGAAACGCCTCTGCTGCCAAAGCTGGAGAATTGTGCATCAGGGGTGGCCGGGTTGCCGTCGAGATCGACCCCGTGATAACCGGTTCCCCAGTTGAAGCGGGTCTCGGTGTAGGTCTTCAAGGTGCCCATCTCGGTTTCCTGGCCGGTATAGGTCCTCAGCGTGAAGCGAGCCTGCTTGAAATAGCCGTCGTTGACATCGTCCCTGCCTTCCAAGGCTTCCGAAAGGTCTTGGTAACGGGCACCAGTGAACGCGCCCGCATCGCCGGCGGAGATGTCATAGCGGACGTAGCCGCCGATGCGCATGCAGATTTCGGTGCCGGGGATGTAGAAGTAGCCAGCGCCGTAGACGTCGCAAATCTTGACGTATTCAGCGGGTTCCGGCTCGGCGACGACGACGGCGTCGG